>JAWOGY010000050.1:0-48288 GCA_046496425.1 Vicinamibacterales bacterium
CGCGGGTTCCTGGTGCTCATCGACTACGGGTACGAGGCGGTGGAATTGTACTCGGCGGCCCGTTCGCAGGGCACGCTGACCACCTACCACCGGCATCTGATCGACGCGCCGGCGGGAGGCGCGCCGCCGGGCGGGCCGGCCTGGCTGGCGGACCCCGGCAGTCGCGATCTGACCTCGCACGTCGATTTCACCTCCGTCCGCCGGGCCGCCGGGAAGGCCGGCCTCGAGACGGTGACCCTCGCCGCTCAGACCCGCTTCCTGCTGGACATCCTGGAGGGCAGCCCGCTGGTCGCCGAGCTGTCGGCCCCGGGCCGGCTCGCCGATCGCCTGGCGCTCAAGACGCTGCTGATGCCTGGCGGCCTCGGCAGCACGCACACCGTGATGGTCTTCGCAAAGAGGTAAACTGGAGGCCGCCAGCCGGTGGAGCCGGCATCCAGGGCCGCCATGCTCGAACGGGAAATCAAGCTGCGATTCGGGAGCGCCCGGGAGGCGCGCGAGGCCGTGCTGGCGCTGGGCGCCTCAGCCGTGCGCGAGCGCCGCTTTCAGGACGATGCGCTGTTCGACGACGAGCGGGAAACGCTGCGCGAGCAACGCCGTGCGTTGAGGATCCGTCGCGAGGGAGCGCGCAACTTCCTGACCTTCAAGGGGCCCGCGCAGCCGGGTCCGATGAAGCTCCGCGAGGAGCTTGAAACCGCCATCGCGGATGCAGACGTCCTTCAGCGCGTCCTCGAGCACCTCGGCCTGCGCGTCTGGTTCCGCTATCAGAAATACCGCGAGGAATTCACCCTCGACGGCGTGGTGGTCGCGATTGACGAGACCCCCATCGGCACCTTCGTCGAGCTGGAAGGCGCCGAAGCGGGCATCACCGCGGCTGCCGCCGCCCTGGGACGCACGACCACCGACTACATCCTGGATTCCTACTGCGGGCTGTTCACGAAGAACCGTGAGGCCCTGGGATTCCGCGGCGCCCATATGATCTTCGACGAGCCCGACCGCATCACGTGAACGAGACGCCATCCCCCCCTGCCGCCCCGGTGCGCTGGCCGGCCATGCTCCTCACGGCCGGGCTGGGCACGCGCCTCGCGCCGCTCTCCGGCATCTCGGCCAAGCCCGCGCTCCCGGTCGCCGGCGTCCCGCTGGCTGGGCGAATCCTCCGCTGGCTGGCGGGGGGCGGGGTCACCGACGCCGTGCTGAACCTGCATCACCGGCCGGCGTCGATCACGGCGGCCATCGGCGACGGCGGCGCCTTCGGCGTGCGGGTGCGCTACGTGTGGGAGCCGCGCATCCTCGGAAGCGCCGGCGGGCCCGCCCGCGCGCTGCCGATGCTGGATGCGAACCGGTTCTTCCTCGTCAACGGCGACACGCTGACGGATCTCGACCTCGCGGCCCTCGCCGCGGGCCACACGTCGTCGGGCGCGGCCGTCACGCTGGCCGTCGTCCCGAACCCGAACCCGCGGCATTACGGGGGCGTGTCGGTGGACGGCGACGGCCGGGTCACGGGCTTCACCGAGCCCGGGCCGGACAACCAGGGCTGGCATTTCATCGGCGTCCAGGCCGTCGAGCGGTCCGTGTTCGCCCGGCTGGACCCTGACGAGCCGGCCAACACGGTGTCGGGGATCTACCGTGACCTGCTGGCGCGGCAACCCGGCGCGGTCCGCGCGATGACCTCTGCCGCGGCGTTTTTCGACATCGGCACGGCCGCCGATTACCTGGAGACATGCCTCGCCATCGGGCACTCGGAAGGCCTGGGCGACGTGCTCGCCGGCGCACGCACCGAGGTGCACGCCCGCGCGCGCGTTACGCGGTCGGTGCTGTGGGATGATGTCGTCGTGGCCGAGGGCGCCGCGCTCGACGAATGCGTGGTCGCCTGCGGCGTCCGCGTCCCCGCCGGCCTCCGCCTGTCGCGCCGCGTGGTCGTCCCGCGCGGGGATCGCGCTCCCGGCGCTGGCGCGGAACTCGCCGGCGACTGTCTGGTGACTCCGCTCGACGCGCAACGGCGCCGGGCGACATGAAGGGATCAGTCCCGATGACCACCCTGAAGTCCTCGCCCGATTCGGCCCTGCCCGACCCGGTGCTGCAGTATCTCGATCGCGCCAGCCTCCAGGCGCCGCGCGCCCTCGTGCTCCCTCTCACCGGGGACGCGTCCGACCGGCGCTACTTCCGCGTACAGCCGCGGGGCGGGGGCAGTTTCGTGCTCGCGCTGCACGCCGCGCCGTTCTCGTTCGACGCGCTGCCGTTTGTCAACGTGGCCGGGCTGCTGGCCAAAGTACCGGTGCCCATCCCCGCCATCCTGGGGCACGCCGAGGACCTGGGTATCCTCGAACTCCAGGACCTCGGTGACGTGACGTTGCAGGCGCATCTAGGCTCTGCGGCGATTTCCGAGCACACGGCCCTGTACCGGGAGGCCATCAGGCTTGTCGCCGCCATCCAGCGGCGCGGCCGCGAACTGGCGTCGGATCAGTACGTCCCCTACGGGATCGCGTTCGACGTCGCCAAGCTCACCTGGGAATTCGAGTTCTTCCTGAAGCAATTCGTAGTCGCCTACCGCGGCGCCGAGATCACGCCGGCCGACCGTGAGGCTTTGACGGCCGAGTTCGCCGCGATCGTCCAGGAACTCGCCGGCGACGCGCGCGTGCTGTGCCACCGCGACTACCACAGCCGCAATCTCATGTGGCGCGACGGTCGGCTTTTCATCATCGACTTCCAGGACGCCCGGATGGGGCCCGACACCTACGACCTGGTGTCGTTGCTCAGGGACTCCTACGTCGACATCAACGAGGACGCGCTCGAGGACTACATTGCCTTTTACCTGGCGTTCCGGGGCGGCGCGACGTCCTCGGAGGAGAGGCGGGAGTTCCGCCGCCGGTTCGACCTGATGGCCCTGCAGCGGAACCTCAAGGCCCTCGGCACCTTCGGCTACCAGACGGCGACGCGCCGGAACCCGGTCTACATCCAGTACATGCCGCGCACGCTGCACTACGCCCGGATCAACCTGTCGAAGTATTCGCGTTTCGCAGGCCTCTGTGAGGTGCTGGGCCGCTACGTGGAGGAACTGCGGGGATGAGCACCCGGTGCATGGGGTAAAATGAACAATTCACCCCCGAACCTGGAGCATCGTCGTGCACTTCGGCGTTTCAACCCAGCTCTACCATACGCAGCGCCTGCGTCACGACCATCTGGCCGAGGTGGCGGCGCAGGGGTTTGACGCGGTCGAGATCATCGCGACACGGTCGCACGTGGACTACCACGAGCCCGCCGTCCTCGACGCCATCGCCGGGTGGCTGACGCGCGAGGGACTCCGGCTGCACAGCCTGCATGCGCCGGTCATGGAGCGGTACGACGGGGCGTGGATCAACCCCCTGTCGATCGCCTCGGGTGACGAAGCCGCGCGGGCGCGGGCGGTGCGCGAAACCGGAGCCGCGCTGGAACTCGCCCGCCGGGTGCCCGTCGCCGTGCTGGTGGTGCACCCGGGGCTGCAGGACTCGCTCCTGTCCCCTTCCGTCCAGAACAGCCGCGACGCGGTGATGCGCAGCATCGAGGAGATATGCGGGATGGCCTCGCCGCTCGGCGTCCGGGTGGCGCTCGAGGTGATCCCGAACGCGATGGCGACGGCCGAGGCCCTGGTGGACCTGCTGGACGGCCTCGACCTGCCCGAGGTGGGCGTCTGCCTGGACTTCGGGCATGCGCACATGCAGGGCGATGTCGTGGACGCCATCGAGACGCTGTCCGAGGTGCTCATCGCCACGCACGTGCACGACAACCACGGCCGCCGCGACGAGCACCTGGCGCCATTCGAGGGGACCATCGGCTGGGCGGGCGCCCTGGCGGCCCTGCAGAAGATCGGCTACGACGGCACGATGATGCTGGAACTGGCCGGCGCGGAGCCCGCCGCGCCGGCGCTCGAACGGGCGCGCCAGGCGATCGCGCGCCTCGAAGACGCGGCACGGAGCTGACCATGACACACGAGGGGACCCTCGCCTACATCGAGGACATCGCCCGGCACGAAGGCCGGCGGGTGATCATCAGGGGATGGCTGCACGCCCGGCGGTCGAGCGGCAAGATTCACTTCCTGACCATCCGCGACGGCAGCGGCTTCATCCAGGGCGTCATGTCGAAAGCCGCCGTCGACGAGGACACCTTCCGGACAGCCGATCACTTGACGCAGGAAACGTCGCTCATCGTCTCGGGCGCCGTCCGCGCCGACACGCGCGCGCCGGGGGGCTTCGAGCTCGACCTGGCGACGCTCGAAGTCGTCGGCCCGTCGGCGGACTATCCGATCACGCCGAAGGAGCACGGCGTCGACTATCTCATGGATCGCCGGCACCTGTGGATTCGCAGCGAGCGCCAGAGCGCCGTCCTGCGGGTCCGCGCCGAGGTCATCGCTGCCGTGCGGTCATTCTTCGACGACCGCGGGTTCATCCTGGCCGACACGCCGATCTTCACGCCGGCGGCCTGCGAGGGCACGACGACGCTCTTCCCGGTCCAGTACTTCGACGACACCACGGCGTACCTGACGCAGAGCGGCCAGCTCTACAACGAAGCCAACGCGATGGCCCTCGGCCGCGTCTACTGCTTCGGCCCCACCTTCCGGGCCGAGAAGTCGAAGACGCGCCGCCATCTCTCGGAGTTCTGGATGGTCGAACCCGAGGTCGCCTTCGCGAAGCTCGACGATGTCGTCGAGTTGGCCGAGGACCTGGTCGTCTCGGTGGTGGCGCGCGTGCTCGAACGCCGGCAAACCGAGCTGAAGCGCCTCGATCGCGACATCTCGAAGCTCGAGATGGTGCAGAAGCCCTTCCCGCGCATCACCTATGACGACGCGGTGAAGATGCTCAACGAGCAGGGGCAGCCCTTCGAGTGGGGCGGCGATTTCGGCGCGCCCGACGAGACGCTGCTCGCCAGCAGTTTCGACCGGCCGGTCGCGGTCACCAGGTACCCGTCGCAGGTGAAAGCCTTCTACATGGAGCCCGACCCGCAGAGGCCCGAGGTCGCCCTGTGCGTCGACGTGCTGGCGCCGGAGGGCTACGGCGAGATCATCGGCGGCAGCGAGCGCATCGCCAGCTACGACCTGCTCCTGCAGCGGATCAAGGAGCACGACCTTCCGCCCGAAGCCTTCGAGTGGTACCTCGACCTGCGCCGCTACGGCACCGTGCCGCACGGCGGATTCGGCATGGGCATCGAGCGGGTGGTCACCTGGATCTGCGGACTGGATCACCTACGCGAGGCGATCCCGTACGCGAGGACGCTCAACAGGTTGTATCCATAGACAGGAGTCGGGGGCTATGAAGATCGGCTTCGTCTCCCTCGGCTGTCCGAAGAACCTCGTGGATTCGGAGGTCATGATCGGGCTGGTCCAGCAGGCCGGCCACGACATCACCTCCGATCCGTCGCGCGCCGACGTGCTCGTCGTGAATACCTGCGCGTTCATCGACTCGGCGAAGCAGGAGTCGGTGGACACGATTCTCGAACTCGCCGAGTTGAAGAAGACCGGGCGCTGCCGGACGCTGGTCGTCACCGGCTGCCTGGCCGAGCGCTACCGCGGCGAGTTGCAGGCCCAGATCGGCGAGATTGACGAGGTGCTCGGCACGGGCGAAGTGCCAGACATCGTCCGGGCGGTGATCGCCCCGGGAAGCGCGCGGCCCGGCGCCGGCGTGCCGGTCCGCCTGTTCCGGAAGGCCCCTGCGGCCCCTGGACCGGCTGGCGGCCCGGCCATCCTGCCCGAGTACCTGTACGACGCCGACACGCCGCGCACGCTGGTGACGCCGAGGCACTACGCCTACGTCAAGGTGGCAGAGGGCTGCGACTATGCCTGTGCGTTCTGCATCATCCCGACGCTGCGCGGCCACTACCGCAGCCGCACCGCGGAGTCGATCGTCACCGAAGCGCGGCAGTTGGCGGACCGGGGCGTGCGCGAACTGCTGCTCATCTCCCAGGACACCACGTTCTTCGGCGTGGACCGGGGCGACCGCGGCGCCCTCGCCACGTTGCTGCGCGCACTGAACCGCGTCGACGGACTCGAGTGGATCCGGCTCCTGTACCTCTACCCCACGACCATCACCGACGACATGCTCGACGCGATGGCCGAGAGCGAGAAGGTCTGCAAGTACGTCGACCTGCCGTTGCAGCACGCGGCGCCGGGCGTTCTGAAACGGATGAAGCGCCCCGGGACGGGCGCCACGTACCGCCGGCTTCTCGACCGCATCAGGGCGCGGGTGCCCGGCGTCGCCCTCAGGACGACGCTCATTGTCGGGTTCCCGGGCGAGACCGCCGGCGAATTCGACACGCTTACGTCGTTTGTCCGCGACGTGCGGTTCGACCACCTCGGGGTGTTCACCTATTCCCACGAGGAGGGCACCAGCGCCTATGCGCTCGCCGACGACGTGCCGGCGCGGGTCAAGCGGCAGCGGAGCAGCACGCTGATGAGCGTGCAGAAGCGGCTCGTCCGGAAAGCCCAGCGGGCGAGGCTCGGCGAGCGGGTGCGGGTGATGGTGGACGGCCCGTCGCCCGAGCACGGCCTCGTCCTCAGGGGCCGTCTCGCAAGCCAGGCGCCCGACATCGACTCCTGCGTCTACCTCACCGACGCCGATTCGGACACCGCCCTCCCCGGCCGCGTCCTCGACGGCACGATTGTCGGATCCAGGGAGTACGACCTCGTCGTCCGGCCGTTGCCCGCCGTGGATTGCGGGTGATATACTGAATTACTTCGGAAGTCCCGTTTGAGACCTATGAAGTGGGTTCGGGCCCACTTTTTGCGTTTCAGGGGAAGGCACGCGGTGGACACGACCGGGGAAATCGGGCGTCTCGAGAGGATTCGGGCCATTGCGGACCGCGTCGCGCAGTCGCGGGGGCTCGAGGTGTTCGACGTGCAGTTCCGGCGCGAAGCGCACGGCTGGGTCCTCCGCATCTACCTCGACAAGCCCGATGCGCCGGTGCACGCCGGGCGCGCGGGGACGATCGAGGGCGAAGGCGTGACCATCGCCGACTGCCAGTTCGTGAGTTCCGAGGTGGGCACGCTGCTCGACGTCGACGACACCGTCGGGCACCGCTACACGCTGGAAGTCTCGTCGCCGGGCCTGGACCGGCCGCTGAGGGGCCCCGCCGATTACCGGCGCTTCGCGGGCTGCCTGGCCCGATTCGTCCTCGTCGAGCCTGTCGAGGGACAGGCGCACGTGCGGGGCCGCCTGCAGGGGATGGACGGCGACGACGTGCTGGTGGCGGTCGGGAAGGACCAGGTCAGGCGGATACCGGCCCCGCGAATCTCGCGGGCCCGGCTGGAAGTGGAGTTCTGAGCATGGCAGGCAGCAGCAATCCGGTTCAGCAGACGATCGAGGCGCTCGCCAAGGAGCGCGGCATCGACCCCCAGGTGGTCATCGCGGCCATCGAGGATGCGGTGCTGACGGCCTCCCGGAAAGTCTTCAGAGCCGGTGAGAACCTCAAGGCGAGCTTCAACCCCGAGACCGGGCACGTCGATCTGGTGGCCGTGCGGACCGTCGTCGAGACGGTCGAGAACCCGGCGGTTGAGATTTCGCTGGACGAAGCTAAGGCGACCTACACCGAGGCCTACGGCGAAGAGGTGGCGGCGGGCATCGAGATCGGCGACGAGATGGAGTTTCCCAAGCCGACCGAGGGCTTCGGCCGCATCGCCGCCCAGACGGCCAAGCAGGTGATCTTCCAGAAGGTGCGCGAGGCCGAGCGCGAGAACATCTTCGCCGAGTACAACGAGCGGATCGGCGAGGTCGTCACCGGGATGGTGAAGCGCTTCGAAAACGGCGACATCATCGTCGAGGTCGGGCGGATCGAGACCGTCCTGCCCCGCAAGGAACAGTCGCGCGCCGAGAGCTACGCCCCCGGAGACCGCGTGCGGGCCGTCATCAAGGCGGCGACGCGCAACACCAAGGGCCCGCAGATCATTCTGTCGAGGACGGACCCTGCGCTGCTGACCAAGCTGTTCGAGCAGGAAGTGCCGGAAATTTACGACAACACCGTGCTCATCAAGGGCGCCGTCCGCGAGGCCGGGGACCGGGCGAAGGTGGCTGTCTTCTCGCGCGAGCGCGACGTGGACCCGGTCGGCGCCTGCGTCGGCATGAAGGGCACGCGCGTGCAGGCGATCATCCGGGAACTGCGCGGCGAAAAAATCGACATCGTCGAGTGGTCCGAGGACGCGGTGCTGTTTGTGACCAACGCGCTCAGCCCGGCCAAGGTGCAGCGCGTCACGATCGTCGACGACGAGGAGCGGGTGATGGAGGTGGTCGTCGAGGACCGCCAGCTCTCGCTCGCGATCGGCAAGAAGGGCCAGAACGTGCGCCTGGCGGCCAAGCTCACGGGCTGGCGCATCGACATCAAGAGCGAGGAAGAGAAACGCAAGGAAGTCGAGCTGCAGTTCGAGGGCTTCGAGGCGCCCGGCGGCGAGGACGCCGCCGCCGGCGCAGGCGTGCTCAGCCTGCCCGACATCCATGACGAGGTCGTCGGCGTGCTTCGCAACGCGGGTTACGAGTCGGCAGCGCAGGTCGCCGCCGCCGATCCCGTCATGCTGATCGAGTGCGGCCTCGACGAAGAAACCGTGCAGGCCGTGCTCGAGTCGGCCCGGGCGGCTGTCGAAGCGAGCCAGATCGAAGCGGGCCAGATCGAGGCGGACCCAGTCGACGCGAATCCGGTCGAGGAGCCCCAGGGCCCCGAGGCGGCGGAACCCGAGACAGATACACAACCGCAATCGTAGAGGTTAGGCGTTGGCCACTGTTCGGATTTACAAGATCGCGGAGTTGCTCGACACGTCGAGCCCGGAAATTGTGGCGCTGCTGAAGCGCGACCACGGGATTGACGTCAAGAGCGCGTCGAGCACCGTCGAGGAGATGGTCGCGCGCCAGTTCGTCGAGCGCCTGGCCAAGAAGCGCGGGATCGCGCTCCCGACCGGCGACATCTTCGCCGACGGCGCGGCCGCCAAGGTCCGGAAAGCGGCCGGCGGCAAGAAGGCGGAGCCGCCGCCGGCCCCGCCGAAGCCGTCGCTGCCTCCTCCGCGCCTGGTGAAGACCGTGAAGGCGCCGCCCGTGGCGGCGCCGGCCGAGGCCGATATCGAGGCCGCGCACGAGGAGCCGGCCGTTGAATCGCCCGTTGAGGCGGGCGCGGCCGAAGCGCCCGCCCACGCCGGACCCGAGGCGACGGCCTCCGTGGAGGCGCCGCCCGCAGTTCCGGTAGCCGTCGAGGAACCGGCGGCGCCGCCGGTCCACGAAGAGGCGCCGGCCGCTCCCGCGCACGGCGTCGCAGAGGTCGAAGCCGCGCCGGCGCCGGTCCCCGAAGCGCCCGCTGCCGAGCCGCCCGCCATTGACGCCGCGACGCCCGCTGCGGCGGCCGAGGAGCCGCCAGCCCGTCAGACCGGGGGGCCCGCCCCGACGGGGCGCCTCGTGCCCCCGACGCTGAGGCTCAGGGTCGAAGAGCCGCGCCGAGTCGCGCCGCCCTCGACCGACGCCGCGCCCGGCCGCACAATCGTCCTGCCCAGGCCAGTCTTGAGAGCCAAAGCGCCGGTTTCCCAGCCGCCCGCAGGCGCGGGGACGCCGGGCGCCGGGACCAGACCCGGGGCTCCCGTGCGGCCAGGCGCCGCCGGACAGCGCCCGCCGGCCGGGCCGTCGATGCTCCGGCCCCCGGTCACCGGCGGCCCCCGGCCGCTGCCCTCTCAGCCCGTGAGGCCGCAGACCGGCACGACGTACCGGCCGGGCGCGCCGACCGCGCCGCCGAGGCCAGCCGTCGGCAGGCCCGCGCCGCCGCCGAGGCCGATGGGCCGGCCCGGCGCCCGGGGTCCGCGCCGCGGCTATACCCGCGACGTGGCACCCGGGCCGTCGGTCCTGGAGGCGCCGCCTCCCGTCACGCGGACGATTACGATGGCGGAGGGCATGACGGTCAAGGAACTCTCCGAGAAGCTCGATGTGCGCGCGAAGGACATCCTGAAGAAGCTCCTCGACCGCCGCATCATGATGACCATCAACACGACGCTCGACACCGAGACGGCCACGTCGATCGCCCGGGAGTTCGGCGCGGACGTGAAGCTGCGGAGCTTCGAAGAGGAGCTGGTCGAGGTCGACACCGAGGACACGAAGCCCGAAGATCAGATGCCGCGCGCTCCGGTGGTCACCGTCATGGGCCACGTCGACCACGGCAAGACAACCCTGCTCGACGCCATCCGGACGACGAAGGTGGCCGAGCGCGAGGCCGGCGGCATCACCCAGCACATCGGCGCCTACCAGGTGACGGTCAACCAGCGCCCTGTCGTGTTCCTCGACACACCCGGCCACGAGGCGTTCACGCTCATGCGCGCCCGCGGCGCGCGCGTCACCGACATCGTCATCCTCGTCGTGGCGGCCGATGACGGCGTCATGCCGCAGACCAAGGAAGCGATCGATCACGCCCGCGCCGCAGGCGTCCCGATCATCGTGGCGATCAACAAGATCGACAAGCCGGACGCCAATCTCGACCGGGTCATGAAAGACCTGGGCGACCTTGGCCTGATGCCCGAACAGTGGGGCGGCCAGACGGTGACCGTCCCCGTCTCGGCGAAGAAGAAGCAGAACCTCGACCTGCTGCTCGAGATGATCCTGCTTGTGACCGACATCGGGGAGCTCAAGGCGAACCCGAAGGCCCCCGGGCACGGCGCCGTGCTCGAAGCGAAGCTGGACAAAGGCCGCGGGCCGGTGGCCACCGTGCTCGTGCAGAATGGCACGCTGCGCGTCGGCGACACGGTCATCGCGGGGTCGGTCATCGGCAAGGTGCGCGCGCTCATCGACGACCGCGGCCACGGCGTGAAGCTGGCCGGGCCGTCCACGCCGGTCGAAGTGCTGGGCCTCGCGGGCCTCCCCGCCCCGGGCGATACGTTCCAGGTCATCGCCGACCAGGCGAAGGCGAGGCAGGTGGCCTCGTTCCGCCAGACCCAGGCGCGCGACATCGCGCTGGGGGCCAAGGGCCCCCGGCTGACGCTGGACAGCCTCAAGGACAAGATCGCCGAGGGGACCGTCAAGGAGCTGCCGATCCTCGTCAAGGCCGACGTGCAGGGCTCGGCCGAAGTGCTGGCCGCCACGCTCGCCAAGCTGTCCGACGAGAAGGTCAAGATCCGGATCATCCACTCCGGCGTCGGTGCCATCAACCTCTCCGACGTGCTGCTGGCGTCGGCGTCGGATGCCATCATCATCGGCTTCAACGTGCGGCCGGACCGCAGCGCCTCGGAACTCGCCGAGCGCGACGGCATCGAGATTCGCCAGCACTCGGTCATCTACCACGTGACCGACGAGATGAAGAAGGCGATGGCGGGCCTGCTCGAACCGACCTTCCGCGAAGTGCGGGTGGGCACGGCCGAGGTGCGCGAGACGTTCAAGGTGCCGAAGTTCGGCATGATCGCCGGCTGCATGGTCTCGGAGGGCCGCATGGCCAGGACGGGCGACATTCACGCCCGCCTCATCCGCGATCACATCGTGGTGCACGAAGGCAAGGTCGGCTCGCTGCGCCGCTTCAAGGACGACGTGAGCGAAGTGAAGGCCGGCACCGAGTGCGGCATCAGCCTCGAGCGCTTCAACGACATCAAGGTCGGCGACGTGATCGAGCTCTACACGATCGAGAAACTGGCGGCGGCGACGCCGGCCTGAGGCGCCGCCGCGCCCTTCGCGCCACGCGAGCAGGACCGAGCCACCGATGCCACAGGGACACCGCCCCGATAGACTCGGCGACCAGATCCGGACCGAGACGAGCGACATCCTCGCGCGCGAGGTGCACGACCCCGGCGTGGGGTTTGTCACCATCACGCGCGTGAGCGTGACGGCCGATCTGCAGATCGCGCGCGTCTACTACACCACGATGGCCGCCGGGGCCGAGCGCAAGGACACCAGCCGGGCGCTCAAACGCGCCACGCCGTTCGTGCGCAGGCAGCTGGCCGGCCGGCTCGGCCTGCGCCGCATGCCGGAGATCGAGTTCCGTTTCGACGAGTCGATCGAGCAGCACGCACGGATCGAGCAGCTCATCCACGACATCCACGAGCAGGACGCCGCCCGCGGGGGCGGCAGCACGGAGAGCGCGGCAGACGCTGCGGGCGCGGATGGCGCGGGCGGCGCGGCAGACGACGAGGACCCGCGCGAGCCATGAGAACCGTCGAAGCCGATCCTGGAGCGTGCCGCAGGGTCTGCGAGGCCCTGCTGCGGTACCGGCGCGTCGTCGTCACCTCCCACATGCGGCCTGACGGGGATTCCATCGGCTCGTCGCTCGCCCTGGCGTGGGCGCTCAGGGAAATCGGGACCGACGCCCGCGTCGTGCATCGCGACCGGCCTCCGCTCCAGATGGAGGACTTCCCCGGCGTCGCCGACATCGAGGTCGGCGACACCGTTCCCGCCGGCACCGACGCGGTGGTCGTCCTCGAATGCGGCGACCTCGCACGGACCGGGCTCACCGGCTTCGACGGCCTGCCCATCATCAACATCGACCATCACCCGGGCAACACCGGCTACGGCGAGGCGCAGTGGTTCGACGGCGCCTACGCCGCATGCGGCGAGATGGTGTTCGAGATCATCACCGAACTGGGCGTGCCGCTGACCGGCGACATGGCCACGCAGCTCTACGTGGCGCTGGTCACCGACACGGGCTCGTTCCGCTACCCTGGCGTCTCGCCGCGCACCTTCATGATCTGCGCGCGGCTGCTCGAGGCGGGCGCGGACCCCGTCAGCGTCGCGCGCAAGCTGTACGACAGCCATACGCTGGGGCGGCTTCGCCTGCAGGGGACCGTGCTGGGCACGCTCGATTTGGACGCGAGGGGCCGCCTGGCGATGCTGACGCTCACCGAGGCCACGCTGGCCGCCTCGGGCGCCGCCTCGGACGAAACCGACGGCCTGATCAACCTGCCTCTGGGCGTGAAGGCCATCCAGGCGGCGGTGATCTTCAAGGAGGCCGGACACGACCAGTGGCGCGTAAGCCTGCGGTCCAAGGGCGACATCGACGTCGGCCGCGTGGCCCGCGGCTTCGGCGGCGGCGGGCACAAGAACGCGTCGGGCTTCACGCTGCAAGGTCCGCTGGAGATCGTGCGCGCGAGGGTCCTCGAGCAGATGGCGCCCCTCTTCCCCGGAGCCTGACGTGGTGTCCGCCTCGCGCCCTGGCGATGCCGGAGCGGACCTCCGCGGCGGCGTCCTCGTCGTCGACAAGCCGCCCGGACCGACTTCCCACGACATTGTCGCGGTGGTGCGCCGGAGGTTCCGCGGCGCGAAGGTGGGCCATACCGGGACCCTCGACCCGTTCGCTACCGGGGTGCTGCCCCTTGTCATCGGCCGGGCGACCCGCCTCGCGCAACACCTCACCGGCGCCGACAAGGAGTACGACGCCTTCATCCGCCTCGGGCGGGCGACCGATACCCACGACGCGACGGGCACGGTGGTCTTCGAGGCGCCGGAGGGCCTCCCTCTCCCGGGCATTGACGTTGTCGCCGCCGTGCTGGACACCTATCGCGGGACCTGGATGCAGACGCCCCCGATCTACTCCGCGAAGCGCGCTGGCGGCGTCCGGGCGTACGAACAGGCCCGGCGCGGAAAGCCGGTCGAGTTGGCGCCGGTCGAGGTGACGGTGTCCGAACTCGAACTGCTCTCGCTGACAGGATCGCTCGTGCGCGTCAGGCTCGTCTCGTCGGCCGGCTTCTACGTGCGGGCCCTGGCGCACGACCTCGGCGTGAAGCTCGGCACCGGTGCCACGCTGGATGGCCTGCGGAGGCTGCGGAGCGGACCGTTCGGCCTGGCCGGCGCCGTCACGCTGGACGTGCTGGCCCTATCGGACCCCGGGGCCAGACTCCTGCCCCTCGAGTCGCTCCTGCCGGACTGGCCGGCAGTCGGCCTCACGCGCGAAGGCGTCGAGTGGGTCTCCCACGGCCGCGAGGTCGGGCCAGCCCAGTGCGCGGAGGGGTGCCCGTCAGCGGTCGCGGGGCGGCAGGTCCGCTTCCTCGGGCCGGACGGGCGCCTGGCCGCCATCGGCGTTGTCGGGCCGGGCGGCGTTTTGCATCCGTCGGTCGTACTGATGTAACATTAACGTTTTGCAGGGGTTGTGAATTTCGTGACGGCGGGGCCGGGCCGCAATAAGGCGGTGCTGGACCGTGCGTGGAGGCAACGAGACGTGGCACTCACCAAAGACCGGAAGTCCGAACTCATCAAGTCATTCGAGCGGCACGACGGCGACACCGGGTCGCCCGAGGTCCAGATTGCGATCCTGAGCGAACGCATCACCTACCTGACCGAGCACTTCAAGGTGCACGCCAAGGACCATCACTCGCGCCGCGGCCTCCTGATGCTGGTCGGACAGCGCCGGCGCCTGCTCGACTACGTCAAGAGCAAGGATTTCAAGCGGTACGCCGCCATCATCGAGCGCCTCGGCATCCGCAAGTAGCAGCCCGTCGGACGCGGCGATTGGGCCATAGAGGCAGGATCATGCACAAGCGAGAAATCAGTCTGGGCGGCGGCACGTTGTCGATTGAGACCGGGCGCCTGGCCAAGCAGGCCAGCGGCTCGGTCGTCGTGCGCTACGGCGACACCGTGGTGCTCGTGACGGCGTGCTACGCGAAGTCCGAGCGGGAGGGCATCGATTTTCTCCCGCTGACGGTCGACTACCGCGAGTACGCGTACGCCTCGGGGCGGATCCCCGGCGGCTTCTTCAAGCGCGAGGGCAAGGCCACCGAGAAGGAAGTGCTGACGAGCCGGTGCATCGACCGCCCGCTCCGGCCGCTGTTCCCGGCGGGCTGGCACCACGAGACGCAGGTCATCGCGCTGGCCCTCTCGGCCGACGAGAATTACGACCCCGACGTCGTCGCGATCACCGGCGCGTCGGCCGCCCTGGCGTTCTCGGCGATCCCGTTCCAGAAGACGCTCGCCGGCGTCCGCGTCGGGTACGTGGACGGCGCGTTCGTCATCAACCCGAGCTACGCGCAGCGCAAGGTCTCGGCGCTGGACATCATCGTCGCGGGCAGCAAGGACAGCCTCGTGATGGTCGAGGCCGGCGCGAATGAAGTCGGCGAAGACGTCATCGTGAACGCCCTCGAGGCCGGGCACGCCGCGATCAAGTCGATCGTGGCGGTCATCGACGAGATGGCCGCCGAGATCGGCAAAGCGAAGGTGCAGGTCGCGGAAAAGGCCATCGACCCGGCGCTGGTCAGCGATGTCGAATCCAAGATGTATGCCCCGCTCGCCTCGGCGATGCGCATCAAGGACAAGCTGGAGAACTACGATCAGGTCGACGACGTGATCGCCGGCTACCTGTCCTCGTTCACCGAGGACGAAGCCGAGAAGAAGGCGGCGGCGAAGAGCGTCATCAAAGGACTGAAGGAAAAAGTGCTGCGCGACGAGATCCTCGATCGCGGCCAGCGGCTCGACGGCCGCGCGTTCGACGAGATCCGCCCGATCTGGGCCCACGTCGGCGTCGTGCCCCGCACGCACGGCTCGGCGGTCTTCACGCGCGGCGAGACCCAGGCGCTCGTGTCCACCACGCTGGGCACCTCCGACGATCAGCAGAAGATCGAGAAGGTGGACGGCGAGTACTACAAGCGGTTCATGCTGCACTACAACTTCCCGCCGTTCTCGGTCGGCGAAGTGGCCTTCATGCGCGGCCCCGGCCGCCGCGAGATCGGCCACGGCGCCCTGGCCGAGCGCGCCCTGACGCCGATGATGCCAACCGAGGAGCAGTTCCCGTACACGGTCCGCGTGGTGTCCGACATCCTCGAGTCGAACGGCTCCTCGTCGATGGCCAGCGTCTGCGGCGGGTCGCTCTCGATGATGGACGCCGGGGTGCCGCTGAAGGCCCCCGTGGCCGGCATCGCGATGGGCCTCGTCATGAACGAGCAGACGGGCAAGTACGCGGTGCTGACCGACATCGCCGGCGCCGAGGACCACTACGGCGACATGGACTTCAAGGTGGCCGGCACCCGGGAGGGCGTCACCGCGCTCCAGATGGACATCAAGGTGACCGGCGTGACGGCCGAGGTCCTGCAGAAGGCCCTCGCCCAGGCGCGCCAGGGCCGGCTCCAGATCCTCGACACGATGGCCGCGACGCTCGCCGAGTCGCGGGCCGACGTGTCGACCTACGCGCCGCGCATCGTGACCATCAAGATCCCGGTCGACAAGATCCGCGACGTCATCGGGCCGGGCGGCAAGATGATCCGGAGCATCATCGAGCGGACCGGCGTCAAGATCGACGTCGAGGACGATGGCCGGGTCAACGTGGCCTCGGCCGATGAGAACTCGGCCAAGAAGGCGATCGCCATCATCATGGAGCTCACCGCGACGGCCGAGCTCAACAAGACCTACATGGGCAAGGTGCAGCGGATCACCGACTTCGGCGCGTTTGTCGAGATCATCCCCGGCACCGACGGCCTCCTCCACGTCTCCGAGATCGCCCGGCACCGGGTGCAGGACGTCCGCGACGAGATGAACGAGGGCGACCAACTGCTCGTCAAGGTGATCAGCATCGACCCGTCGGGCAAGATCCGCCTGAGCCGCAAGGCGCTGCTGGCCGAGGAAGAGGGCGGCGAGGCGGGCGGCAGCGAGACGCCGCAGGAGCCAGCCGAGCACGCGCCCCGGCCGCCCAGGCCGCAGGGGCACGACCGCGGCCCCGGCGGGCGCGGAGGCAGGCCCGGCGGTCCGGGCGGGCGCGACCGGCGCCGGTAGGCGGCTGGCGCGCAGGAACGCGGGGCGTTAGAATCGGTACGAGGCCGATAGCGCCCCGCGCGCGTCTCAAGGACAGGAGCACTGGGATGGCTTCCCGGATTCTCACCAGACGCGAATTCGTTTCGGCAGGCGTGCTCTGCGCCGGCGCCGTCTGCCTCGGCGATGCCCTCATCGCGCAGGAGCAGGGGCGGCACGAGATCGCGGTCACGGCGAAGCGCTACGAGTACGCCCCGTCACGCATCGAGGTGGCCGCGAACGACGTCGTGAAGATCACGCTCGTGGCCGAGGACATCCCGCACAGCTTCACGATAGACGAGTACCGCATCTCGAAGCGCGCGGCCCCCGGCCGGCCTGTCACCTTCGAGTTCCGGGCCGACAGGGTCGGCACGTTCCCCTTCTACTGCAATCTGACGGCTGACGAGGGCTGCAGGGAGATGCGCGGCGAGCTGGTCGTCACGCCTCGCCGACCCTGACGCCCGTTCCCCGTTCCCCCCTCGCCCATGCGTTCGCGAACGCGATGCGTTCGGCAATGGGCGGGTGTGTGTGAAACAACAGGCGTGCCGACAGCGAGGGTGATTCCTCCGCCAGGTTCCTGGCGCCCAGGCGGCGCATCGCGCTGACGAACGCGCCGGCGTTGCGGGTAAGCTCGAGGGCGGCCAGATCGGCCCGGCGCTCGAGCGCGCGGGACACGGCGTTCTGCAGCGGCGAGGCCAGCCAGGCCACCGCCGTCATCGCGAGGCCGGCCACCGGCAGCCCTGCCGGATCCGACAGCCCCTGGAGCCCGAATGGCCCCGCGGCGGCCCCGAGCGCCGCGTCAGCCGCCAGAAAGGCCCCCAGCAGGGCCGCCCCGTCCACCGCCAGCCCCCGCCAGATGTCGTGGTTCGCGTGGTGGGCCACCTCGTGGGCCAGCACCGCCTCGACTTCTTCGGGCGTGTAGTCGCCAAGAAGCGTGTCCGACAGGATGATCCGCCTCGTGCGCCCGATTCCGGTCAGCGCGGCATTGGCGCGGGAGGTGCGGTCGCTCGTGGTCCACTCGAACACGCCGAGGGCCGGCACCCCCGCCTTCGCCGCCAGCGCAAGGAGCCTCCCGCGGAGGTCCCCGTCCGGCATCGGCTTGAACCGGAAAAAGAGCGGAAGCAGGACCACCGGCGCGGCCCAGGTCGTGACGATGCCGGCCAGGACGATGCCCGCCCAGGCCGGCACCCACCATCGGCCCGGCGCCGCCGCCAGCCAGAGGTAGGACCACACCGCCGCCGCGCCGAGGAAAACCAGGCTGATGGCGGCGGCCTTGACATGATCGCGGAGCCACGACGAGGCCGGCTGGCGAGCGAGCCCATAGCGCCGCTCGAGCGTGAACCCGGCGAAGAAGGCCATCGGCAGCTCACCGAGTTCCGAGATGAGCGCCACCACCGCGACCAGGACCAGCACGGTCAGCGGCAAGTGCAGCAATGCGGGAAACGGGCCGGCAACCGCCGCCGCCGCGTCACGAAGCGCGTGCGCCAAACCGGAAACGGCAAGGAATGCGAGCAGGAAGGCGCGCCAGGCCCCCGCCATCAGGAGGGCGCGCCGGCGGAGCCGGTGATAGCGGGTCGCCTTGTCTTCGTTCATGCGTCAGGCGCCGGGGTCCTCGTGGCGGCGCGCCGGCCCCGGGCGCCTGTGCGGGCAGCGCTAGGTGATTCCGCCGACGCGGATGCTGCCGTTGACGGTCTCGAGCCTCACCGGGGCGCCGCCGCCGTTGATCGTGCCGTCCAGCTTCCGGCGGGAACCCTCGCCCGACCGCTCGAACGGGATGTCGGCGACCCTGATGCCGCCGTTCACGCAGCGCGCCGCAAGCGTCGCCTTCGTGTCCGCCGGCAGCTTGAGATCGATGCTGCCGTTTGTCGTCTCGAGCGACACGCCGTCGCCGCCGATCGAAGCCATCTTCAGCTTGATCTCGCCGTTTGTCGTCGTGGCGACAACCGAACCGCCCAGCTCCTCGCCGTGCACGTTGCCGTTTGTCGTCTCCGCCTCCAGGCCGGCGAACGCGCCCTTGACGCGCACGCGGCCGTTCACGCTCTCGACCGACACTCTCGCGGATCGCGGAGCCCGGATCGTGTAGCTGACCTCGATCCCGTGCCGGCCCAGTTCGCGCGGGTACTTGGCCTGCACGCGGACCATCGACGAATCCGCCTGCTCGACCATTTCCACGCGGGCCAGCGTCTGCTGCGCCGCTTCCTCGGTGCCGCCCCTCGCGCTCAGCACCGCCTTGATCTCGAGGGTATTGCCCTCGACGGCCTCCACGTCGAAGGACCCGTTCACGTTGGCGACCTCCACCGACGCGCCGGCGGCGTCGAGGGTATAGGTCCGGGTCCACTCCTGCCGGGCTTGGGCCTGCCCGCCGTGCACCGAGCTGACCACGACGTCGCAGGACGCGAGGCTGGCGGCCGCGACCAGCACCGCCGCCGCGCGGGCCACGAACCGGGTTCGCTGAAAGTGACGCATGCGTGCCTCCCCACATGGGTTTGACGGCGGAGGCGGGGCGGATGTTCCTCGCGTCACGGGCTCAGTTCAACCGGACCGAGATGAGCTTCGACACCCCGGGCTCCTCCATCGTCACTCCGTAGAGCCGGTCGGCGATCTCCATGGTCTTCCGGTTGTGGGTGATGAGGATGAACTGCGTTCGCGCCTGCAGCTCGCGCAGCATGTCGAGGAACCGGCCGGTGTTCGCATCGTCGAGCGGCGCGTCGATTTCGTCGAGGAGGCAGAACGGGCTCGGCTTGTACTTGAAGATGCCGAACATCAGGGCGATGGCGGTCAGGGCCTTCTCGCCGCCCGACAGCAGCTGGACGTTCTGCAGGCGCTTCCCCGGGGGCTGGGCGATGATCTCGATGCCGCTCTCGAGGATGTCCTCCTCGTCGACGAGCGTGAGGCCGGCCCGCCCGCCGCCGAACAGCGTGGCGAACATCTCCTGGAAGTTCAGGTTGATCGCGTCGAACGCCTCGCGGAACCGCTGCCGCGTGGTCAGGTCGATTTTCCGGATCGCCTCGCCGGTGGCCGCGATCGACTCGATGAGATCCGTGCGCTGCCCCGTCAGGAACGCGTGGCGGGTGTCGAGCTCGTCGTACTGCTCGATGGCCATCATGTTGACCGGTCCCAGGCGCTCGATCTTGCGCTTCAACTCGTCGATGGCCTCTTCGGGCGTGACCGGCCGGGCCGGACTCTCCGCCGGCACGGCGGCGTCCGAGGCCGCTTCGTCGGGGCGCACCCCGGCCTCTCGGTCGCCCTCGGCGGCTGCCGTGTCCTCGTCCGGCTCCTCGGCGTAGATCGTGCGCCAGTCGGGGCTCACATCGCCGTCGCGCTCCATCTGCTCGACCTCGGCGATGACCGCCTCCAGCCCGCAAGCGAGCGTGTCGAGGCAGGTGTCTCCGAGATGCGCGAGGTCGCTCGACGCCTTCGCGAGGGCGACTTCGGCCTCGGCGCGGGCCTCGCGAACCGCGTCCAGCGCGCGCCTGGCGTCGCGGATGGACGCCTCGGTCCCCTCGCTCTTCGCCCGCAAGTCGTTCATCGCCTCATCGACGAGGCGAACCTCTTCCCGCGCGCGATCGAGGGCCTGGATCTCCGAGTCGAGCGTGCGCCGGGCGTCGGCCACCGACTGCTCGAGCCGTGCCCGCTCGTCCGCGATCTGCCGCTGCTCGTCTTCCCTGGCCGAGAAGCGGGCCTCGATCTCGCGCTGCGCCTCGTCGGCCCTGGCGGCGTCGAGGGCGAGCGCCGCCGCCCGCTCCAGCAGCCGGGCATGCTCGGTCATGGCGTCGCGGACGCGGTCGCCGCGAACCCGCGCGTCTTCTCGCGCCTCGAACAGGCGCCGCTGCGCCGCGGCGAGCCGTTCGTCGACCGAGCGCTGGTCCTCGGCCAGGCGGACAACCGACGCTCTCGCGTCGGCCTGGCGCAGGTCGAGGCCTGCGATCTCCTCCTCGGCGCGGCGGGCGTCGAGCGCGACCAAATTCTGCTTCTGCCCGATTCGGGCGACGGCGTCGTCGGCCTGTGCGATGCGCAGCTCGAAACCGACGGCGGCCATTTCCTGCCGGTGGATTTCCGCCGTCAGCGAGTCGATCGCCGCAAAGCCGAGCGAGAGGCGGTGCTCGAGGTCCGCCGCCGTGCCGACCAGCCGGTTCACGGTGGATCGCTCCGCCGTCAGGCGCTCGCGAAGCTCCTTCAGGTCGCGCTTGGTGCCGAGAATGCCGCGGCTCTCTTCACGATGCGATCCGCCGAGCACGATGCGCGGCCCGTGGCACACGTCCCCGTCCGGCGTCGCCACCGGAGCGCCCGTCAGGGCGGCGGCAACGACCGCCTCCTCGTACGAGGGCGCCAGCCACGCGCCCGCGAGGAGCGGCTTGAGGGCTTCCGCGTAGGGCCCCGTGACGGACACCACCGAGGCCAGCGGCGTCAGCCCCGGCACCGGCGCCTGCGCGCCGGCATCGACCCCGGGCGCGCCGGGGCCGGCGACGACGAAGCCGCACCGCCCGGCGTGGCCGTGCCGCACGAGGGCGAGCCCGCGCGCCGCTTCGTCGTGGCTCGGCACGACGACGTACTGCAGCGCGTCGCCCAGGCACGCTTCGACGGCGCGTTCGTAGCCGGGCGCCACTTCCAGGTAATCCGCCACGGAGCCCGCGTGCTGGACGGCCCCGACCGCGTCCGACAGCACGAGGCGCGCGGCGTCGCCGTAGGCCGTCCTGGCCGCCTCGAATTCCTCGAGCGACGTCAGGCGTGCTGCCGCCTCGGCGAGGTCCTGTTCGTGCTCGCGCAGGGTCAGGGCCATGCGGTCGCGCTCGCCTCGGAGCGCGCCGACCTCCGCCTCCCGGGCGGCGCGGTCGCGCATGACGGACTCCAGCCGGGCACGGGCCACGGCGAGCGCCGAGGACGCTGTCTGCCGCTCGTCCTGCGCGCGTCCGGCCTCGATCTGGAGGTCGGCGGCCTCGGCCGTCCACCGTGCGAGGTCGCGCGACACGCGGTCGCGCGCGCTGACGGCATTTTCGATCGCGTGCTGGATCGCGGTGGCCGCGCTGGCGGCGGCGTACTGCTCGGCGCGCACGGCCTCGACGTCGGCCTCCAGGCCGTCGAGCGTGGCCTGCAGCGCCGCCTGCGCCTCGTTGGCGGCGGCAAGCGCCTCGGCGGCGGCAACGCGCTCACCGGCCGCGAGGGCGGCATCGCGCTGCTTCGCGGCCAGTTCTTCGGCCACCGGGCCGCGCCGGGCCGCGAGCGCCTCGATCTCGCCGCCGATGTCGGCCGCGCGTCGCGCGAGGGCGGCCTGCTGGGCCTCGTCGCCCTGAATGCGCTGGTCGAGGCGGCCGATCTCGACCTCGTGCGTATGGGCGGCCTCGCGTTTCCCGCGGCCGTCGCTCTCGTGGCGCGCCATCTCGATGCGCACGCGCTCGATGTCGGCCTCGCGCTCGGCCACGCGCGCCGCGGCGGAGGCTTCCTCGGCCTGCACCGAGACGATGCGGGATTCGGCCGCGGCAATCGCCTGCGCGAGCACGCGCTGGCGGCGGGCCAGCAGCACCTTCTCCCATCGGCGCAATTCGTCGCGCAGCCGCTGGTAGCGCCGGGCCTTCGCGGCCTGGCGCTTCAGCGTGCCGCGCTGCTTCTCGACTTCGAAGACGATGTCGTCGATGCGCGTGAGGTTCTGCCGCGCCGCGTCCAGCTTCAGTTCCGCGGTGCGCCTGCGGGCCCGGTACTTCGTGACGCCGGCGGCCTCTTCGATCAGCTGGCGCCGGTCGGTGGGCCGCGAACTCAGAATCATGCCGATCTTGCCCTGCTCGATGATCGCGTAGGCCTTCGCCCCGAGGCCCGTGTCCATCAGCAGCTCGTGGACGTCGCGCAGCCGGCTCACCTCGCCGTTGATCAGGTACTCGCTCTCGCCCGACCGGTACAGGCGCCGGGTCACCTCGACCTCGCGCACCATGGGACGGCCCTCGTCGTCGACAAGCTCCGCGCCCGAGCCCGATCCGGAGAGGATCGACACCGGCACGCCCGCGAGCATCAGCCGCACCTCGGCGGCCGCGTTGGGCTTGCGGGCGTCGCTGCCGCTGAAGATGACGTCCTCCATGCGGTCGCCGCGGAGGCTCTTGGCGCTCTGCTCGCCGAGGACCCACACGATAGCGTCGGCCACGTTGCTCTTGCCGCACCCGTTGGGACCGACAATGGCCGTGACGCCGCGGTCGAACGCCAGCTCCGACCGGTCGCTGAATGACTTGAACCCGGTGATTTCCAGCCGCTGCAATCGCATCGTTTCGAACCGTGTCAGAAGGTCAGGCCCCGCGAGGCGCGCCCCCGGGCAGCCTGCACCAGCCGCTCCGCCTCGTCGAAGACGGTGAGGGCCAGCCGGGCCTGCGGGTCGGTCGTGATCAGGTGGCGCCGCGCGTCCTCCACGGTCCACAGGTTGAGGTCGATCTCGTAGCGGATCATCGCCGTAATGAACGCGAGGTCCCCGGTGAACGCCGCCTCGTCGATCTTCACCCCTTCCGCCTTGAGATGCTCGCGAAACGCCCCGAGCATCGCGGCATCCACGGTGAAGTCCTTCGCCACGAACTTGCGGTCCCTGGCCTCGACGCTGATGCGCGTATCGCCGACGGCCGAGAACTTCTGCGCGAAGGAGGCGAACACCTGGCGCGCGAACAGCAGCCGGGCGAAGCGGCCGGGGTTGAAGCCTTCAATCGGCCCTTCCAGCCGGTGGTCGGGCTCGACGCCGCCGCCGCCGTACACCTTCCGCCCGGCGTCCGTGTACTTCAGGTCCGCGGCGGAGCGTTCGGGCTGGGCGGTCTGGGCGCGGGACGCATACGTCAGGTACTCGTCGAAGGTGCCGTCCCAGGGCCGCTGGATCATCCGCCCGCTCGGCGTGTGGTACCGCGCCGTGGTCAGCGCGAGGGCGGCGCCCTCGCTGATCCGGTAGACCGACTGGACCAGCGCCTTGCCGAACGTCGTTTCGCCGACGATGACCGCGCGGTCGTGGTCCTGCAGTGCGCCGCTCACGATTTCCGACGCGCTCGCGCTGTTGCGGTTGGCCAGCACGACCACGGGCAGATCGGTGTACTTCCCGCGCTCCGTCGCGCGGTAGTCCTGGTCGGCGTTGGGCACCCGGCCGCGGGTGTACACGATCATCTGGCCCTGCTGGAGGAACTCGTTCGACACGCGGATCGCCTGGTCGAGAGGCCCGCCCGGATTGCCGCGCAGGTCGAGCAGCAGCCGGCGCATGCCTTTGGCCGACAGCGACTTCAGCGCCGCCGACAGATCGTTCCCGGTCTGCTCGGCAAAATCCTGCAGCCGGATGTATGCCGTCCTGTCGTCGATCATGACCGCGGCCGCGATGGTCGGGATGTTGATCTCGTCGCGCACCACGTCCAGCTCAATCAACTGGTCGTAGCCCCGTCGCCGGAGCGACACCCGGACCGTCGTGCCCTTGGGCCCCCGCAGCCGCCGCGCCGCCTGCTCGCTGGTCCAGCCCTTGGCATCCTCGCCGTCGATCTTCGCGATCACGTCCCCCCGGCGCACGCCCTTCCTGTAAGCCGGCGATCCCTCGAACAGGCTGACCGCCGTGATGTCGCCGTCGATGACCTGGATGGTGATGCCGAGGCCGTAGTAACGGCCCTGCTGTCGCTCGCGCATCTGCCCGTAGGTCCGCGGGTCCAGGAAACTCGAATGGGGGTCGAGCGTCTGCAGCATGCCCGAGATCGCGCTGTAGACAACGCGGTCGCTCTCCGTCTTCTGGACGTACTCGGTCTCGATCAGGCGCACGGCGGTCGTGAACGCGCGATACCGCTCAGGCAGGCGCTCCTGGGTTGACGCCGTGCCCCGGCCGAAGAGCCCGCCGGCGATGGCAGACACGACGAGCACAGAGGCGATGCCGAGCGCGAAACGGACTGACCGCATGCGTTTCATCGTACCAGATAACTTCTGGAGCGGCAACGACTTCGAGCCGTCCGCGGCCTGCCCGTCCTTGACCCTGCGCGCCCCGAAGCCTATGATGCAGGAGGCCCCCTCCGGGCCACGGGAGTCATATACATGTTCGGTTCCATCGGCATGCCGGAGCTGGTCATCATCCTGGTGATCGCGCTCATCATCTTCGGGCCGCGCAAGCTCCCCGAGCTTGGCCGCTCGCTCGGCCGCAGCATCGGCGAGTTCCGTCGCGCCTCCAACGAGTTGCGCAGCACCCTGGAAGAGGAAATCCGGGTAGAAGAGCAGAAGGGCTCCGCTCAGAAGACCGAATCCCAGTCGTCCGAGACCCCGACGGACGCACCTGCCGAGCCCACGGCCGGCTCCTCGTCCGGCACGTGGCGCTAGGTCCGCTCGCCAAGCTCTCGGCGTACCGGCTCCGCAAGCCCCGGGCCTCCCGTCAGGTTGGCCCTGCGGGGACTGCTCCGCCCGGACGGCACGTCGACGACGACGCCGGGGATGACGACGCCGGGCGGATGTCGTTTCTCGACCACCTGGACGAGTTGCGCCGGCGGCTGGTCGCGGCGGCGCTCTCGCTGGCCTTCGGCACGATCGTCGCGTTCTTCTTCATCGGCCGCATCTTCGACTTCATCATGCGGCCGCTCTACGAGATGCTGCCGGCGGGCTCCAAGCTCATCTACACGGAGCCGACCGAAGCCTTCATGCTCAACGTGAAGATCGCGCTGCTGGCCGGCCTCGTGATCGGCGCGCCGCTCATCATGCTGCAGGTGTGGCTGTTCATCGCGCCGGGCCTCTACGCGCACGAGAAGCGGTTCGCGCTGCCGTTCGTCCTGATGGCCAGCCTCTTCTTCGTCAGCGGCGCGGCCTTCAACCATTACGTGCTGTTTCCCCTGGCGTGGGTCTTCCTGGCGAGCTTCTCGAGCGACTACATGATGATGATGCCGAGAATCGCGCCGGTCTTCTCGCTCTACGCCATGCTGATGCTGGCAATGGGCCTCATCTTCGAGATGCCGGCCGTCGTCCTCGTGCTCGCCCGGATGGGACTCGTCACGGCGGGGTTCCTGTGGCGCCACATCAAGTACGCCGTGCTCATCATCTTCATCGCGTCCGCCGTCATCACGCCGACCGGCGACATGGTGACCCAGTCGCTCATGGCCGGCCCGATGATCGTGCTCTACCTCGTCAGCATCGCGCTGGCGTGGATGGTCGGGAAGCGCCGCCGTCACGCCGAGGAGTAGTCGTGGCGATCCGCAGGTCGGCGGCGGCCGAGATCGAACATCTCCTCTCCGTACTCTGCGGCGGCGACGCCATCGACCGCGAGACGGCTGCGGCGAGGCTTACCGTCGTTGGCATGCGCGCGGTTCCCCACCTGATTGTCGCGTTCGACCGGGCGGTGTCGGCCGATGTGCGGGTGGCCATCCTGAAGGTGCTCGAAGCCACGCCTGATCGCCGCGGCGCCGAACTGGGCGCGGAGCAGCTGGAATCGGAGAGCGCCGACCCGGCCGTGCGCGCGGCTGCCGTCGGATTGCTGGGCGCGTACCTCGAGAGCCCCGAGAGCACGCGAGTGCTCGACACGCTGACCGCCTTCATCCTGGACGCCGGGCGGCCCGCCGCGCTTCGCCTGCACGCCCTCGACGTCATCGAGCGGGCGCTGCCCCGGGTGCTGAACCCCCTGCGCGCCAGGCTGGCTGAAGACCCGAGTTCCGCCATCAGGGCCTGGGCCTCGGCGAGCGCCTCGACGGGCACGCCCGTGATCGATCCGCGGCTGGCCATCGAAGCCGCCGCCTCCGGCGAGCCGGCCGACCCGCGCTTCCTGCGCGAGCTGGTGCCCGCCGGGGCCGCCGACGCCCCGCTGCCAACGCTCCACAAGTTGATCGAGGCGGCTCGTGATCGCGAGGCGACGGCTTCAGGCGCCTCGGAGCGAGGCGAATGGCTCGCGGTGCGCGGCGTGGTTCACCTGGCCCTGGCGCGCCGTGCCAGCCGGGTGGCGGTCTACGACCTGCGGGAGTCCATCGCGCGGGCGGCGGCGCCGTTGCCGGAAGGGTTCGCAGAGGCCGCAGCCCTGGTGGGCGACGCGGCATGCCTGGAGTCGATTGCCGAGCAACTCAAGCGCAGGCCCGGTTCGCCCGACATCGCCGTGCGCGGATGGCACGACGAGCTTGTGCGCGCCGGACGCGCCATCGTGGCGCGCGACCGCCTCACGCGCCGCCATGCTGTGATGAAGAAGATCGCCCGCTCTTCGCCAGATATCGCAGCGGCCCTGATCGGGCCAGGCCCCGCGCACAGAGCGGGCTCCGCATCAGAAGCAAGAATCAAGAAGCAAGAATAGACAACTGACGATGGTCAGAATACAGAAGGCGCCACGCACTTAGCGGGACCTTTCTCGCTTCCTACTCCTTACTTCTTACTTCTTGCTTCTTCTTCTGTCAGTACGCCTTCGCAAACCACGCGTCGGCCACCGACGGGCGGCCGCACTTCACGCACGGCGCGCCGGAGCCGACAACCGCATCCATGGGCAGGTTCCGGATCGTCGCCTGCGTGGCCGCCTTGATGTCGGCTTCGCACACGGCGTCTCCGCACCAGGGCGACACCACGAAGCCCGGCCGGCCCTCCATGGTCTGGGTGAACTCGTCCCACGACGTCGCGCGGCTGGTGTGATCGAGCTGAAACGCCAGCGCCCGGTCAAAGAGGTTCTGCTGGATCGCCGCGAGCAGTTCCTGCACGCGGCCCGGGAGACCGGCCGCCGGCGTCGGGAGCTTCTCGCGCGTGTCCCGGCGGGCCAGCATCACCTGCTGCTTCTCGATGTCCTTGGGGCCGATCTCGAGGCGGAGCGGCACGCCGCGCAGTTCCCATTCCGAGAACTTCCAGCCGGGCGTATACGCGTCGCGATCGTCGAGCATCACGCGCACGCCGGCCGCCACCAGCGAGTCCCGGATCTCTCTGGCGTGAGGCAGGACGGTTTCCCGCCAGTTCCCGCGGGGGATCGGGACAATCACCACCTGGTACGGCGCGACCCTCGGCGGCAGCACGAGGCCCGACTCGTCGCCGTGCACCATGATGACCGCGCCGATGAGGCGGGTGGTCATCCCCCACGACGTGCCCCAGATGTACTGGAGCGACTTGTCGCGGGCCTGGAACGTGATGTCGAACGCTTTGGCGAAGTTCTGCCCGAGATTGTGCGACGTGCCCGCCTGCAGCGCGCGGCCGTCGCCCATCAGAGCCTCGATCGAATACGTGCGGCCGGCCCCGGCAAACTTCTCGCTCTCGGACTTCCGCCCGGCGATGACGGGAATGGCCAGTTCGGTTTCGACGAACTCCTTGTAGAGCGCCAGGATCTTGAGCGTCTCCTCTTCGGCCTCCGCCTCCGTCTCGTGCGCGGTATGGCCTTCCTGCCACAGGAATTCGGTGGTCCGCAGGAACAGGCGCGTCACCTTCTCCCAGCGGACGATGTTGGCCCACTGGTTGATGAGGACGGGCAGGTCACGCCACGACTGGATCCACTTGGCGTACATCGTCCCGATGATGGCTTCCGACGTCGGCCGCACGACCAGCGGCTCCTCGAGCTCCTCGGTGCCGCCCCTGGTGACCCATGCCACCTGAGGGGCGAACCCCTCGACGTGCTCCGCCTCCTTCGTCAGGAGGCTCTTCGGGATGAAGAGCGGGAAGTAGGCGTTGACGTGCCCCGTGGCCTTGATGCGATCGTCGAGACCGCGCTGGATGAACTCCCAGATCGCGTATCCGTAGGGCCGGATCACCATGCAGCCCTTGACCGGCGAGTAGTCGGCCAGCTCGGCGCGGCGCACCAGGTCGGTGTACCAGCGCGAGAAGTCCTCCGACTTGGGCGTGATCTCGGTGATGACGGGTTCTTTGTTCTCGTCTTTCTCGGCCATGATGTCTTCCTGCTGCCCCACGATGGCCGGCCACCTGGCCGGCGCCAATCTGTTATCGTATCATCGACGGCAGGACGCACGGCCGGACCCGCATCAGTCGGAACCTCATGACCAATACGCACGCGCTTCGCCTCGAGATTGCCGCGCCGTCGCGCTCCTACCCGGTCGTCGTCGGCGCCGGCGCGCTCCAGAACCTGGGGTCCGCCCTGAAAGCGTCCGGCATCGGCGCACCGCACTTCGTCGTGTCCAGTCCGACGGTGTGGGGGCTGTGGGGTGACGCGTTTCACACGGCGTTGCCCGAAGCGACGCCAATCATCGTGCCGGACGGGGAGCGCCACAAGACAACGGCCGGCGCCGGCCGGATCTATGACGGGCTGCTCAAGGGCGGCGCCGATCGCTCCGCGACCCTGCTCACGCTCGGCGGAGGGGTCATCGGCGACATGGGCGGCTTCGCGGCCGCCACCTACATGCGGGGCATCCGTCTCGCCCACGTGCCGACGACGCTGCTGGCGCAGATCGACGCGGCGATCGGGGGCAAGGTGGGCGTCAACCTGCCCGGGGGCAAAAACCTGGTCGGCGCCTTCTATCAGCCGTCCCTCGTCGTCATCGACCCCCATGTACTGGCGACGTTGCCGCGGCGCGAGTTCAGGGCGGGCCTCTACGAGGTGATCAAGTACGGGGTGGCGTGCGAGCGCGCGCTCTTCGACGAGGTGTGCCGGGACGTCGGGCCGCTGACCAGGCGCGATGCCGCCGCGCTGACGCGGGTCATCGCCGCCTGCTGCCGCGTCAAGGGCGCCATTGTCGCGGCCGACGAGCGGGAAACGGGCGCCCGGCGCGTGCTGAATTTCGGCCACACCGTGGGGCATGCGCTGGAGGCAGCGACACGGTACCGGAGGCTGCTGCACGGCGAGTCGGTCGCGTACGGCATGCTGGCGGCCTGTGCGATCGCGGTGGTGCGCGGCACGCTGGCGGAGGCCGATCGCGACACCATCGCCGCGGCCATCGCGCAACTGGGGCCGCTGCCGCCCGTCAACGACCTCTCCGCGGCCGCGCAACTGGAATTCATGCGCCGCGACAAGAAGGTGTACGAAGGACGCCTGCACTTCGTGCTGCCGGACGGCATCGGGTCCGCGCAGATTGTGGCCGATGTCTCCGAGGCCGATCTCCTCCGGGCGCTGCGCGAACTGGGACTGGGCGAGTAGGCGGTTACCGCAGCCAGCCCGGCGGGACGTTGGCCCGGCGGGCTTCTTCCTCGATGTCCGAGATCTTCTGCTCGAGCTCCACCTGAATGTTCGCCATGCGTTCGAGTTCGGCGAGCGCCTTCTGGCGGTTGAACTCGATCTGGGCCCGCTGGTACGGGTCGTCTCTCGCGTAGAAGTCGTTGGTGAGGGCGTTGATCCGGCTCTGGATGGCCTCCAGCAGGAACGCGTTGTGGTCGCGCGCCTGGCGGGCATCAGTGATGCGCTTCCGCCAGTACTCCGGGTCCTTGGTGGGGTCCGGCGCTTCAGGCGGATTCTCGGCCGCCGCGTCGGCCGGCGGCTGGGCCGCTGGGTCACCGGGCACGACGGGTGGAACCGCCCGCACAACGGCCTTGAGATCGGTGTTCGTGATGACCTTCGCTGGCGCCTTCACGGACTCGCGCCGGGCGGCTTCTCGGCGGGCCACCTCGGCCAGCGACTGCGCGCCAGCGGACAGGACCGACAGACAGACGGCCAAGGCCGCCAGGAGGACGACGGGCGCTGTCTTGTTCTTCGTCATGGTTACCGGCACCCCCGAGGCGGAGATCACACTCCCCCGGCTCCTCGTCGTATCGGCGGTTCCCTGAACTGACTTTAGGCCTCTTGGCCGCCTAATTCAATCCCCTCAGAGACACCAGCCTGGCGCCGGGGCCGCAGCCCGGAGACGGGCGCGCCGCCGTCGCCACCACGGTGTGATGTGCAAACCGCGGGCCGAACGCCTCGGCCCGCACGGCCAGCACACACCCGCCGGGACGCCATTCCCCGCCAGGGCCGACGCCGCCATCGGTCAGCGGGTCTCCATCCACCTCGGCCGGGTCGTCCGATACCCAGACCACCACGACGGCAGGCGGCAGGCCCGCCCCATCAGGCACGAGCTGGTCCAGCCGGCCGTGTCCGAAGACTCTCCACAGGGGGTTGTTCGGGCCCCATGGCCGGGCCGAGGTGAAGTCGATGCGCTCGCTCTCCGTGCAGGCTCCAGGGCGCCCGCAGTTGGCCCGAGCCGTCAACTCCGCGAGACCCGCCCGCGAGCCGTCCGGCAGGTCGACGGTCGTGTCCCCCTGCTCCAGCACGGCGGAGTGCGCCAGGCCGGCGAGCGCGAGGTTCCAGTCCGCGATGCCCGCCAGTTCGTGAAGGGCGACGGCCACTCCCGCCTCGGCCGCCAGCCGCGCGGACCGGCCCGATTCGTAGTTCGCCGCCGCCAGGGGCTCGAGGTTCGTCGTGAGCGCCAGACCCAGTCCCATGGCCGCCACGATCGCCATGACGATGAGCGCGGTGAGGAGGGCGACACCCCTATCGGTTTCGCAGTGCCGCATCGACACGCACCTCCAGGTCGGGCACCAGGCGCGCGGCCTCGCGCGCAACGCCGGGCCGGAAAAACAGCCGGGGGTCCAGTCCGCGCACGGCCGACGACCGCGCCTGGACGCGGACGGTGATGCGCACGAGCCGGGTGCGGAGCAGGTCGGCGTCATATCGGTTGAGTGAGCCCTCGTCCGGGCACCATGGGCCATCTGTGAAGGTAGAAAGCGGCAGGCGTGCAAGTCCAGCCGCCTCGACGGGAAGGGTCGCCTGGCGGGCCACCGGCTGCCCCTCGAACCGGGAGAACTGGCAGTTCTCCCCCGGAAGCCACGCGTCGAGTTCGTCGTCGACGCCGTCCGGCGGCGGCAGCGGCCCGTAGGAAGCCCGCCGGCGGTCGAGGTCGCCATCGTCGGCGACGGCAGGCGGTTCTGGCCGGCCGAAGTAGTCGAACCGCAGGCTCGTGACGTGGTCAAGGAGCGGCATGTCCGCCGCGCCGTCCGTCGATCGGCGGAGCTGGAGAGCGCCGGTCGCCGGGTCGAGGCGCAAGCTGTACGCCTTCGAACCCGTTTCGCCAATGAGAGCGCCGGCGCGGTACAAGCGCGACAGCGCCGATCCGCCGTGCTCCAGCTCGAGGCCGTCAATCGAGACGGCGGAGACCTGGAGGATGTCCCATGCCCCCGAGCCATCGGCCACAATGGCGCGGGCATCCTCGTGAAACCGGCAGGCGGGGTGCGAGAGCACGCAGGCCGTGACGGACGCGACGTGAAGGGCCGCGCCGGGAGCCGCAAGATCCTCGGACACGACGGCCTGCGGAGCGGCGAGGGGCATCGCAACGACGCTGATCGCGTCGTCGCGGGCGCAGCCGTCCGGGCGTGTTGCGAGGGGCTCGCCGGTCCATCGGCACGGAAGCACGGCCGGCCAGACCGGGATGGCGCGACCTCCCCACCCTGTGACCGGCCCCGCGCCGGCCGCCATGATGTCCTCGGCGAGCGTCTGGGCGGCCACACGGAGACGCTGCTGGGCGTCGGCCGCTTCGGGCAGCGTGTTGAACGCCGCCGCCACCGGCTGCAGAAGGCTCACGGCCAGGCCGAGCGCCACGAGCGTAACGGCCATGGCGACGAGCAATTCGGCGAGCGTGAAACCGGCGCACCGGCGAAGGCCTACCATGCGACGCTCGACCGGATGCTCGCCAGGCGGACGCGGGCGCCCGAATCGCCGCATCGGACGGCGCCGGACGGCGTGCGGCAGGGAGCCACGGCGACCTGGACGGCCAGGAGGTTCGCGTCCGACGGCAGGGGCGTGATGGACCACCGGCGCACATACACGCCGGCGGCCGGGCCAGCCAGGCGGTTGCCGTACTGATCCAGGTACTCGATGTAGCCGGGTGTGTCGATGGCCCATGCGTTGGCCGGAGACGGCGGAGACGTTGCGCCGTCCAGGCACACCGTCTCCAGCTTCTGAAGCGCCAGGAGCGTAGCCACCGAACGCTCCCGGGCAGAGGCCGAACTCCGCACCGCCACGGACGACAAGCCGGCCAGCGCCACCACCGCGCCCGCCAGGATCCCGATGGCGATGAGAGCCTCGACCAGCGTCGTTCCGCGGTCGGCGATGAGATTGGTCATGCGCTGAAGCAGAGCAACACCGATGCCGAACTCTGCCGCGGGTATCGGCTCGATTATCGAGTGTTTTCGGGCGTGCGGCGGCAGTGTCGATCAGCCATTGCAGGAACTGCCATCACCCAGGGCCGCGGGTGTTGAAAGTATTGCCACGCGACAGGAGGGTCCCACTCGCCGATTGCGGGTCTCGAGTCGTCAGTAGTCAGTAGTCAGTAGGGCGGGACGGCGTCCAGCTGTCAGGTCATTCTACTGACTACTGACTACTGGCTACTGGCTACAGTCTTCTGTCCTCTGACCCGTCAGCGATAGAACCCCATATACCAGCTCACGATGGGCTCTCCAGCTGCCGCTGCGAACATCGCGGCGATTGCGAGGAAGGTGCCGAAGGGCAAGGCGAGCTTCATATCTCCGCGGCGGGTCAGGATGAGGCCGAGGCCGACGAGCGATCCGAGGACCGACGCCAGCGCCAGGGTGAGGAGCACGAGCTGCCAGCCGAGGAACGCGCCGATGAGCGCGAGCATTTTCACGTCGCCCATGCCGAGGCCTTCAATCTTGCGGATCCGGAAGTACGCCTCGGCCAGCAGGAACGGGATCAGGCCGCCAATCACGAGGCCGATGAGCGACGACACCCATCCCGGCGGCGTGACGAAACTGAAGATGAATCCGACGACGGTGCCGCCGACGGTGATCACGTTGGGCAGGATCCGATGCCGCAGGTCGATGAAGAAGAGCACGATGAGCATGCAGCCCAGGAGCAGCCGCGAGACCAGCAGCAACCCGGGCCCGTAGTGCCACGCCGCCAGGGCGAACATCACCCCCGTGAAGAGCTCGACCAGCGGATAGACGATCGAGATCGACGCGTGGCAGGTGCGGCACCGCCCTCGCAGGAGCACCCACGCCAGCACCGGCACGTTCTCGAACCAGCTGAGCCTGCGATTGCAACTGGTGCAGTGCGACGCGGGGAACGCGAGCGACTGTTCGAGGGGCAGGCGGTAGATACAGACGTTGAGAAAGCTGCCCACCGCCAGTCCGAGCAGCCCGGAGATCGCCACCAGCCACGCCATCGTCATGTCGTCGGGCCTGATTTCTTGATGAACTGCTGCGGCAACGGAGAGAGGGACGACTGCTCGGACAACGCGACTCCACCCGGGGCGTCAGGCCTGAGCTCGTATGGCGTGCCCGAGGGGTCGAGCGGGATGCCCGCGAGCCAGCGCATCGCGACAAGTTCGCTCCAGTCGGCCGGAGGCCGTCCTCGCACCTCCGCGAAGCGCTGGACCATGGCCGCCAGCGCGTCGATCTCATCGAGCGCATTGAGCTGCCGAAGCTTCAGCTGCGCGTTGTTCCGCACCCAGGCGTCGTCGGTGGTCTCGTAGAGCTGCTGCCAGAGCTGGCGCGACGACTGCCGGTCTCCGCCCTCGGCCAGCGTGGAGGCCGCCATCGATCGCAGCCACCAGGGCGCGCCTTCGATGCGAGCCGCGCGGTCGAACCACTCGGCGGCGGCCTTGTAGTCCTGCCTCCACCAGTAGTGCACGAACCCCGCGTCCTGGGCGTATTGCCATCGCTTCGGATCGGCGGCCAGGCCTCTCTCGAGCAGGGCGATGGCCTGATCGGTCCTCCCCGGCCCTGCCGGGTAGGGTTCCGACAGAAAGATCGAACCGAACCGGTAGGCGATGCTGAAATGCGGGTCGAGCGTGGTGGTCAGGTCGAGGAGCGGATAGAGCAGCTTGTAAGTCCTGTCGCCGCTCTCGGCACGCCGCGTGCCGCCGAAGTGCTGAATGGCCCGGATCCAGTACACGTCGGCCAGGATGGCGTCGAACCCGAGCGCGGCCCGCGACACGGCCGCACCGCCGCGAAAGTAGAGCACGTCGCCGCTCGCCGGCGGCAGCGGATGCCGCGCTTCCCGGTAGGCCTGGAGGGAGAGCGCGGTCCCCAACAGAAGCGCCGCCATGAGGAGCAGCGCCACGGCCCCGACCCCACCCCTGCGCCCGTCATCAGCCGGCGCATCCATGGCTACTTGAAGTCCCGCTTCGAGAACACGAGGACGGCCAGCGCCACCATCGCGCTGGCGTAGAGCAGGCCGTACCCCGTGGTCAACGCCACGTACGCGGCAGACACCGGCTGGCCGTGCACGACGGCGGCCTTCACGTCGAACGGCGCCAGATTGGGCAGGATGTAATACAGCGCCTTGCCGAGCCAGCCGGCGGCCTGCGACTTCACGACCGCCTCGAAGTTGGCCAGGTCGGCATTGAAATGTCCGACGATGTAGAGGCCGAAGGTGAAAGCCGCCGACAGCATGGGGCCGGAGAACGTCGAGAAAAAGAGCGCCACCGACGTCACGACGAGCAGTTGCACGTAGAGCAGGGCGAAGGCGGTCAGCAACTGGGGGTCCATGACCGGCGCCTCGACGGTGACCTTTGCAAGACCGGGCTGGAGCCAGAGCATCAACCCGAGGACCGCGTAGAGCGCCGCCGCCATCACCGCGATGTTCACGAAGAGCGTGAGCGCGAGGCCGAGGAACTTACCGATGATGAACTGGGCGCGGGTGATGGGCTTCACGAGGAGGTTGTAGACGCTTCGGCGGTCCACCTCCTTCCAGACGAGGCCGACGCCAATGAAGACGGCGATGAAGAGCCCGAACACCGACGAGGCCGCCAGGCCGAGGTCCTTGATGATCTTGACGTCCTGGCCAGCCGTGAGCTGGCCGATCAGGTACGAGGCGCCAATCATCAGCACCGCGAAGAGCACGAGGTTATAGAGCACCTTGTCGCGGACCGACTCCTTGAAGACGTGGTACGCGACCAGGCCGATGACGCGTGCCATCATCCCTCCCGCATCGCTCGGCCGGCAGGCGGCGCGGCCTTCCGGGCCTTCACCTGCTGGACGAAATAGTCCTCGAGCGTCGTGCGAACCGGGTTGAGCGACACGAACCGGCCGCCTCTGGATCGCAACTCGCCCACGACCCGTTCCGGCTCTGCCTCAGGCGTCACTTCGACGGTGTACCGGCCCTCGCTGATGCGCGTCACCTTGCGCACGGCGCTTCCGAGGGCTTCGAGCGCCGCCGGCTGGAGATCCGCCATCACCAGTTCCCATCCCGAGACCTCGAACGCCAGGATGTCCGACAGCCGGCCGGAGGTCACCATCTGGCCCCCGACGACGATGGCCACGCGGCTGCAGAGCGCCTCGGCATCCGACAGGATGTGGGAGCTGAAGAAGACCGTGCAGCCGCGGTCGCGCAATTCCAGGATGAGCGCCCGCACGTCGCGCCGGCCGAGCGGGTCGAGGCCCGACATCGGCTCGTCGAGGAACACCAGATCCGGCTCGTTGATGAGGGCCTGCGCCAGTCCGACGCGCTGCAGCATGCCCTTCGAGAACTTGCGCAGCGGGAGCCGCCGTTCGCCGGCAATGCCCACCCGGTCCAGGAGGCTCGAGACGCGACGCGTCCGCTCGCTTCCCCTCAGGCCGAAGAGGCCCGCGAAGTAAGTCAGCAACTCTTCGGCGGAGAGATAGTCGTAGAAATACGGCGCTTCCGGCAGGTAGCCGACGCGCCGGCGCACGTCGGGGTGGCCGGGCGGCTTTCCGAGCACGGAGATCCGCCCCGAGGTCGGGTAGATCAGCTCCGTGAGCAGCTTGAGCGTGGTGGTCTTGCCCGCCCCGTTCGGCCCGAGAAAACCGAAGACCTCGTTGGGCTCGACCTCGAGCGACAGGCTGTCGAGCGCGCGGTACGGGCGCGGACGCCAGAACCCGACGGCGTAGTCCTTGGTCAGTCTCTCGGTTTCGATCGCAAGCATCTGCTATTGGGTCTTGCCCGCCTTCTTCAACTCCAGCTGGAGCGCCAACTCGAAGTACGGCACCGGCAGGGCGCCCTCGATCTTCACGCCGTTGATGAAGAACGTCGGCGTCACCTTGATGCCGAGAATCGTCGCCAGCGCGATGTCGCCCTTGATCGACGTGATGAGCGACGGGTACTGCGCGTCGAAGTCCGTGATGCCGCCGATGTCGACCGCCGCCTGCCGCACCGCTGCGGGCGTGAGCAGCGCGGAGTTGTTGTACAGCCAGTCGTCCATCACCTCGCCGCGCCCCTTGGCTCGGGCGGCGCGGGAGGCCGCTGCCGCCTCGCACGAGGCGAGGTGGTACTCGCGGTTGATGTTCGTGTTGCACTCGTGGTCGAGCGGGTACTCCTTGTACACCATCCTGATGGCGCCGGGATACTGGGCCTCGTACCTCGCCAGCACGGCCTTGTAGTCACGGTGGCTCTGCGCGCAGGACGGGCACTGGAAGTCCGAGAAGCGCACGATGACGACGGTGGCCCCGTCGGCCGAGACCGGAAGCTGCATGCGCGGCTGGGATTCCCAGAAGCGCACGAACTCGCTCTGGCGGTCGGCGCCGGCGGCCTGTTCGTCGCGCGCGGACGCGACCGCCGAGGCGCGCGGGAAGAACGCGATGGCGGCTGTGCCGCCGACCAGGAAGACGAGCACCAAAGCGACGGCGGCGGGGCTCGCGAGGGCGGCTTTCGCATCCCGCAGGAGGCGGCGGGGAATCGTGGCCATGGGGTAGCTCGTCCTTGTTCCCGACACGATGAAGATCGCGGCCACGGCGACGTACGTGACCACACACATGAGGCATACCGCCTTGAGCAGCACGAAGGAGGCGTAGGCCATGTAGAGGACGAATCCGAGGCCGGCGGTGGCCATCAGGAAGACGTAGCCCAAACTGTTCTCCTTCAGGCTCGGCCATCCCCAGGCTGATCCGGCGAGGACCACGAGGACCGCGACGTACCAGAGCGCCCCCAAGAGAGCGACGGGCGCGCCGGCCAGGTAGGCGTACGGGCTCTGGTACACCTGGCTGCAGCTCACCGTGGTGTTCACGTCACAGAAGCTGAGGTAGCCGGGCTGCCACAGCAACTGGAGGTGCACGTAGAGTGACGAGAGCGCCGAGGCCAGCCCGACCAGGGCCAGCACCGTGAGCAGGAGACGGACATTCTTGGTCATGATTACACTGGCCGACCCAGCCAGTTGTATCGGCTTCAGCGATGGGCGTCAAGAGGGACTGCGGCCGCGCGACTCTGAAGGGCCGGCGCTATTGAAGGGGGTGGCCGCCCGGGACCGTGCGATCGGTGATGGCGATGGCCGCCGGGATAACAGTGAAGTAGATCGACCCGCTGGTGTTGGTGCCAAATTCGCGGGCCCCGGCCCCGGGGAGCGGAATCGCCGTCGCGTGGTACCCGGTCCCTATCACGCCGGCGTTGCACGTCGGCGGAAGCCCCGCAGGCGCAGGCGCATCGGAAGCCATCGTGACCGTATAGGCGCTCTTGACGATGCCCGTGGTCGACAGTTCGGGCCCGACGAACGGATTACCCTCAGGCGGCGAGAGCGAGAGGTCCTCCATCGTTTGAGCGTAGAAACCCCAGCCGCAACTGGCCGCGTAGGCGGACTGCGCGCTGCTGATGGACCGCATTGATGCGATGGCGGACGCCTCGTTGGCCGATAAGCGCGCGCGAAGCAGGCCTGGAATGGCAATCGCCGCGATGATCCCGATGATGGCCACCACCATCAACAACTCGATCAGCGTGAAGCCGGCGTGGGTTGTGCGTCTCATCTCTTCCAGCACCCGCGACTGGCGGAAAGTCCGCTCTCACGCTGCCGATGCAACTTCCCTTCCAGGGCGGGCGGCCCAGCCGCCGGGCGAGATCGCCTGAATTACCTGGAGTTTCCCATGCCGCCCGATCGCTGCGATCACGCAGTGACAAAACCCGGCAGCCGCGTGCCGCAGGTTGACAGGGACGTAAAAAGGGGCGCGGCCCGCTGGGCCGCACCCCTTGAAGTCGCTGGCCCGAAGCGCGGGCCGAGCTTTCCCGGCGTTACTGGAGCGGGGTCCCGTTGGTGGTGGCGATGTCGGTCAGCGCGACCGGGTCGGTCAGGTGGTAGTAGAGAGTGCCGCTCGTGTTGGTGCCAAAGTGGCGCATGTCAGTGTTGAGGGGTGGCTCAGCAGTCGCGAAGTAGCCGGTGCCCATGACGCCACCGTTGCATGAGGGGGGTGCCGTGGCCGGGGCCGCGTTCGAAGCGCCATTGAGGCTGATCGTGTAAGTGCTCTTGACGACATCCGTCGTTGCCAGGTCGTCGCCAATGAACCTCGTGCCGTTTGCGGACGGGAGGTAGAGGTCTTCGAGCGTCTGCGCGTAGTAGCCGTTGGCACAGCTGGCCGCGAACGTGGCCTGGGAGCTGTTGATCGCCCGCATCGAGCCGATGCCCGACGCCTCGTTGCCCGACTGCCGCGCACGCAGCAGGCCCGGGATCGCGATGGCCGCGATGATGCCGATGATCGCCACGACGATCAGCAGCTCGATCAGCGTGAACCCCTTGTTGCTCTTCATCTTCTGTGCTCCCTCTGGTGGTCGAACCGACCGGGTGAAAAAGGTGACCGCGTCTGCCGCAGTCAACCGGGGATTCTCCACCGCGATGACTGCCGTGCGACAGAAGGAGTAGCAAGGCGGGTGCCACCGGGCCGACGGCGTCGCTCGTCGCCGCAAGTGCTTGTCGTTACACGTGGTTGCACACACGGAACGGCAGCAGCGATCTTGCGCTGCGCCAATCGAGTGACGAGGGGTGTCAATGGCGTGTGTCGGAATGTGTCAGCGGAGAGCGTACTTGTCGAGGAGGTAGCGGAACTGGCGCGGCGAGATCGCGAGCAGCCTGGCGGCCCTGTCGTGACGCCCGCCACTCTGCCTGAGCGCCTGGGACACGAGTTCCCGCTCCTGCGTCTCGAGGTGCCTGGGCAGGTCGAGCCCGTTCTCGGGCAGCGCGGTGGGGTCGGCGGCCGACGAACCGTTCCTGCCGGGCGACTTCGGACCCTGCTCGGAGGGCAGACTGCTCATCTGAATGAGCGGACTGCGCTCGAGGGCCACCGCGCGTTCAATCACGTTCTCGAGCTGGCGCACGTTGCCCGGCCACTCGGCCGCCTCCAGCCACTGCAGCACCTCGGGCGTCAGGCCCGTCACGGCCTTGCCCATCTGCTCGCGGTACTTCGCCAAGAAGTGCTCGGCCAGCGGCGTGATGTCCTCGCGCCGCTCGCGCAGCGGCGGCAGATGGATGGGAATCACGTTGATGCGGTAGTAGAGATCCTCGCGGAACCCGCCCTCCGACACCGACTTGGCCAGGTCGCGGTTGGTGGCGGCGATGATGCGGATGTCGGCGTCGATTTCCTCGGTGCCGCCGACGCGCCGGAACTTCCGCTCCTGGAGCACCCTGAGCAGTTTCACCTGCATCATGGTGCTCATCTCGGAAATCTCGTCGAGAAACACCGTACCCCGCTCCGCGGCCTCGAGCAGGCCCTTCTTCGTCGTCGCCGCTCCGGTGAACGCGCCGCGCATGTGGCCGAATAGCTCCGACTCGAGCAGCGTCTCAGGCAGCGCCCCGCAGTTGAGGGCGACGAAAGCCTGGTCGCGCCTGAGCGAATTGGTGTGGACGGCGCGCGCGACGAGTTCTTTCCCGGTGCCCGACTCCCCCGTCACCAGGATCGTGCTGTTGGTCGGCGCGACGGTTTCCACCAGGTCGAAGACGTCCTGCATGCCCTTGCTGCGGCCGATGATGTTCGAGAAGGCCGACGAGGATCGGAGCGCCCGCTTCAGCAGCACGTTTTCCTGGCGCAACGTGCGCCGCTCCAGGGCGTTGCGCACCTTCGCCTTGAGTTCCTCGACGTCGAAGGGCTTCGTCAGGTAGTCGTACGCGCCGAGGCGCAGGGCCTCGACGGCCGTCTCGGTCGAGGCATAGGCGGTGACCATGATGCCGACGATGTCGGGATCGATCCGCTTCGCCTCGCGCAGCACCTCCACGCCTGTCATGCCGGGCATCTTGATGTCGGAGATGAGGACGTCGACCGGCTCGCGCTCGAGCGCGGCGACGGCCGCCGGGCCGTTCTCCGCCAGCCGCACCTGGTGTCCCTCGCGGCGCAGCACGATCTGCAGGAGCTCCCGCATCGACCGCTCGTCGTCGACCACCAGGATGCGCCCCGCGCGGCTTTCGATCGGCGCCGGCGTCCCGTTTACCATGCTGCTGCTCATGCGGCCACCGCCGCGCGCGCCGGAAGGCGCACTTCAACCCTCGTCCCCGCGCCGGGCCTCGAGGTCACGCGGATCTCGCCGCCATAGTCGTGCACGATGCGGTGGACGATCGCCATCCCCAGGCCGCTGCCCTTCTCGAACGCGCCGTGGAACGGCTGGAAGATCGAATCCAGCTCCGATTCGGGAATGCCGACGCCCTCGTCCTGCACCACCAGCACGCCCGCCGCGCCGCCGGGCTCCTTCCGCGCACCGAGCCGCAGGCGTCCCCCGCCGGGCATGGCCCGCAGGCCGTTGGTCGCCAGGTTCCAGATGACCTGCCGCACCTGGCCTTCGTCGGCCTCGCACCAGACAGGCGCCTCGGGCACTTCCACGTCCACGACGTGGTCCTGCCCCACCTCGGCGCTGTTCCGGAGCAGGAGCGCCGCATCCTGCAGCACGGGCCGAAGATCCAGCCGCGCGAGGCTGAAGCGCTGCGGCCGGGCGTAGGCCAGGAAGCTCTGAATCGTCCCGTTCAGGCGCTCCGATTCCCGCAGGACGATGTCCATCAACTGCGACTGCTCGCCGTTGAGGGTGAGTTCCTTCCGGAGGATCTGCATCGAGCCGGAGATCGACGCCAGCGGATTGCGGATCTCGTGAGCGATCCCCGCCGCCATCTCGCCGACGGCCGCCAGGCGCTGCTGCATGCGCGCGTCACGCTCGAGCCGCCTGATCGTAGTAACGTCCTGGAACGTGAAGAGGAACCCGGACGTGCCGACTGATGTTTCCAGGGTGGTGACGCTGAGGCCCAGATCGATCTCTGTCCCTTCGGGCCGCCGGTACCGGTAGTCGGCCCGCCGGCTCCCCCCGTCGGGGCGTTCCGGCTCCAGAGCAGACGCGAAATCTGCCGGAAGCCCCAGCACCTCGGCGGCTGGTCTTCCCGGCGCGGCGTGCCGGGGCTGGCCGGTGATGGTCTCAGCCGCCCGATTGAACGTCAGGATGCGGCCTTCGAGGTCACTCGTCACCAACCCCATCGTCAGGCTGTCGATAATGTGCTCGCTGTAGGCCTGGAGATTGGCGATGGTCGTCGAAGCATCGGCCAGCTGCGCGTCCGCCTTCCGCACGCGCTCGGCGAGAGAGCCGGTGAGCAGGCCGACGCCGAGGAAGCCCAGCAGGTGGACCGCCACGGTGTATTCGGCCACGAGGCCGCGCGGCAGGGTCGCCGGTGCGCTTGGGTCCCACACGGACCAGGGCTGGAACGGCGCCTGGCTGTACTGAAGCGCGGCCGTGGTGGCGTACAGCACCATCGTCAGCGCCGCGATGCGCCAGGCGCCCCGCCGGAAGTGCACGGCGCTTGCGGCCATGATCGGCAGCACGTAGAGGAACGAGAAGTAGCTCAGGATGCCGCCGGTCACCCAGACGAATCCCGCCACCGTCAGGGCGTCCAGCGCGAGCTGGACGTCCACCAGCCATGGCGCGCGGCCGGTCCGGCGCAGGCTGAGCGCGTATCCCGCGGAGAGGGCGTAGGTCCACGCGATGAGGACATAGAGTGGGCCCGGCTGGGCGGTGGCCGCCGTGTTGAGCTGGATCGCCGCCGCCGAGCCCAGCAGGATCGTCGTGATGACGAGACGCCAGATCATCAACTGCACGACGCGGCGGAGGACGACGGACTCGCTCATGCCTTGCCCGCGTCAGGTCAGCTTGCTGATGAGCGAGAAGATCGGCAGGTACATCGCGATGACGATGCCGCCGACCACAACGCCGAGGAACGCGATCATCACGGGTTCGAGCAGCGTCAGGAGGCCGGCAACGGCCGTGTCCACTTCCTCCTCGTAGAAGTCGGCGATCTTGGCGAGCATCGTGTCGAGGGCGCCCGTCGCCTCGCCGACGCCGATCATCTGGCTCACCATCGCCGGGAAGACGCCGGTGCCCTTGAGCGGCTCGGCGATGGTCTCGCCGCGCTCGATGCTCTTGCGCGTGGACATGATGGCGTCTTCGATGATCGCGTTGCCGGAGGTCTTCGCCGTGATCTCGAGACCGTCGAGAATCGGCACGCCCGAACTGATGAGCGTGGAGAGTGTGCGGCAGAAGCGGGCCACGGCGATCTTCCGGAGTATGAGCCCGAGCACCGGCGCGCGCAGCAGCATCCGGTCGATCGTGTGGCGGCCGTTGTTGGTGGCGTAGTACTGACGGAGCCCGTAGGCGCCCGCGATCACGCCGACGATGATGAAGGGCATGAGGCGGACCATCGCGTCGCTCATCCAGATGACGATCTGGGTCGGGAGCGGCAGTTCTGCCCCGAGGCCGGCGAAGAGCGCCGCGAACGTCGGGATGACCTTCCACAGGATCACCATCACGACGATCGCCGCGATCGAGATCACCGCGATCGGGTAGGTCATCGCCGACTTGACCTGGCCGATGAGTTTGACGTTCTTCTCGATGTAGACGGCCAAACGCTTGAGGATGGCGTCCAGGATGCCGCCCGCCTCGCCGGCGGCCACCATGTTGGTGTACAGCGCGTCGAACGTGCCCGGGTGCTTCTTCATGGCGTCGGCCAGCGCCGCGCCGCTTTCGACGTCGGACCGCGTCTGCATGATGACGGCGGCGAAGTTCTTGTCCTCTTCCTGCGACCCGAGGATCTCGAGGCACTGCACCAGCGGCAGGCCGGCGTCGATCATGACGGAGAACTGGCGCGTGAAGATCGCGAGGTTTTTGGCCTTCACCTTCTTGTTGCTGCGCGCCGCCTTTGCCGGCGCGCCGGCTTTCGCCTTGACCGGCGTGATGCGCGTGATGAGCATCTGCTCCCGGCGCAGGGCGGCGACGGCATTCTCCAGGGTGTCGGCGGCGCGTTCGCCGCTGATCACCTCGCCGCTGCGTGTCCGACCGCTGTAGGCAAAGGTAGGCATCGTTCTCGTCCTCTAAAGGCTGTGTCCGCCCCGGTGCGCCGTCAGCGGCGCGCCCCGTGCTCCGCCGCCTGGCGCCCGTGCGCCGGCGCGCCGCCGCGGTTCATCCCGGCCCCGGGAATCACGCCGACGCCCCGGCTGATCATCTCCAGCAGCTCGTCGCGCAGCGACGAGGTCTGACGCGCGGTGTCGATCGTGATCGCCCCGGCGTAGTAGAGGCTCGCCAGCGACTGGTTGAGCGTCTGCGTGCCGACTTTCTCCTGCCCCGCCTGCATCAGCCCGTAGATCTGGTGCACCTTGTCGTCGCGGATGAGGTTGCGGATGGCCGGCGTCGGGATGAGCACCTCGACCGCCACCACGCGCCCCTTGCCGTCGGCCCGCGGGAGCAGCGACTGGCAGACGATGCCCTCGAGCACCATCGAGAGCTGCGTCCGGATCTGCGTCTGCTGGTGCGCCGGGAAGACGTCGATCACGCGGTTGATCGTCTGGGCCGCCGAGTTCGTGTGAAGCGTGGCGAACGTCAGGTGGCCCGTTTCCGCGATGCGCAGCGCCGACTCGACCGTTTCGAGGTCGCGCATCTCGCCGATGTACACCACGTCGGGGTCTTCGCGGAGGGCCGCCCGGAGCGCCGGCGCGAACCCGTGGGTGTCGCTGAGCACCTCGCGCTGGTTCACCAGGCACTGCTTGTGCGGGTGGATGTACTCGATCGGGTCCTCGATCGTCAGGATGTGCTGCTTCCGCTCACGGTTGATCTTGTCGATCATGGCCGCGAGCGTCGTGCTCTTGCCGCTGCCGGTCGGCCCGGTGACCAGCACCAGGCCCCGCGGCCGGTCGGCCAGGGTCGCGACCACCTCGGGCAGCGCCAACTCCTTGAACCCGCGGATGTTCTCGATGATGACCCGGTAGACCGCCGCCACCGCGCCGCGCTGGCTGAACACGTTGCAGCGGAACCGGGCCAGGCCCTTGAGGCCGAACGAGAAGTCGAGCTCGAGGGCCTCCTCGAACCGCTTCTTCTGGGCGTCGGTCAGCACGCTGTAGGCGTACTGCTTGGTGTCGGACGGCGTCAACTCCGGCAGATCCAGCCGCTGGAGGTCGCCATCCACCCGGACCTGGGGCGGCGACCCCGCCGTCAGGTGCAGGTCCGACGCATTCATTTCGAGCGTGCGCCGGAGAAGATCCGGGAGCGATATCATAACTGGCCTTCCTTCCCTGCCGGGTGCAAATCCCGGGCCTACATCACCGTCTCGCGCAGCACTTCTTCGACCGTCGTCACGCCGTCCTTGATTTTCTGCAACCCGCTCATCCGGAGGCTGATCATTCCCTCCTCCAGGGCCTTCCGGCGCAGTTCGAGCCCGGACGCCCCCACGAGGATGAGCTCTTTCATGCTGTCGGTCACTTCCATCACTTCATACAGCCCGACGCGGCCCTTGTAGCCCGTGTTGTTGCACTTCTCGCACCCGGCGCCGTGCATCGGCACGACGGCCCGCGCGTCCTCGGCGCCGAAGCCGATCTTGGTCAGCGCCGCCGGCGGGGAGGGGTTCTCCTGCTTGCAGTTCGCGCAGACGCGGCGCACCAGGCGCTGGGCGCAGATGAGGTTTACGGAGCTCGACACCAGGAACGGCTCGATCCCCATGTTCATCAGCCGGCTGATGGTGCCCGGGGCGTCGTTCGTGTGGAGTGTCGACAGCACCAGGTGGCCGGTGAGCGCCGCTTTGACGGCGATTTCGGCCGTTTCGAAGTCGCGGATCTCGCCGACCAGGATGATGTTTGGGTCCTGGCGGAGGAAGGCGCGCAGCGACGCGGCGAACGTCAGACCGATGTTCTCCTTGATCTGCACCTGGTTGATGCCGGGCAGGTTGAACTCGACCGGGTCCTCCGCGGTCATGATGTTCGTGTCGGCCTTGTTGAGCCGGGCGATCGACGAGTACAGGGTGTTCGTCTTGCCGCTGCCGGTCGGCCCGGTCACCAGCACCATGCCCCACGGCTTCTGAATCGCCGTCTCGAACCGGGAGAGCGGCTCCGACTCGAAGCCGAGCTTGGTCATGTCCAGCATCAGCTTGTCGCGATCCAGCAGGCGGAGGACGATCTTCTCGCCGAAGAGCGTCGGCAGCACCGACACGCGGAAATCGAGTTCTTTCGATCGGCCGTCGTCGTTGTACCGGATCTTGATGCGGCCGTCCTGGGGCAGGCGCTTCTCGGCGATGTCGAGCTTCGACATGATCTTGAGGCGCGACGCGATGGCGTCCCGGAACTTCAGCGACGGATTCATCACGTTGTAGAGCACCCCGTCGATCCGGTACCGGACGCGGTACTCCTTCTCGTACGGCTCGATGTGGATGTCGCTCGCGCCCTTCGAGATGGCCGACATCAGCAGGACGTTGACCAGCCTGATGACCGGCGCCTCTTCCCCCTGCCTGGCCAGCGCTTCGACGCTGATCTCGTCGAGTTCCTCGAGCACCTCGACGTCGGTATCCGAGACGCCCGGCATGTCGTCGAGAGCCTTGGAGGCGATGTCGAGAGCGCTCGGCTCGGCCGACCTGGCGAGGCCGTAGTATTTCTGGATCGCCTCCTGCACCGCCGATTCCGACGCCACGACCGGCTCGATGTTGTAGCCGGTCATGAACTTGATGTCGTCCATGGCGAACACGTTCGTCGGGTCCGTCATGGCGATCGTCAGCGTGGCCCCCACTCGGCTGAGCGGGATGATCTGGTACTTCTGCGCCGTCTCGAGGGGAATGAGCTTGGCGATGGCCGGGTCGATGTCGAACTGCGTGAGGTTGATCGACGGCACGCCGTACTGCTTGCTCAACAGGCCCGTGATGTCGTCGTCGCGGACGAATCCGAGCTTGACCAGAGCCGTGCCGAGCTTGCCGCCGTGGGCCTTCTGGTAGGTCAAGGCCTCCTGGAGCTGCTCCGGAGTGATGCGCCGCTCCTTCAGGAGCAGTTCGCCGATGCGCAGTGCCATGTTCCTCGGGCCGGGTTGCGAGGCACGGACAATTCCTGTCATCCGTACACGAAAAACGTCACTCGGATGCCAGCGGACCGCAGCCGGTTCCCGGCCGCGGTCGGCATACGGCCCCACCCCCGGCGTGGTTCTCGGTCAAATGCCCGATTTCCAGACCAGGCCGAACCACCACGCGGACCGCTGCCGCATCCGACTCCCTATTTGTCGGCCGTTGCGGCACCGGGCATCAGGCTGCGGAGGCTTCAGACCCGGCAGAGACCCTGCCAGGACATGCGAGAGTCTGGCCAACGCGGGCCGGGGCGCATGCGGAACATCACGTGGCCGGAAATCGTCTAAACTTGGAGAGTTATGCGCTTCTCCGGCGGCCGCTTCGCGGCAGCTGGCAAAGCCGCGTTGCAGTTTCTCCCATGCGAGGCCCGTCCGATGACTGAAGCGCCTGCCACCTTTCGCCCGCCGGCCGAGGGCTCCGGACTGAGTCTCCCCGCCCGGGTTCTGGGCATCCTGACGTCCCCCCGCGAAACCTTCGCCGATGTCGTGGCCCGGCCGCGGTGGTTCGGCATGATGGCCCTGGTCATCCTCGTGAGCGCCGTCTGCACGGGCGGCTTCCTGATGACGGAGGTCGGCCAACAGGCGTATCTCGACAACCAGCTCGAGGCGACCGCGCGGTTCACGGGCGAAGTGAGCGAGGCGCAGGAGGCCGGCATGAGACAGATGCTGCCCTACGCGGCGCCCATCACCGTGGTCTCGATGGCCGTTTTCATGCCGCTCATGTGGGCCGTCATTGCCGGCATCCTCTTCGCAGTCTTCAGCGCCGCGCTGGGAGGGACGTCCACCTTCAAGCAGGTGTTCGCGGTCGTGGTGCACTCCAGTGCCGTCAGCATCGTGCAGCAGCTGTTCGTCACGCCGCTGAACTACGTCAGGGAGTCCATGTCGAGCGCGACCAACCTGGCCGTATTCCTGCCGATGCTCGACGAAAGCAGCTTCCTGGCGCGGCTGCTTGGCACGATTGATCTGTTCCTGATCTGGTGGATCGTGCTTCTGGCGATCGGCCTCGGCGTCCTGTTCAAGCGCAAGACCGGGCCCATTGCCACGGGTCTGTTCATCGTCTACGGCGTCATCGCCGTCATCGTAGCGGCGTTCTTTGGTCGCGGGGGAGCGTAAGTGTGAACCGGAAGAAACTCTACATCGGCGCGCTCATCGTCGTGGCAGGCGGGGCGCTGGTGGCCGCCAACGTCTTCCTGAAGCGCGAGAAGGGCGTCGAGGTCCTGGTCGAGAAGATCCAGAAGCGCGACCTGGAGTCGATCGTGTCCGCGTCGGGGAAGATCCAGGCCCGCACAACGGTCAACATCAGCGCCCAGTCGATGGGCCGGGTCACCAGACTGGCCGTCGAGGAAGGCGACCGTGTCAAAGAGGGCCAGTTCCTCCTCGAAATCGACCCGCGCTCGCTGCGGACGCAGGTCGAGCGCGGCGAGGCCGGCCTGTCGGCGCAGCGGACGGCCGTGTCGCAGGCGAGGGTCCAGCTCGAGGCCGCCAAGTCCTCCCTCAAACTGGCGCAGGACACCTACAGGCGCCAGCAGGACCTCTGGAAAGAACAACTGACCACGAAGCAGGACCTCGACCGGGCGGAAAACGACGTGAAGCTGCGGGAGCGGGACGTGGAGTGGCTCATGCAGCAAGGCGCGGGCGATGGCCAATCTATGGCGCATGCCGCTTGATAAGTTGCTAAATTTTTGATCTGCACGATCAAGTAGATTGACATCTTGGAGA
>JAWOGY010000166.1:0-7594 GCA_046496425.1 Vicinamibacterales bacterium
GTCTTGGCGGTCGTGAGGGGGACGTAGATATCGCCCGAGGCGACGGGCCGCGTAGTCGGCACGTTGGCGACGACGCCAATCACCCGGAACGACTGGCCATCGGCCGTGATGGACCGGCCGAGGGCCGACGCGTCGCCGAAGAAGCGTTCGCGCGTGGCGGCGTTGATGACCGCCACGGCCGACCCGCCGGCGACGTCCTGGTCGGTGAACGGGCCGCCCTCGAGGAACTCGAAGTCGAGGATGCGCCAGTAGTCCGCGTCGGCGCGCCTCAGGAACGACTCGACCCGCCGGCCGCCGGTGTACGAGTGCACCTCGGCCGGCGCGCTGACGATGCCCAGGCGCTCGACGCCGGGGAGGTTTCGGGCGTAGCGGTCGAGCAGTCGGTAGCCGGCGGCGCTGTTCCACTGCGCATGCGGGCCGATGAACCGTGCCCGGAAGACGCCGAGCGTGCGGTGCTGCCGGACCTCTGGCGCCATGGGCGCGAAGGTGTGGTCGAGGAGCGCGACGGCGACCATCAGCACGACGAGCGTGAAGCTGATGCCGAACAGGCTCGTGGCCGTGAAAAACGGCCGCCGCCACAACACGCGCCAGGCCAAGGTGAGGTGGTTCTTCAGCATTACTAGCCCCTAGCGCCTAGCCCCTAGTCCCTATTCGTACCTGAGCGCCTCCGCCGGCTGCACGCCGCCCGCGAGCCGGCTGGGCACGTACGCGCAGGCGATAGTCAGCGCGTAGATGCCGACGAGCGCGGCACCGAGGCCCGCCAGGTAGACGGCCGGCGGCACCTCGCCGTACAGCCCGAGCAGCGGGAACTGGGCCGCCACCGCCACACCCACGAGAACCGCCAGGGTTGTCAGGACGATCACCTCGCCCACGAGCTGCTGCTGAACGTTCCGCACCGTCGCGCCCTTGGCGCGGCGCAGGCCGATTTCCCGGGTGCGCTGGGTCACGTTCAGCCACAACACGCCGGTGAGGCCGAGCGCGACCATGATCAAGAGGAAGGCCGCGACGACGCCTGCCGCTGCGAGGGGGCCGATGTAGTTGCGGTGCGACTCGTCCCGCTTCAGTTCGAGCGGCTCCGACTGGAAGGTCCAGTCCGGCGCGGCCGCGCGGAGCCGGGACACCAGCTTCTCCTCGAACGCGGCGGTGGTGCCCGGCCTGACGCGCACCAGGAGCACGCGCGGCGGATGGATCAGCTCGCGCGGATCGTCGAGCCGGTTCCTGGCAATCAGGAAGCTGCCGGGAGCCGAGTACTCACCGTCCTTGCGGAAATCGTCGATCACGCCCACGATACGCAGCCGCGTCCGCTCATGCTGGACGGGCGACGCAGGATCCGGCTCGGTCTCGTCCTCGACGAGCTGTCCGACGGGGTCTCCGTCTCCGAACATCTCCCTGGCCAGCCGGACGTTGATCACGGCGGCCGTCCAGCCGGCGCCATCGTCGGACCTGTCGAACCATCGCCCGCGCAGGACGTTCATCCTCAGCGTGTCGGCGAAGCCGTCGGTGGCCTCGTTGTAGCCATAGACGTACTGCTTCCCGCCGACCTTGATGAAATCTCTCCAGGTGGAGTTGTCATACGGCCCGGTGAATGCCGCCGACGCCGAGGCGACTTCCGGGAGGTCGCCGGCGATCGCGATCAGCCGGGCGACCATGGCGCGTTGAAGCGCCCTCGGACCCGTCCCCGCGGCAGCCGTGCCGGCGTCCGCCATCACCTGGTCCTGGGCGTTGGCGTCCATGGTGACCACCCACGTGTCCTGCCACACGTAACCGAGCGGCCGCCGGTAGTTGTCCACGTAGTAGACGACCATGGTCGCGACGGCGCACAGCACGAGGAACGACAGCAGGATCTCCAGCGCGACGAGCGCGTTGGCACGCCTCCGGTTCCACACGATTCTGAGCAGGTGACGGATCATCGCGAGGCTCCTTTGAGGGCCTGCACCGGATGCAGCCGCGACATGCGCCAGGCCGGGTAGACGCCGGAGAAAACGCCGAAGAACACCGCAAGGCCCAGACCGTAGAGGAAGATGCGGTAGTTCACGCCGAATTGCGCGTAGGGCACGAGACCGCTGCGGTTGACGGCCTCGAGGACGAGCACCGAGCCTGTGAAACCGAGGGCGCCGCCGACGAGGGCGAGGACCACGTTCTCGACGATGAACTGGCCGACGAGGGTCCGCGAGGAGGCGCCGAACGCCTTGCGCACCCCGATCTCGGACGCCCGTTCCATGATGCGGCTCATGTTGAGGTTGACGAGATTGACCGCGGGCAGGAGGGCGAAGAGGAGCATCATGCCGGCGATGAGAGCCCACATCAGGGCCAGCTTCGACTCGCTGGTCTCACCCGGGACGAGCATCTCCGCCGCATACTCGAAGTGCGTCGAGGCCTGCGACGTGAGCTTCTCCCACCGCTTGTTGGGAAGCGGGACCTGGGGGAGACGCGACGCGAACTCGGCCTTGATCGCCGGGAAGTCTGCGGGGCTTCGCGCCAGCAGCAGCCCGGTGAACCCTCCCAGGAGCTGCTCCCGGTAGGCGTCCGTCTTCGCCGTCGTCAGGGGGACGTAGATTTCCGCGAACGAGATCTGCCGAAGAATCGGCAGGTCGGGAACGACCCCGATCACCCTGAAGTGCTGGCCGTCGGCCTCGATCGTCCTGCCTACGGCCGGCGGGCCGCCGAAGAAGCGGTCCCGGGTGGACGCGTTGATGACCGCGACGAAAGCACCGTTGGACACGTCCTGGTCGGTGAACGGCCCGCCTTCGAGGAACCGGAAGTCCAGGACGCGCCAGTACTCGGCGTCGGACCGTCGGATGAACAGCTTCACCCGGCTTCCTCCCTGGTAGGAATAGACCTCCTCCGGGTTGCCGGTGATGGCCAGCCGTTCGACGCCGGGCAGGTCCCTGGCATAGCGATCCAGCAACTTGAAGCCCGCGAACGAATGCCACCCGGATTTGCCGCCGGTCAACTCCGCGCGGTAGATGCCGAGCGTCCGGTCCTGCCGGACCTCGGGCGGGTAGGGCGCGAACATGTGATCGAGGAGGGCGGTGGCGACCATCAGCCCCACCAGCGTGAAGCTGATGCCGAACAGGCTGATCGCGGTGAAGAACTTCCGCCGCCACATCACCTTCCACGCGAGTTTGAGGTAGCTTCGCAACATGATCGTCGGTCCATTGTCAGGGACTAGGGACTAGGCGCTGGGCGCTAGTTCTCACACTACCCACGCGGCGAGAGCCGCGTCCGACCAGCCCCTAGCCCCTAGCCCCTAGCGCCTGCCTACTGCACCTGCCTCCCGTCAAACAGCCTCACCGTCCGGCTCGTCTGCTCCGCCAGGCGCGGGTCGTGGGTCACCATCACGATCGTGGTGCCCGAATCCTTCCGCAGCCCGTGAAGGATGTGCATCACCTCGTCGCCCATCTGGCTGTCGAGGTTGCCCGTGGGCTCGTCGGCCAGCAGGATGCGGGGACTGCCGACGATCGCCCGCGCAATGGCCACGCGCTGTTGCTGACCGCCGGAGAGTTGCGACGGGAAGTGGTGCGTGCGCGCCGTGAGGCCCACGCGCTCGAGGGCCGCGAGCGCGAGCGTCCGCCGCTCGGATCCGGGCATGCGGCGATAGAGCAGGGGAATCTCGACGTTGTCCGCCACGCTCAGGTCCGGGATCAGGTGGAACGTCTGAAAGATGAACCCGATCTCGCGGTTGCGGATCCGCGCCAGCGCCGCGTCGCGGTACGACTGGACAGGCGTGCCGTTCAGCTGCACGCGGCCCTTCGTGGGCTCGTCGAGCAGGCCGATCACGTTGAGCAGCGTGCTCTTGCCGCAGCCTGACGGCCCCATCACCGACAGGAACTCGCCGCCGGCGACCTGCAGGTTGATGTCGCTCAAGGCGACCGTTTCGATGCGGTCGGTCCGGTAGACCTTCTCAATCCCTTCGAGGGCAATCATGGTGCTCATCGGTCCTGTTCCTCAACGGATGCGAATGGACGACAGGTGCTGGTAATCGGCCATGTCGGAGACAATGACCTCGTCGCCGGCCGCGAGACCCTCGGCGACCTCGACGTAGTCGGAGCTGGCGATCCCGAACCGCACGCGCGTGCGCAGGGCGCGGTCGCCGCGCGCGACGAAGACCTGCTGGACCCCTTCACCGCTGGTCGACGACCCCTTGCGCACGCGCAGGGCGCGATCGCGATGGTCGGTGACGATGAAGACCTCGACGCGGAGGTTGGGGCGCAGCGCCGCGTGGGAGGGGTCTTTCAGGGCGACGCGCACCGTGATGACGCCGTTCTGCACCGTCGGCAGGACGTCCGTCACGTGGCCGTCGAGTACGCGGTCGTCGACGCGGATCTGGACCGGCAGGCCCGTGCTGAGGCGGCTCGCGTACGCGTCGGAGACCGAGGCGTCGACGCGGAAGGCGCTCAGGTCCGCGACGCGCGCGACGATGTCGCCCTTGCCGACGGCCGCGCCCTCCTCGGAGAGCGTCCAGGTAACGACGCCGTTGCGATCGGCCGTCGGCGTGGCCAGGCCGAGCACGCGGCGCGCTTCCTGGTGCGCCTTCTCGACCTTCGCCAGCTCGAGGGAGAGGCCTGCGAGCTCGGTCTTCGTCGACTCCTGCGCGTTGCGGCGCGACGCCTCGATGCGCTGCAGCTCAATGGCCGCCTGTCGCTCCGCCACATCCGCCCTCCGAAGGTCCTCAGCCGAGGTGAGTCCTTCCGCGAACAGCTGCTTCTTGCGCTCGTGCTCGAGGCGCGCGGATTCCAGCTGCAGCGTCTTGATCTCGAACTGGGCGTTGAGCTCCGAGAGCGTATTTTCGAGGGCCAGCTTCGAGCGCGCCTGCTGGTTGGCCTTGAGCGCCAGGTCCTGGCCCAGCGACTCGACCGCCAGCACCGATGCGCTCACGTCCAGATCGACAATCGGATCGCCGGCGTTGACCGCCGTACCGGCCTTCCTGACCACGCGCAGGAGGCGGGCGTCGACCGGGCTCGACAGGACCTGCTCGGTTTGCGGCACGACCGTGCCCGTGGCCGAGAGGCTGGCGTCAACGGGGCCCTGGTCCACGACGGCCGTGCGGATCGACGAGCGCTTGATGGATGGGCGCAGCAGCCCGGTGCCCCAGCTCAGGAGCAGTCCCATCGAGGCGATGACGGCGGCGGGAACGATGAGCCGCTTCAGCTGTGCCCGATACCGGGTCCGGGTGTCGATCTCACGGTCCACGCAATGCCTCCGAGGTCCTGCCGAGCAACGGACGTGCCCGGCGTTCGGCCTCGTAAAGCATTGACGCAAAACAGGTTAGCAAGGTTCGATCGTCCGGAAACGAACGAGAGGTGTCCGGTATCGGACAGCGGCGTCGCCGTGGGGTCAGGTCCAACAATCCAGCAAGATGCTGGATTGTTGGACCTGACCCCGTTACTTCAGTTTGACGATGGAGGATCCGAGCAGGTCGGCGGCGTAGTCGTAGACGATCACCTTCACGTACTTTGGCGGCTGGGCTGCGCGCATCGTCACCTCGAAGGGAATGCCGTCGCGCAGGTAGCGCTGGTAGTTCTCGTCCTTGAGTGTGAGGTCGACCTTGTGCCGCGATTCCTTGATGATGCGCTCCTTGTCGTCCGCCGTGTAGATGACCAGGTCGAGGTCGGCCACGTGCCGGCCCTCCGCAGTCGTGAACGCGATGCGGCTCGCGTCGATGTTCAGCACGACGTTCACTTCGGCGACCCCCTGGGTCCGCTTGACCGTTGGCGTCAGCGTGACGCGGATATCGGGGATCGCGCTGCCGTACTGGCCGGCCGCGGAGATACGCCGGCTGGTCAGGAAGGTCCGCCGATCGATCGGCAGCGGCACATCATCGGCGTAGTAGCCGTGGCGGAAGAGCACGGTCACGCCCGGGCGGTTCACCCGCACCGTGATGCGGCGGTAGCGCCGGTCGATTCTCGTGTCCCGCGGCTGATAGCCCAGGAGATACCCGAAGCGGGTGGCCGTGTCGATGCGATCGACTGCCGGTTGCGCGTACTGGCGCGTGGCGGAAAGGCCGCCGGTCAGGTTCGACATGCTCTGCAAGACCTGCATGCGGCCCATGTCAATGTTCGCGTAGGACGCAGAAGGGACTGGCGGCGTGGGCTGCCTGGGCGTGATGGATGGGCCAAGGCCCCCGGAGTCGAGAGGGCCCGGCCCGCCATCGAGACCACCGGTCTGAATCGTGTTGATCACGACACGGGCGTTGTTCGCGCGTGCGGCGAGGCTGGCGTCGGCTTCCAGCCGTGGAGCGTAGAAGCCCTGTTCGGTGAGGAAGAGGATGTGCTTCTCGCCCTCCAGATAGCGCAGGTACTCGATGCCCGTGTACAGGTTGCCCATGTCCTGCAGCGCCTGCACACTGGTCGCGACGAACGCATCGAACGGCAGCCCCACGATTTCGCCCGCCAGGAGGTCGAACGTATCTCCGATCGTCTGTTCCCGCCCTGCAACGAGTTCGGCCCGCGCGACCGCATCAATTGTCCGGCGCGTGGCGGCGGCCGCCTGCTCCCGCTCCGGGAGAGGCACGGGCGTGACCGAGCGCGCCGACTGTCCCAGCGGGCCGCTGAAGACGGCGTCGATGTCTCGTTGCAGCTTCGGAGATGGATCGCGACTGCCGTAGATGCCGGCAAGCCCTCCGGTCTGGTGCTTGAACCCCGCCTCGATGTCTTCGTGCCGACGCCTGAACCGCTCGAGCACTTCGAGAATACGGGCGCGATCGGTGGTGAAGTCGGTGGCGCGGTTGAAGGCCATCACCGCGACCTGGTCCTGCGGCAGCAGGCGGTTGCGGACGAAGTGGATCATCGCGTCTACGCCCTTCGACGGGTACTGCAGCCGTCCCCGGCCAAGCACAATCAGGAAGATGCGCGCCGACTGCTCCTGCATGGGCGAACTTCCACGGGTGCGCACGGCTGGCGTCGTTTCCGCCGGGACCGGCATCGGCACCAGCCGGCGAGCCGAGAAGTGGCGGATGTCCTGCGGGGAACCATCCTCCATCAGGACGAAATCGGACTGCTCGAGGTCGGTGACGGGCATGCCGTCGCGATCGAGCACGCGCACGTCCACCGGGACGATAGTGACGCCCGTGCGGAAGGTGGGCGGAGGCTGTTGCTGGGCGGAGGGCGATGCGGCCTGCCGCCCGGCAGCGGCGCCACCGAGAGATGCGGCGGCGACAATCGCCAACGCGCCCGCCAGTCCGCCCGCTCTCGGTGGTGGCATGGCCCGCAAACCCTATGCGCGCGTCAGGATTTCGGCCAGCCATGCGGCCGGGCCTGGCCGCGGTGAGCGGCGGCGCGCAGGCCGGCGACGAGACGAGCGGGACTGTGGGCGCATCGGGGCGATTATAGCGGCGTTTCAGTAAACTGTGCCGGGGGTGCCCATGAGACGCGCGGCCGCAATCCTGATGCTCACGCTCGCAACGACGATCGGGCCGGCCGGACTTGCAGCCGCCCAATTCGTCAGCGCCTTCGACCGCACGCCCGACCGCCCGTGGATCGGCCCCGACTACTGGGCCAACCCGCTTCAGGACTGGCGCATTGCGGGCGGCGCGCTCGAATGCACCAGGACCGACCCCGCGCGCTCGCTCATGCTGCTCACTCGCGAGCTCAGC
>JAWOGY010000167.1:0-7623 GCA_046496425.1 Vicinamibacterales bacterium
TGCTCACCAGCCTCGGCGCCGCGAAGCGCCGGCAGCATGTCGCCACGGCGCTGGCCGTGGTCGGCCTCACCGACCGCGCGAAGCACTACCCGCGGCAGCTCTCGGGCGGCCAGGAGCAGCGCGTCGGGATCGCGCGCGCCCTGGTCACCGACCCGACGCTGCTCCTGTGCGACGAGCCGACCGGGGATCTCGACCGAAAGTCGGGCGACGAGATCCTCGACCTGCTGCAGAACCTGAACCGCGAGCACGGCAAGACCATCGTGATGGTCACGCACGACCCGCACGCGGCGAAGCGCGCGACGCGCGTGCTCTACCTCGACAAGGGCGTGCTCGTGCAGGAGCCGGTCGCATGAAATACCTGCCGCTGGTGTGGCGCAACCTCATCCGGCGCAAGACCCGCACGACCTTCACGGTGCTGTCGATCGTGGTGGCCTTCCTCCTGTTCGGCATACTCGCGGCGCTCGACATGGCCTTCAGCATGGGCGTCGAACTGGCCGGCAACGACCGGCTGATCATCACCCACAAGGTGTCGATCATCCAGTTGCTCCCGGAAAGCTACGCGGCGCGGCTCGAGACAACGCCGGGCGTGGTGGAGGTGCTGCATCAGACGTACTTCGGCGGCATCTACCAGCGGCCGAGCAACTTTTTCATGCAGTGCCCGGTCCACCCGGAAAAGCTGCTGAAGCTGTACCCGGAGTACCTCCTGCCTGAGGATCAGAAGAAGGCCTGGCTGACCGATCGCACCTGCGCGATCGTGGGCCGCCAGACGGCAGACCGGTTCGGCTTCACGGTCGGGGATCGGATTCCCATCCAGGCGACGATCTGGCGCAAGAAAGACAACAGCGCGTCCTGGGAGTTCAACCTCTGCGGGATTTACGACGGCGACAAGAAGGGCGTCGACACGACGCCGTTCTTCTTCAACTACGAGTACTTCGACGAGGCGCGCCAGTTCGGGCAGGGCCAGGTCGGGTGGTACGTCATCCGCATCGACGATCCCGCCGCCGCGCCGGCCATCGCGGAGCGCATCGACGCGCAGTTCGCCAACTCGTTCGCGGAGACGAAGACGACAACGGAGAAGGCGTTCGTACAGGCGTTCGCGAAGCAGGTGGGCGATATCGGCGCGATCATCCGCGGCATCGTCACCGCCGTTTTCTTCACGATCCTGCTGGTGGCCGCCAACACGATGGCCCAGTCGGTGCGTGAGCGCACAAGCGAACTCGCGGTCCTCAAGACGCTGGGCTTCTCGGACGCCCTCGTCCTCGCGCTCGTGCTCGTCGAGTCGTGCGCGGTTGCGGTGCTCGGAGGCGCCGTCGGCTTGGGCCTGGCGTGGGTCGTCACCCAGGGCGGCGACCCGACGGGCGGCATGCTCCCCGCGTTCTTCCTGCCCACCGCCGACCTCGTGAGGGGCGCGCTCTTCGCCCTCGCGCTCGGTGTGGTGGCGGGCATCCTGCCGGCGGTCCAGGCGATGCGGCTGCGCATCGTCGATGCGTTGAGGAGGAGCTAACCATGCGCGGCCTCGTCGGCTGGCTTTCGCAGGTCGTGGTGGTGACGCTGCTCAACCTGCGCACGATCGGCCAGCGCGCCACCTCGTCGATGGTTGCCGTGGTCGGCATCGCCGGCGTGGTGGCCGTCTTCGTCGCCGTGCTGTCCATGGCGGAGGGGTTCCGGACGACCATGGCGAACACCGGGTCGCCCGACACGGCCATCGTCATGCGCTCGGGGGCCGACAGCGAGATGGTCAGCGCCCTGTCGCTCGAGGACGTGCGCCTGATTGGCGACGCGGCTGGCGTGCTCCGCGGAGCGCAAGGGCCGGTGGCCTCGGGCGAACTGTTCGTCATCGTCGACTTGAGCAAGCGCAGCACGAACACGACCGCGAACGTGCCCCTGCGCGGCGTCGGACCGAACGCCTTCGCGGTCCGCCCGAACGTGCGCATCGTCGAGGGCCGCCGGTTCGAGACCGGGCGCAACGAGCTGATCGTCGGGCGGGGCGCCGCCGGCCAGTTCTCCGGGATCGAGGTCGGGCGGACGCTCAAGTTCGGGCAAGGCGAGTGGACCGTCGTCGGCGTCTTCGACGCGGGCGGGACGTACTCGGACTCCGAGTTGTGGTGTGACGCGGGCGTGCTGCAGCCGGCCTACCGCCGGGGCACGACTTTCCAGACGGTCTACGCGAAGCTGGAGTCGGCCGAGGCCTTCACGAAATTCAAGGACGCGCTGACGACCGATCCCAGGCTCAATCTGAAAGTGCTTCGCGAAACCGACTACTTCGCCGAGCAGTCCCAGATGGTGTCGGCGCTCATCACCACGCTCGGTGCGGGCATCGCGTTCCTGATGGGCATCGGCGCCATTTTCGGGGCCGTCAACACGATGTACTCCGCCGTGGCCGCCCGCACGCGCGAGATCGCCACGCTGCGCGCGCTCGGGTTCGGCGGCGGGCCGGTGGTCGTGTCGGTGCTGGTGGAGTCGCTGCTGCTGGCACTGGTCGGAGGCGCGATCGGCGGAGGCCTGGCCTACCTGGGATTCAACGGGTTCCAGACGTCCACGATCAACTGGCAGACGTTCAGCCAGGTGGCCTTCGCCTTCGCGGTGACGCCGGGGCTGATGGTGGCCGGGATCGTGTACGCGCTGCTGATGGGGCTGCTCGGCGGACTGCTGCCGGCCGTGCGTGCGGCGCGCCTGCCGATTGTCGCGGCGCTGCGGGAGCTGTGAGTGGGCCCCGGCGTGGCCCATCCGATCGTCAGCCTCGCCGCGTTCCAGGTGTGCTGGTTCGCGTGCGTAGGCGGCGCGGCGAGGGGGCTCCCGTGGCTCGGGCCGCTGGCCGTGGCCGTCTATGCAGCGGGACATTTGCGCACGGTTCCGTCGGGCCGCGCACGAACCCGTCAGGCAGGGCTGCTCGTGCTGGCGGGCGCCGCCGGCTACGCGGCCGACTCGGTGCTGGTGCTCTCCGGCGTGCTGACCTTTCCACCGCAGGCCGTGCTCGGCTGGCCGTCGACGGCGTGGATGGTCGCGCTGTGGGTGCTGCAGGCGGCGGTACTCAGCGGGATCCTCTCGTGGCTGCGCGGCCGCCACGCCGTGGCGGCCATCGTCGGGGCGATAGGCGGGCCGCTGGCGTATCTGGCCGGCGAACGCATGGGCGCGGCGGTGCTCGGGCCCTCGCGCGCCGCGGCCCTCGCGGCGATTGGCGTGGAGTGGGCCTTCGCGATGCCGCTGCTCGTGTGGATGGAATGCCGCGCCCGTCTCGGGCCTCGTGCAGCGGGTGGCTGACCGGCGAGCGCCTCGCGCCGTGAAACGGGCATGCCCCGTTTCACGCGCGAAGCCTACTGGAGGGGAAGCGTGACCTTCGGCACCGAGACGAGCGCCAGAAGCAGGGCAGTCATGACGGCGACAACCAGCGGCTGATATCTTCCCAGCCTGCCGTCGCCGGTTCTCTCTGTCCTCGCGCACGCACCAACCGAACGGGCGCCAACCATGCCGTCATGGTGAGCAAGGGGTGTGCCAAGGCGAGGCGCGCGCCACCGCCTTCCGCCCGGCTCGCGCCGTGTCTCAATTCCGGGCACGGTGTCTCGGAAATCGTGACACCGTCCCCCGTCCCCGTCATGCCGATCGCGTCGCGACCAGCGACCTGAGGCACACCGCCAGGCGGGCCACGCCTTCCCTGATCCGCTCCGGCGTCGCGTTCGAGAAGTTCAGCCGGGCGGTGTTGCGGCCCGTGCCGTCGGTGAAGAACGACTCGCCGGGGACGAACGCCACCTTCTTGGCGACGGCCGCCTTCAGGACCTCGGCGGCGTCCATCCACTCCGGGAGGGTCAGCCACAGGAACAGCCCGCCCTGCGGCCGGGTCCACGTTACGCCGGGCGGAAAGTCGCGCTCGAGCGCGGCGAGCATCGTGTCGCGGCGTTCGCGGTAGATGCTCCTGATCACCTTGACGTGCTCGTTCAGAAAGCCGCCCGACGCCACCTCGTACGCCGCCATCTGGCTGAGCGTGCTCGTGTGCAGGTCCGTGCCCTGCTTCGCCTGAACCAGCTTCTGGATGACCTCTGCCGGCGCGATGATCCAGCCGAGGCGGATGCCCGGCGCCAGGATCTTCGAGAACGTGCTCAGGTAGATGACGTTCCCGCTGTAGCGGACGCCGTTCGTCGCGCGGAACTCGGAATCGAGGTGCACGATCGGCGGCACGTGATCGCCCTCGTAACGCAGCTGCCCGTACGGGTCGTCCTCGAGGATGGGCACCCCGTAGTGATCCGCCAGCTCGATCAGCGCCTTCCGCCGGGCCAGCGACATCGTGATCCCGCTCGGGTTCTGGAAGTTCGGCAGCGCGTAGATGAACTTCGGGCCCGAACGGATCCTGGCTTCGAGCGAGGCGGTCACGTAGCCGTCATCGTCGATGTCGGCCGCGACATACTCGGCCTGGTACGCGTTCCACGCCTGGATGGCCCCGAGGTAGGTCGGGCGCTCCACCAGGATGTGGTCGCCCGGGTTGACGAAGACCTTCCCGATGAGGTCCAGGGCCTGCTGCGACCCGCTCGTGAGGAGCACGTTCTCGGGCTCGACGTTGATGCCATAGCGCGTCGCATGGCGGGCGATCATTTCCCGCAGGGGCGTGTAGCCGTCGGTCGTGGCGTACTGCAGCGCCCGCGCACCGTGCGACGCCATGACGCGGTCGATCGCCGCGGTGAACTCCGGCACCGGGAACGTCTCGGGCGCCGGCAGCCCGCCTGCGAAAGAAATGACGTCGGGCTGCTCGGTCAGCTTCAGGAGTTCGCGAACGGCGGAACTCCGCATCCGCTGGGTCCGCTGCGCGTACCGCTCTGCCCACGGGGTCTGCACGTGTCACCTTCACGATCGTCGCCCGGGTAGCACACCCGTTCGAGAAACAGCCCTGAGGCCGGGGCGGCCAGGGCCGCCGATTCGCTGGAGGCTTCGACAAGCATACGGGGCACGTCCGCCGGTTTCAACTCGCGGCGCCCGACGGCCACCAGGACGCCGACCATCCGCCGGACCATCCGCCACAGGAAGTGCGAGCCGACGACGCGGACAAGCAGCAGCGGCGGCTCCTCGATGATCTCCACGCGATCGACCTGCACTTTCGACGACGTTTCCTCGGGGTCGTTCGCCGAGAATCCCCGGAAGTCCCGCAGGCCGACGAACGCCGCGGCCGCTTCGCGCATCGTCTTCACGTGCAGATCCTCGCGGATCCACCAGACGTACGGCTTCGCGAACGCGGTGCGCCGCCGGGCGATCTGATAGAGGTAGCTGCGCGCCACCGCGTCGTGCCGCGCGTGGAAGCGCGGCGCGGCGCGGACAAGGTCGAGCACGTTGATGTCGGCCGGCAGCGTGTCGTTGATGCGCCAGGCGAGCGCTGTCGGCTCCATCCGCGTGTCGACCTGAAGGTGCGCAACCTGTGCGAGCGCGTGCACGCCCGCGTCGGTGCGCCCGGCGCCGTACAGCTCGAAGCTGCGCACGCCGGTCACTTCGGTCACGGCGCGCTCGATCTCGCCGGCCACGGTCCGGGCGTTCTTCTGAATCTGCCACCCGCTGTAACGGGTGCCGGCGTATTCGATGGTGAGCTTGAAGCGCGGCATCGTGGGTTCAGTTATGCTACAGGAACCCGGGCGCCGCGTGCAGGAGCCCGGGTGGCCCCCGCCCCACCAGGAGCCGCCGACTGCCATGCTCGCCCGACATCGCCGACTTGCCGTCGCTCTTGCCCTGCTGCTCTCCGCCGCCGCGGCCCATGCCGCGCCTGCGACGCCCCCGAGGCTGGTCGTCCTGCTCGTCGTCGACCAGATGCGCGCGGATTACATCGCCCGGTACAGTCACCAGTGGACCGGCGGCCTCCGCAGGCTCGTGGACGGAGGCGCGTGGTTCAGCCGCGCCGCCTACCCGTACCTGACGACGGTGACCTGCGTGGGGCATGCCACGATTTCAACCGGCGCATTTCCCCGGACCCACGGCATCGTCGGCAACTCGTGGTTCGACCGGGACCTTGGGCGCAGCGTCGGGTGCACCTGGGATCCCAGCCTGAGGACCATCAGTTACGCGGCGTCTGTCGAGGGGGGCCAGGGACCCTCGCACCTCCGCTCGGCCACGCTTGCGGACGAACTGCGCGCGCAGTCGCCCGTGCCGGGCCGTGTCGTGACGATGTCGATCAAGGAACGCGCGGCGATCGGGCTGGCAGGGCAGCGCGGTGACGCGGTGACGTGGTACAACGGCGCGGCCGGCGGGTTCGTCACCTCGTCGGCGTACACCTCCGTCCCGGTCCCCTATGTCGCGGCGTTTGCCAAGGCCAATCCGGTGTCGGCCGACCTCGGCAAGGTGTGGACGAGATCGCTGCCGGCGGACCAGTATCTGTTCGCCGACGCGGGCACCGGCGAGAAGCCGGCCGCGTACTGGACGGCGGAGTTCCCGCATCCCCTGAAGGTCAGGGGCGACGCGCCCGACGCACAGTTCTTCGAGGCCTGGGAATCGAGCCCGTTCTCGGACGACTACCTCGGGCGCCTCGCGATCGCGTCGGTGGACGCGCTGAAACTGGGGCAGGGCGGGGGCACGGATTTCCTGGGCGTAAGTTTCTCAGCTCTCGATCTGATCGGCCACGACTTCGGCCCGGCCAGCCACGAGGTGCAGGACACGCTGGTCCGGCTCGACCGCACAATCGGCGCGCTCGTCGATCACCTCGATCGGACGGTCGGGGCAGACAACTACGTCGTGGCGCTGACCGGGGATCACGGCGCTGCGCCGATTCCGGAGCAGGTCGCGGCTCTGGGATTCGACGCGGGCCGCCTCGATGCCGGCCTCGTCCGCGCGGCGGCGCAGCGCGCTCTCCAGGCCGCGCTCGGCGAGGCCCCTCACGCGGTGCGCGGCCAGTACTCGGACCTGATCCTGCCGGCCGACGCGCTCGAGAGGCTGCGGCGCGATCCCGACGCCGTCGACGAGGTGCTGCGCGCCATCAGGGCCGTGCCCGGCGTGGCGGCGGCCTTCTTCGCCGAGCAGCTGGAGTTTCAGGCGGCCGCGGGCGACCGTCACGCGCGCGCGGCCCTGATGAGCCACTATCCGGGCCGAAGCGGCGATGTCCTTGTCGTGCCCCAGCCCTACTGGTTCTTCGTGACGGCGGACGGCACCGCGCAGCCGGGCAGCGCCACCACCCATGGGACGATGTACGGCTATGACCAGCAGGTGCCCATTGTCTTCTTCGGGAAGGGGATCAAGCCGGGCGAGTACGTGCGCGCCGTGACGCCGGCGGACATCGCACCGACGCTGGCCCACTTGTGCGGCGTGACCCTGGCTGACGCCGACGGCGAGGTCCTGACCGAGGCGCTGGCTGCGGCGCCTGCGGCCGCCGGGCGAGGCAGGTGACGCGTGCAGACCTTCGCTGACATCTTCGGTACCGCGCCGCTCGTCACCGCCGAGGCGCCCGGGCGAGTGAACCTCATCGGCGAACACACCGACTACAACGGCGGGTTTGTCCTGCCGACCGTGATCCCGCAGCGGACACGCGTGGAACTCGTCCCCCGTCCGGACGCCAACGTGCGCGTGTGGAGCGCGAACGTCGACCCGCCGCATCGCATGGAGACGTTCGTCCTGGGTCGAGAGGCCGCCTCGCGCACCTGGGTCGACTACGTGCAGGGCGTG
>JAWOGY010000204.1:0-15396 GCA_046496425.1 Vicinamibacterales bacterium
ATCCGGCGCCGCCTGTCGCCGCTGATGGACAACAGCCGCCGGCGGGTCGAACTGCTGAACAGCCTGCTCTTCTCCTTTCCGGGCACGCCCATCCTGTACTACGGCGACGAACTCGGGATGGGCGACAACATCTACCTCGGCGACCGCGACGGCGTCCGGACGCCGATGCAGTGGAGCGCGGACCGCAACGCGGGCTTCTCCCGCGCCACCCCCGCCCGGCTGTACAGCCCCGTGATCATGGACCCGGTCTACGGCTACGAGGCCGTCAACGTCGAGGCCCAGCAGAGCGACTCGTCGTCGCTGCTCAACTGGATGCGCAACATGATTGCGCTCCGGAAACTCTTCCGGGTCTTCGGCCGGGGCTCGCTCGAGTTCCTGCACCCGGCCAACCGCAAGATCCTCGCCTATCTGCGCCGCGACGAGGAACAATGCGTGCTCTGCGTGGCCAACCTTTCGAGGTTCGCGCAGCCCGTCGAACTCGACCTCGCAGGGCTGGCGGGGATGCGCCCGGTCGAGATGCTGGGCTACGTGGAGTTTCCCCCCATCGGGACGGGCCCCTACCCGCTCACGCTTGGACCCTACGGGTTCCTGTGGTTCGAATTGCAGCCGGCCCCCGACGCGGTCGAGGCCATCCCGTCGGAGACCGTCATCGCCATCGCCGGCGCATGGGAGGATCTCCTCGAAGGCGGGGGGCGCGCGCCCCTCGAGTCGCGCGTGCTCCCGGCGTTCCTCCCCGTGCAACGGTGGTTCGGGGGCAAGTCGCGCGTCATCGCGTCCGTGTCGGTCGCCGACTGGGCGCCGATCGACGAGCGCCTGGCGCTGGCCATCGTCGAGGTCACCTACGCCGATGACGGCCGCGAGTCCTACTGCCTGCCCCTGGTCATGGCCTTCGGGGACGCGGCGGCCCAGCCCCCGGGGAGCGTCCTGTGCCGGATCGAATCCCCCCGTGGCGCCGGCGTCCTGGTCGACGGCATGCAGGACGCTGACGCGTGCACCGCGCTGCTCGGCTGCATCGAGACCGAAAAGCGGATGTCCACCCGGCGCGGGGCATTGCGGGGCGAGCGAGGCCGCGGGCTCCCGGAGGCCCGCGGTCCGTCGGACGTCACGTTGCCGGTCGTGCGCATGGCCGTGGAGCAGAGCAACTCGTCCGCCCGGTACGGCACGAGGCTCATCCTCAAACTGTTCCGCCGCCAGGGCTTCGGAATCAACCCGGAGTGTGAGGTCGGGCGGTTTCTCTCTGGAGAGATCGGGTTCGAACACGTCCCGCCGTACGCCGGAGCGATTGAATACGCGGTGCCGGGCCAGGAACCGGCCACGATTGCCATCCTCCAGGGCATGGTCAAGAACGAGGGCGACCTCTGGACGTGGACGCTCGAGGAACTTCGCCGCTACTTCGAGGACTGCGCCGCGCTCGGCGCCCCGGACGCCGGCGGCCTGGAGAGTGCGTTCACGCTGGCCGCATCGGGCCCCTCGCGCCTCGCGGCCGACCGCATCGGGATTTACCTGGAGATGGCCGCCACGCTCGGCCGCCGGACGGCGGAGATGCACGTGGCGCTCGGATCCGGCGCCGGCGCGTTCTCGGCCGAACCGCTCACTCCGGGTGATCTGGAGAAGCTGGCGGCGCGGTTGCGCGACCATGCCGCGTCGGTGTTGGGAAAGCTGAGGTCGAGCCTTCCGGGGCTCCCCGACGAAGCCGCGGAGGAAGCCGTGGCCGTACTGAGCCAGCGCCGGCAGATCCTCGACCGGCTCGAGGCGTTGGTCCGACCGGGTGTCGCGGCGGCGCGCATCCGGATTCATGGCGACTATCACCTCGGGCAGGTGCTGTGGACGAGAAACGACTACGTCGTCCTGGACTTCGAAGGGGAACCGGCGCGTTCGCTGGCTGAACGCCGCGAGAAACACTCGCCCCTCAAAGACGTGGCCGGCATGCTGCGCTCGTACAGCTACGCGGCCGCGGTGGGCCTGGGCAATCACCTCTCGAGGCGGGCCGGTGACCGCGAGCGCCTGGAACCGTGGGCCGCGTTCTGGGAGCGCGAGGTTTCCGCGGCGTTCCTGCGCGGCTACCGCGAGATCATGTCCGGCACCGGATTGCTGCCCGACGATCCCGCCGTCTGCCGCGCGCTGCTCGACGCCTACCTCATGGACAAGGCGCTGTACGAGCTGTCGTACGAGTTGAACAACCGCCCGGCGTGGGTGCGGGTCCCGCTTGCCGGCATTCTGTCGCTGGCCCGATGAGCCGCGACGCTGCCATGCGACCGGCCTGAGGAGGACCTGAACGTGGAAAGGCGTGGCATGCTTCCCGACGCCGAACGACTGGCCCAGATCGGCGCTGTGGACGTGGTGGTCGGCGTCCCGGGCTGCTCGGACGGCGCGGCCGTGGCCGCGGCCCGGGAAACCTGGCAGCAGGCGCTTCAGTCGTTCCGGCCGTTTCCCCGGGCGGTGCTCATGCACGCGGATCCGGGGACGCCGGGCGGACCGGACGACGAGCCCTCCCCGGACGACGGGCGGGTCGCGCTGCTCTACGCCCCCATGACCGACGCCGCGCAGGTGGAACTGCTCGGGACCGCGTATGCGGACACCGTGCGCAGCGTGATGCAGGTCTCGCAGCAGCTCCAGGCCAGGGCCGCATGCGTGCTCGGGACGCTCTCGACCGGCGTCTCGCCCGATGAAGCCGTGCGGCTGCTCACACCGGTCCTGGAGCAGGGCGTGGATTTGATGGTCCCGCGCCACGAGACTCGTGCGACAGAGGGCCTGATCACGCGCGGCATCCTCGGCCCGCTCACGCGGGCCATCTTCGGAATCCGGCTGCACGACCCGATGGTGGTCAACTTCGTGGGCTCCGCCCCCATTGCGGCGCGCGTGGCAGGGTGGCCCGCGCATGGCACGCGGAGCCCGGCGGTCTGGCTGGCGAACGAGGCGGCGTGCGGGGGCATGGGCATCGGCGAGGCGTTTGTCCGACGCCCGGACCCGTCGCCGGGACAGGCCGACCTCGCCACGGTCTTCGCCACGCTGCTGGGCTCCCTCTTCGCCGACATCGAACGCCAGGCGCCCTGCTGGCAGCGGATTCACGCGTCACGGCCCGTCCTGCTGGCGGGCAGCCCGCGCCCGGTCGCCGAGGCCGCCCCGGCGGTCGACACCGCCCGCATGGTGGAGGCGTTCCGCTCGGCGCTCGGCAACCTGGCCAACGTCTGGAGCATGCTGCTCCCGCCGGCGACGTTGCTCGAGTTGAAGAAGCTGAGTCGCCTGCCGGCGGAGCAGTTTCACATCCCCGACGATCTGTGGGCGCGAGTTGTCTACGACGTGACGCTGGGCCATCGCCTGCGCGTCATCAGCCGGGACCACGTGCTGCGGTCGTTCGTACAGTTGTACCTGGCGTGGGTTGCGTCCTGGGTCATGCAGGCGAGCGACGACACGGCGGCCGGACAGCAGGAGCGCCTGTGTGTGGCCTTCGAACAGCAGAAGCCCTATCTGCTGTCGCGGTGGCGGTGGCCCGATCGCTTCAGCCCTTGATGGCTTGGGAGAACGCGCATGTGGGATCAAGCAGAACAGGCTTTGCTCGAGTCGGTGGCCCGGCTCGTGACCGGCTTCGCCCGTCTGCTGCCGGGAACGGTGGCGCTGATTGTCGCCCTGGGAGTTGCGGCGTTCATGGCCTGGATCGCCGGCGCGCTGCTGCGCCGGTCGCTGCGGGCTCTCGATTTCGACGCCAAGGCCGAGCGCTGGGGCTGGGCCGGCCTCGCCGAACTCGCCCCGCAGCGGAGTCCGACCCGGCTGGCCGTCCGCCTGGTCAGACTCGGCGTGATGTGCCTCGGCATAATCGTCGGCGTGGCGGCCCTCGACGCCACGATGACCACCGGGATGGTGCTGCCTCTTCTGGGCTACTTTCCCAGCCTGCTGGCGGCGCTGGTCGTGACGGTCGTCGGCGCGGCCCTCGCCAGGTTCCTGGGGAGAGGCGTGCTGATCGGAGCGGTCAACATGAACCTGCCGTATGCCCGCCTGCTCAGCGCCGGCGTGCGGTGGCTGGTCCTCGTGCTCACCGCCGCGATCGTGCTCAAACATCTGGGCATCGGCGCGGGCCTGGTCGACCTGGCCTTCGGCATCCTGTTCGGCGGCATCGTGTTCGCGCTGGCTCTGGCGGTCGGTCTGGGGTCGAGGGATCTCGTCAGCCGGACGCTCAAGCGGCGGGAGGAGGAGGCACGCGACGATGCGGCGCACTCACTCGACCACCTGTAGCGGGCGCGCCGCCCGGCTCGATGCTATACTTTTGATTCTGTCTGCGCGCTTCCCTCCCTGACGTGCCGGAGTGGCGAAACTGGCAGACGCGCGGGACTCAAAATCCCGTGGGGTTTACCCCCCGTGTGGGTTCGATTCCCTCCTCCGGCACCAGCCTTCGCTCAACGTCCGGCTTGCTACCTTCCTCCGTTGAGCTACGGCTGGGCAAGCCAGCTGCATGCGCGAAGGCTGTCCCGCCGGCGCCGCGCGAGGAAAGCGTCCACCCGAAGCGTGGCGAAGGCGGACCACAGCGAAGGCGGACGCCCCGTCCAGACGAGGTCATCGGATCCAGAATATGCTCACCTCGCGGTTCTGGAAAACGCGCATGAAGAGATCGGGCCGGTTATCGAACTTGAGGTCGGCCTCCGGGTAGGCCTCGCGCTCGACTTGGTCGACGTAAACGTAGCTGATGCGCATGGATCGGGCGATCCCGTGGGCCGTTTCCGGATCCTGGGTGGTGTACAGTTCCCGCACGCGATCGCTCGCTGCACGGTAGGCGGGGTCGTCGAGCAGCGAGATCGGCAGGCCTGCGGCCATCCGCCGCTCGGCGAACGACGGAATCAGCGTCCATGTCTCGCGGCCGCGGGCGGTCGGCTCCATCTGCGCGAGTTGCCACGGCTTCGTGTGCCGTCGCAGCCACTCCAGCGCCTGCTGTTCATCTCTCGACACCACGACGGTCCACCGAAAGCCCGGGCCCATCGTCCGCGTCTCGACATCCTGCGCGTTGATGTAATCCAGCACCGTCGTGGGTACTCCGGCGATCGCCACGCCCGCGGCGACGAGCACGGCCGCGGCGCGACGCCAGTCCCAGAGCGCAGCGAACCCGATGGCGCCGAGGGCGGGTGCAGTGACAAGCATCACCTGGCCGGCTCGCCACCCGATCCACTGTTCGGCGGACTCCAGGGTGACGAAGAAGCTCAGCATGAGGGTGATGCCGACGGCGATTGCCGCGGGTCGCACGGCGGGCGGCATGCGCCGGCCCGCCACGAGACCGGCCAGGGCGGGCAGCAGGATCGGTCCGGCGGCCAGAAGGATGACGGCCAGCGGCGCCGCAGCAGCCAGCCGAGACACACCGAACCGCAGCTCGGGGCCGGTGCCTTCCAGGATGCTGTTGGCCACCATCCATCCGGCCGCCGCGAAGATGGGCAGGCCAGCCAGTGCGAGCGTCGCAGCTCTCGAGAGGATCCCGCGCCTCGCCGCAGCGAGGCCGGCGGCGGCCGCCAGGCCCCAGACGAGGCAGAAGACACCGCCAGGAAACGGGCTCGTCATCAGCGCGAGGCTGAGCGCGACGCCGCAGAGCAACGCGAGGGCGGGGCTCGCGAGGGCGCTGGCCCTGGCCGCGATCACCAGCGCCACCAGCCCCGCGGCGCACGCCATCGAGTGGTGCGGGTTGTAGTAGAGCGCCCGCTGAAGACCGTCGATGGACACCCCGCCGAAGAACCAGGACGTGACCGCGTCGACGTTGATCTCGCGGATGAGCGACAGCGGAACGCCTGCTCGCAGGTGGTGTTGCACCACGTAGAGGCCTTCGGCGCTCGACGCCACGAAGGCGAGCGCCGCGGCCGTCCCGGCCGGTCCCGCCCGCCCGCCGCACGCCGTCCACGCGAAGAGAAACACCATGGCGGCGAAGATCATGCCGGTGCCGAGCGCGTTGATCGTGAGGCGGCCGACTCGATCCGGCAGCGCGTCCGGAACCGCGACGTTCCAAGCAGATGGCGGCACGAAGTGGAGCCAGTAGTAGTGCAGCGTGTCGGCCGCGAGGTACGGGTTGCGCGGCGGGCTTTCGGCCTTCTCCAGTTCCGCCGTCAGCGCCATGTGCCAGAGGAAGTCAGCCGTGAAGTAGGCGCGATACAGCCTCGCGCCTGTCTCATCACGCTCGCCGATGCGCGAGAACGGCCGGCCGACGAGGATCGGTACGAGCGCGATGACCAGCGTCAACGCCAGCGTATCCCGGCTGTTCCACGCGGGCATCGCGACGCGTGGGGCGATCGCCGGAATCAGCACTGCCCAGATGAGCGCGGTGCCCGCCACCCAACTGGCGGCGAACGCCGCCGGATGCGGAGCTCCCAACCCGATCGGCACCCACAGCAGCAAGGCCGTCAGCGGATACCCGAGTGCGGCGCCGACGATCCATGTCGCGGCATGACGGGAGCCGAACGCGCAGGCGGCGACCGGCCATCCGGGCGCGATCGACGCCGCGAGCAGGCCCAGGTAGACGACGCCGCTCACGCCATCGCCCAGGCGCCAAGCAAGCGCGCAAACCAATAACGCGAGCGCAACCGCGAGCAGGCCGGCCGCACGCGTTCGCCTGAACCGCCGGGGCTGTGCGTCGGCAAAGAGCCCGATACGGCACCTCAGGCGAACTATATCTGGAAGATTCATGAACGTGAAATCCAGCGGACCGATTCGGTCGACGGCTTGCCTGCAGGACGGTTTGGCCCAGTGCGGCTCTCGATCGCGGACAACTGCTGCCGCATATCGTCTGCCTCCTGCTTCGGCGAGGCCTGCGCGTGCGCTGAGGGCTGTTCAATACCGGACAGACTGCGTGCCAGCCGGTCCGATAACGTGCTGACCAAGGGTGGGCGTGAGCCAGGTCGGCCGAGGCTGGCACTGAGGACAGGGCCATGAAAAATACAATGTACCCAGTCGTGTTGTCGGGAACGGTGCTGATCGCCACGCTGCTGCTGCCGGCGACGACGACGGCGCAGGATCAGATGCGCTTCCGCGCCATGGATCGCAATCGCGACGGCGTCGTGACGCGGGCCGAGTGGCAAGGCAACGACCAGTCGTTCCGCCAACAGGATCGTAACGGCGACGGCATCCTGTCGGGCGACGAAGTGCGCGTGGCCCAAGGGGCCGGCGGTGTGAACGTCTTCGCGTTGGTCGATGCCGACGGCAACGGCAGGGTGACGACACAGGAGTGGAGGCGCGCCTTCACCCAGCTCGACGTCAATCGCGACGGCTTGCTGACCGAAGCCGAACTCTGGTCACCGGGCGCTCCGCCGGCGCTGACGCCAGCGTTCCAGGCCGGACGCGACCGCGGCCTCAAGGACGGGCGTCAGGCGGGCCGCGAAGACCGCGAACAACGAGGGGCGTGGGATCTCGAAGGCCAGCGGGAACTCGATGAGACCGATGCGGGTTATCGCAGCGAACTGGGCCCTCGCGACCAGTACCAGGCCGGCTATCTCGACGGATTCCGGCAGGGATACGCGGAAGGGTACGGGCCTCGCCGCGCGGTTCATATGATCCAGGAGAAGCCGCAATGAAGAAACGAACATTACGGTCCCTGTGGCTAGGCAGCCTCAGCCTGTGCTTCCTCTGGGTTGTCGCCTGCGCCACCAACCCGGTCACCGGCAAGCGCCAGTTGGTCCTGATCAGCGAGGCGCAAGAGATCGAGATGGGCCGCGAAGCGGACAAAGATGTCGTCGCTTCGATCGGCCTGTATCCCGATGAGTCGCTGCAGCGCTACATCCAGGACCTCGGCACCCGGATTGCCGCCACCACCGAGCGGCCCAATCTGCCCTGGACGTTCCGCGTCGTCGACGACGCGGCGGTGAACGCGTTTGCGATCCCCGGCGGCTTCATCTACGTGACGCGCGGCATCATGGCCCACATGAACTCGGAGGCGGAACTGGCGGCCATCCTGGGTCACGAGATCGGGCACGTGACGGCGCGCCATTCGGTCAGCCAGATGAGCAAGCAGCAACTGGCTCAGGTGGGGTTTGCCGCCGGGATGATCCTGTCCCCGGAATTCGCGCAATACGGGAACCTCGCCCAGGCGGCGATGGGCCTGATGTTCATGAAGTTCAGCCGCTCCGACGAGTCGCAGTCGGACTCGCTGGGCATGAAATACATGATGGCCGGCGGCTATGACCCCAGGACGATGGTCGACGTGTTCACGATGCTGGACGGCCTGAGCCAGCAGTCAGCCGCCGGTAGGCTTCCGCAATGGATGTCGACGCACCCGGACCCGGAGACCCGCTGGCTGTGGGGAGCCAATGCGGTCGCGGGGCTCGACAGAGACCTTTCGCGGCTGGCCGTGAATCGGCCCGAGTACATGCGGCGCCTGGACGGCATGATGTTCGGCGAGAACCCGCGCGAAGGGTTCTTTCAGAACGCGTCGTTCCGCCACCCCGACATGGCATTCCGGATGGACTTCCCGCAGGGGTGGAAGACCAGCAACCAGAAGCAGTCCGTCGGCGCCATCAGCCCCAACGAGGATGCCATCGTGATGCTGGCGCTTGCGCCGGCCCCGACGGCGCAACAGGCGGCCCAGAAGTTCTTCTCCCAGCAGGGTGTGGAGTCGGGAGAGACGTCGCGCCGGCAGATCGGCGGGTTTCCCGCGGTGATGTCGACGTTCCGGGTCCAGACCGAGGGAGGCTACCTGCGCGGCCTGGTGGCCTGGATCGACTACCGGGAGCGCGTGTTCCAGATTCTCGGGTATACACCGGAAGCGCGCTGGAACCAGTACAGCAACGTGTTTGGAGCGACGATCACCAGTTTCAGCCGGGAGACCGACTCGGCGGTGCTGAACGTGCAGCCGAGCCGGTTGAAGATCGTCGATCTGAACCGGAGGGCGACGCTCGAAACGCTGCTCCGCGACTACCCGTCCACCGTCAGCCCCCAGACCGTGGGCCTCATCAACAACCTCCACGGCGCGGAGACGCTCGCGGCCGGCGATCAGTTCAAGCGCGTTCTGGGAGGCGCGGTGCGGTAGTTCTTCTGGGCAATACTCGGACCATCGGGGCAGACATCTCACCGTGGGAGGGAGCAGTGAAGACTTTCACGAGGCTGGCAGTGGCATTGGTGTCGTGCGTAATCCTCGTCGCGTCTCTCGCGCTGGCCGTTCCGGCCGCCGCGCAGGTGACGCAGCCGGCGGCGGCGCAGTTGAGTGCCGCCGACGTTCAGCGGCTCCAGGAAGCCGTTTACGACGCAAACACGGAAATCGCGCGGCTCCGCAGCCACGACGCGGAACGGGCGAAGACCCTGCAGGGGCGGCTCGATGACCTGCGCGACGAGGTCATCTACCTCAAGGTCAAGCAGCGGAAGGAAGGCTCGTCGCGGGCCGACTACGGCACGCTGCGCGACCAGATCGACGACATCCGCATCGAAGCCCGCACGCTGATTCCCGCCGCCGGCCTGGCCGGCGCGCCCATCTCGGTCCCGGACCGCGACGAGCCGGTGGCGAAGGTCGTCCGGCAGGGCACGACGACGCGCCCGAACGAGATCCCGTCAGGAACCGAACTCGACGTGCGGCTCGAGGCGCCGCTCAGCTCGGAGACCGCCAAGGTCGAGGACCGGTTCACGGCGACCACCGTCGCCGACCTGTTCAACGGCGACCTCCTGCTGATCCCGGCCGACTCCGCGGTCCGCGGGATCGTGACGAGCGTCGCGAAAGCGGGACGCGTGGAGCGCACCGGCAAGCTGACCTTGTCCTTCGATCGCGTGACCGTGAAGGGCCAGTCGTACCCGCTCCACGGGACCGTGACCCAGGTGCTGGAGAGCGGAGGCTATCGCCAGGACGCCGGGAAGATCGCGGCGGGGGCCGGTGTGGGCGCGATCCTGGGCGGCATCCTCGGCGGCTGGCGGGGCGCGATGGCCGGGGTCCTCATCGGCGGAGGTGGAGTGGTCGCTGCGACGGAGGGCCAGGACGTCAATCTGACGGCCGGAACCGTGCTGCGGGTCCGGCTCGACTCGCCACTCACTATCAAGTAAGGGCGACGTCGACGACGACGAAAGTGATGTCGTCCTGCCGGGACGCGGGCTCCGGACGCCAGTGGTCCAGCTCGGCGAGTAGTTGATTCGCGAACTCGGCGGGTGGCCGCGACAGGTTCTCGCGCACGACGGCCTCGAGCCGGGAGTCGCCGAAGAACTCGTCCGCCCCGTTCTCCACGTCGGTCACGCCGTCGGTGTAGAGCAGGAAGCGGTCCCCGGGACTGATCGTCAGCGTGCACACAGGATAGTCGCACTCCGGGACCATGCCGATGAGCAGTCCGTTGCTCACGAGGCGCTCGAGCCGATCCTGCCGCCAGGCGAGCAGTGGAGGATGTCCCGCCGCTGAATAGCGCGCCTCCCGTTGCTCGGGCTCCAGCCACAGGTACGCGGCGGAGATCATCTGGCTGCCGGGCTGGGCCGACAGGATGCGGTTCAACCCGCCCATCACCGCCGCGGGGTCGTCCGCGTGCGACGCCACCGAGTGCACGGCGACCTTGATCATGGACGCAATGAGCGCGGCCGCCACGCCGTGCCCGGCGACGTCGGCCACGAGGATCCCCACTCCGCGCCCGGCGACGGGGATGAAATCAAAGTAATCTCCCGCGACCGCGGTCATGGGCCGGTAGGCGGCCGCCATGCGCAGGTGCTGGATCTCGGGCGCTCCGCCCGGCAGGATGGCCATCTGCATCCTGCTCGCGATCTCGAGCTCATTCTCGACTGCCAGCAGGCGGCGCTCGTTCGCGAAGACCAGTTGCAGCGCGACGAATCCGAACGCGGAGAGCAGGATGCCGAACCCCACATGGTCGAGCAGGCGCGACGAGGTGAAGCCCAGAGGGCGGGACAGGCTGTTGTACAGCGCCTCGAGCGCGAACACCAGGATGCCGGCCACCAGCACCCGTCGGTCCTTGAGCGCGAGGAACCGGGAGGCCGGGCCCGGAGCGGCCGCGACAAGGGCGAGCACGGCCAGCATGCCGGCGGCCAGCAGATTGTTGTACGGCATCAAGTCGGGACTCGGTCTGCCGGTCACGAACAGCAGGATGCCGGCCACGCCGATCGCCAGCGCGGCCAGTGCCGCGAGCTGGACCAGCGTCCGAAGGCCACCGAGGCTCAGGTCACGAAAGGCGAGCAACGCCGCCACCAGGAGCAGGTACATGACGGCGGTGCTGACGTACGGCACCACGGCCTGAAGCCCGTGCGGCAATGCCGCGACGACCGCCGTCGACTGGCTGAGCTGCGCGGCTCCGTACAAGGCGCTCCAGACGCCCAGCCACGTCAGTGTCCGCATGCCATCCTGGCGACGCGTGAGACCGATCGAACAGGCCGCCAGCCCGATGAACAGGAAGATCGATCCCGCGACGATGTCGGTGAGCTGGCCGCGAAGCAGCGACGCGACGTGTTCGGTCAGGCAGCGCCTCCGGGAGCATTATACGGGGGCGCACGAAGCCGAACTCCCGTTTCCCCCGCGCCGCTCGCTACGGCCCTGCGGCAATTCCAGCGCCCGCTGAAACATTCACCAGAAACCCAGACAATAGTCCTCTCCAGATCAGACTTCTGCCCCGGCGCCCGAGGAATCCGGCGCAACTTGCACGGCTCCAGCTTGGCCGCACTATTGCAAATTTCCGCCAGACGCCGTCGTCTTCTTGCGCGATCCCCCTATCCCGGGCGGGTTCTGCAACCTGTCCGGTAAAAGGCGCGGAACCCGCGGCGGCTCTGTCAAGCGCGCCGCATCACCCCCCTCATGCGTCGCTGGAGTCCGCACCCACCTGTTTCCTGGAGGGATCATGCAGAACAAGACATCGCGACGTGACTTTCTGGCTCTAGGTATGTCGTTGCCGGCAGCAGCGCTGGTCCCGACCCCGTGGCCGAGCCGCTTCGGCTCCTGCGGCCCGCAGAAGCCCCTGATCGTTCCGCCAAGACAGCGAGGGCAACTGATGCACGCGAGGCAAGACCTCGGGCACTTGCTTGATGCGATACGCAAAATGGGTGTCGCACCGCCGATCGCAGGGGGACATGCCCGGATGCTCCAGCGGGCGCATGGCGCCTTTGACGCCGGCAGGATCCGTAGCTGCCGCAGTCTGCTGGGCATCGTGTTGAGCCATGCCAGGAGTCAGGCGGTGTCTGGTCTGCTGAGGGAGGATCAGGCGGCAGCATTGCGAATGGCCCTGTCGCACGTACTCGAGGAGGCGCCGGGCTGGAAGTTCGACCAGTGGGGAGACAAGGGCGTATCGCAGAGTGACTTCGCGCATGCGTTGACGGTACTCCGGCCGCGGGGCCGGAAACAGCACCCGAACAGCGTTGAGTTCGGGCCAGACTCGATGCTGGGTGAAGAGCTGCCCTCGTGCCCCACGGCGACGGAGCAGCAGGTGTGGACGATCTGCACGGACCTCATGGTCGTCCTGGCGAACGTGCTGCACGAGATCCCCTTCGTGGGGTGGTTCCTCGCGAGCCTGGTCGAGATCATGTGGCCCGAGTCGAACGAGGATCCCTGGTGCGCGGTCAGCCAGTTTGTCGAGCAAATGATCGACCAGAAGATCGCGGAAGAGGTCAAGAAGAGGAATGATACGTACCTGAGGAATCTCAAGGGCGTACTGGATGACTACCTGCTGTCCGTCGATCCTGCCCAGGGGAACCCGGGGTGGTACATCTCCCAGAACTTCCAGGTCGCGGAAGGGTTGTTCGAGGGCAACGAGTTCAATTTCCAGGAGCCCGGATACGAGGTCCTCTTGCTGACGGACTTCGCCCAGTTCGCGAACATGTATTTGGGCCTGCTGCGTGACGCCGTTCTCTATGGCGAATCCTGGGGATATACGCCGGCAGCCGTCAAGGGATACGAAGACAAGATGACGGCGCTCACAGCCACATACACGGAGTACGCTAACCACTGGTATCAACAGGGCCTGAACGACCTGGTGCTCCCCACGAACGTCCCGCATCAGAACGTCCAGCAGTTCAACACGAAGAACCGTTACATCCGGACGATGACGCTCGGCGTGCTCGATTACGTGGCGATGTGGCCGTACATGAATCCCGCGAACTATCCCGAGCCGGTCAAGGTCAAGCTGACGCGCGAGATCTACTCGGATGCCCAGGGCACGCACGACAACTACTCGGGCTTCGCTCTCGACACGGCCCTGAGAGCGCCCCTCACGAATCTCACCGTCTGGGGGTGGGATCGGATCGATGCGATGAAGGTCGCCTACGGCGGCGTCTGGGGCCCGCGCATGGGCAACAGCAGCGGCGGCAGCAGCTCGCCGCCCTCCGGGATAAACACGACCGTCGGGGCGAACAGCCCGCACGGGGCGCTTATGGTCGCGTACGGCCGGTCGGGCGACATTCTGGATGCCGCCGGTTTCACGTTTGCCGACAAGTTCGACACCGGGATGATGGGAGGCGGAGCAGGCGGCGGCACGGCCTACACGTGGTCCTTCCAGGACCAGATCGTGTCCAAGATACAGATCATGGGAGTGAGTCAGTATTACGGTTCGGCGGACTGCATCGTGTACGGGTTCCGCTACGCGGACGGGTACTGAGCAAGAGAGGACGGGACGATCGCGGCCGCGACATGCGGCCGCGATCACCCGTGTCCCCGGAGCGATGATCTTCTCCCTGCTCCCACTGCTGTCGAATCCTCACCGTCTCTGCCGTGCAGTCACTATCGAAAATAGCGAGAACGCCGGATCGGCTCCGCGCGCCGTCCCCGGAAACACGGAAGCGCGCTCTCGGGAATCGAGCGGCAGTGCCTGCTGGCCCCATCGTCGAGTCTGGCGCAGTCGCGGGCGAAATAGTAGACGAAGAACTTGTCAGGGTCGCTCACCGCTGAGGCATAGTCGGCCGCAGAACCTTCCAGAATGTTCTCGGGCATCACGCTGCCCGGGTTTCGGACCGCCCGGTCTGTTTGGACGGGGCCGTGGATGTCGTCATCGTCAGCGGGATGGCGATCAGGAGGGCGAAGACACACCCGGAGAATCGAGGCATCGCGTCACCTCATGGGGGCTGGCCGGATTGGACTATCTCCAAGTGCGGCGCCGCCGGCTTGCCCAAGTCCGGCTCCCCTCACGACGTCATAGCTATCGAGGAGAGAACTTGATCAGCCGATCGTAGAGGACCTCAGTGAACGCCGCGCCCACATTGGTCTGCGGCTCCACATAGTTGCGCCAGATGACGCCCAGCCTGGTGGTGTCTCCGAGCGTAAACTCCGGGCAGTTGGGCGGGGTGCTGCACCACGGCGTGCAGGGCTGGTACGGAGGCGGGGTCAACTCCAGGCAATACGGTTCACCGTCGCAGTGGCGCTTGACCTTGTACACGTACAGCAGATCGGCCCCCGGCACATACTCCTCTGCGCTGCCCTCGAACTTGTCGTGGAAAACACTGCCCACCGGCAATTGCGGATCGCTGGCATACACATTGATGGCGGTGTAAACCGCTTTGCCGGTAGCCACATGCTTGGGGCCGTAAGCGATCAGGAACTCGTCCTCTCCCAACGTCACCGGGTCATTGACGCCAAACTCCGGGAGCCCGCCCGCGCCGAGATAGAGCGCGTCGCGTGTATCGCCGAGCGCATTCGCGCCACCGAAGGACTTCAAAATGGCTTGGCGAAGCTGGCCGAGGCTCGGGGTGAGGTCCATCTCCGTCCGCCCGGTACCACGGATGCGCAGCGCCTGCGTCGGGTATGGCTGGGGGAACCCGCTGCCCGGGCCGCACTTTGTATGGCGCGCTCGAGATGCACAGTGCTAGCATGAGCCGATTTTCGGCCGGGCGTCTGGGTCTGAGAGGAGGTGCTCTGCACTGCGCACTCGGCCTGACGACGCCACAGCTATCGACGAGAGAACGTGGTCAGTCGATCGTAAAGGACGAAAGGAGGTCGACGGTGAAATTCACGTCTCTTTGCGTTGCCGGCATAGCTGTTCTGATAATGGGAGGCTCAGCAAGCGGGGATCGTGACCTTGACCAGGCTTCGGGTCTGCCAGATCTCAGTGGCATGACTTGGCTGGAGGGTGATCGCTTTCTTGCGGTTCACGATGCCAAAATTTCCGAATCTGACAACCCACGGGTCAGTCTGGTCTATTTACCTTCCGATTCTAAGGGAATTACCTGGAAACCGCAGGCAATGGATTTTCAAGGTCTGAATAGCAATGACCTCGAGAGCGCAGCACGCATTCCTGGAACGAAGGACATATTGCTCGTGGAGAGCGGGAACAGCCAGGAGGATCAAAGTGCTCCGCGTATCTTCAAAGCACGAGTCGAAGGCGACTCGGTCAGCATAATCGATGTCACTCCGTGGCCTGTTCCCGTCTACAACGTCGAATCTTCTGCTGTCGCTGCGATCGGCGATCGGCATGTGTTCCTGTATGCGGAGCGTGCGCAGAACAGGCCCCACACCGAAGTGCGATGGGCCATGTTCGATCCTGAGAC
>JAWOGY010000266.1:0-12908 GCA_046496425.1 Vicinamibacterales bacterium
TCGGCCTCGACGCGCGCCTGACGGCCATCGCGCTGGTGCCGCTGCCGTTCGTGTCGATCGCGGTCCGCGTCTTCGGGTCGGCGATCCACCGCCGGTTCGAGGCGATCCAGGCCCAGCTTTCCACGCTGAGCGCCGTGGTCCAGGAAGCCCTCGCCGGCGTGCGCGTCGTCCGGGCCTACCGGCAGGAGGGGGCGGAACTCGAGCGGTTCGCCGCGGCCAACACCGAGTACGTGCGGCGCAACCTCGTGCTCATCCGACTGCAGGCGGCGTTCTACCCGAGCCTGAGCCTGTTTCTCGGCCTGGGCGCGCTGCTCGTGCTCTGGCTGGGCAGCCGCGACGTGATGCAGCAGCGCCTGACGCTCGGCGAGTTCGTGGCGTTCAATGCGTACCTCGCGATGCTGACGTGGCCGATGATTGCCTTCGGCTGGGTGACCAACATGCTGCAGCGGGGCGCGGCGTCCTGGAAGCGGATGCTGGAGGTGATGGACACCGTGCCGCTGGTGGCCGACAGCCCGGCGACGCTTTCCAGTCCGGCGCAGCCGCCAGTCGCGGGCGCCATCGAGATTCGCGGCCTCACCTTCGCCTACGACGGGCGCCCCGTGCTGCGCGACGTGTCGCTCACGGTTGCCGCCGGCGAGACGCTGGCGATTGCGGGGCCGACCGGCTCCGGCAAGTCCACGCTCATCAGCCTGCTGCCGCGCCTCTACGAGCCGCCTCGCGGCACGGTGTTCATCGACGGGACCGACGTGCGCGACATCCCGCTGCCGGCGCTGCGGGGAGCCATCGGCTTCGTGGCGCAGGAGCCGTTCCTCTTCTCGGAGACGCTCGGCGCCAACATCGCGTTCGGCGCCGCCGGAAGCGGCGAGGCCGCCGTGGCGGCCGCCGCGGCCATCGCGCGCCTGGACACGGACGTGCAGGGCTTCCCGGACGGCTACCACACGCTGGTCGGCGAGCGCGGCATCACGCTTTCCGGCGGACAGAAGCAGCGCACCGCGCTCGCGCGGGCCGTGGCCACCGATCCGCGCATCCTGATTCTCGACGACGCCCTGTCGGCGGTGGACACGTACACGGAAGAGGAGATCCTCACGCGCCTGCACGGCGTGATGCGCCAGCGTACGTCCGTCATCGTGTCGCACCGCGTCTCGACCGTCCGCGATGCCGATCAGATCGTGGTTCTCGACGCCGGACGCATCGTCGAGCGGGGCCGCCACGAGGATCTCATCGCCCTCGGCGGCGCGTACGCGGAGCTGCATCGGCGGCAGTTGCTGGAGGAGGAGTTGGAGGGGGAGAAGTAGTCAGTAGTCAGGAGCCAGTAGCCAGTAGGAAGACAGAAGCAAGAAGACAGAAGACGAGAGACATGAGACAGGAGCGCTGACAGCTGCGATGACAGGAGCGAAGGTCACCCGAGCACAGATGGGAACGTCGCGGACAGGACCCGCCGCCGAGGGCAGTCGCGGATGACGGGGCACGACGACGACATCATCGTCGGGAAGGCGTACGACGCCGCGCTGATGCGGCGGCTGATGGGATACCTGCGGCCGTACTGGCTGCCGGTGCTCGTCGCCTTCACCGCGATCGTCAGCGCCTCGGTCCTGCAGCTGGCGCAGCCGTACCTGATGAAGCTGGCGATCGACCGCTACATCGCCACGAGCGACGTGGCGGGGATGGACCGCATCGCGCTGCTGTTTCTCGCCATCCTGCTGGCGTCGTTCGCCCTGGAGTTCGTGCAGACCTACGTCCTGCAGCACACCGGGCAGCGGATCATGTTCGACCTCCGTGCGCAGATCTACCGGCACTTCCAGCGTCTCGACGTGGCCTACTACGACCGCAACCCGGTCGGCCGGCTGATGACGCGGGTCACGACGGACGTCGACGCGCTGAACGACCTGTTCACGTCGGGCGTGGTCTCGGTGTTCGGCGACATCTTCACGCTGGCAGGCATCATGATCGTGCTGCTGGCGATGGACTGGCGGATGGCGCTGGTGGCGTTCTCGGTGCTGCCGCTGATTGTCGTCATCACGCAGTGGTTCCGCCGTCACGTGCGCGATTCGTACCGGACCGTGCGGGCCCTCATCGCCCGCATCAACGCCTTCCTGCAGGAGAACATCACGGGGATGGCAACGGTGCAGCTGTTCGGGCGGGAGGCGCAGAACCTCGGGCAGTTCCGGGAGATCAACGGGCGGCACCGCGACGCCAACATCGCCTCGATCTTCTATTACGCGGTCTTCTACCCGGCCGTCGAGATCGTCGGCGCGCTGGCGACGGCGCTCATCATCTGGTGGGGCGGCGCCTGGGTGCTCGCCGGCACGCTGACGCTCGGGTCGCTGGTGGCCTTCATCCAGTACTCGCAGCGGTTCTTCAGGCCGATCAGCGACATGTCGGAGAAGTTCAACCTGCTCCAGTCGGCCATGGCCGCCTCCGAGCGCATCTTCACGCTGCTGGACACGCCGGTAGCCGTCGTGACGCCTGCGTCGCCGAAGCAGGCCGAGTGGCGCGGGCACGTGGTCTTCGAGCACGTCTGGTTCGCCTACGACGGCGAGCACCACGTGCTGAGGGACGTGTCCTTCGAGGTGCGCCCCGGCGAGCGCGTCGGCGTTGTCGGCGCCACCGGCGCGGGCAAGAGCACGATCATCAACCTGCTGCTGCGGTACTACGACGTCAGCGGGGGCCGCATCCTCATCGACGGCGTCGACATCCGCGAGATCGACCTCGGCGAACTGCGGCGCCGATTCAGCCTCGTCCTGCAGGAGGTCCACCTGTTTTCAGGCACGATCAGCGGAAACGTGCGGCTGGGTAATCCGGAGATCGACGACCGGCAGGTGAGGCGGGCGCTCGAGGCCGTGCACGCCGACCGGTTCGTCGACGCCCTGCCGCAGGGCGCGGCGACGCCGGTGGCCGAGCGCGGGGCGACGCTCTCCACGGGGCAGAAGCAGTTGTTGTCGTTCGCGAGGGCGCTGGCCTTCGACCCGCGCATCCTGGTGCTCGACGAGGCCACGTCGAGCATCGACACCGAGACGGAATTGCTGATCCGTGACGCCCTTCACGTGCTCATGGCCGGCCGCACCACGATCGCCATCGCGCACCGGCTCTCGACCATCCAGGACATGGACACGATCCTGGTCCTGCACAAAGGCCAGCTGCGCGAGTCAGGCTCCCACCAGGAGCTGCTCGCGCAGCGGGGTCTCTACCACCGGCTCTATCAGCTGCAATACGTCACTTCTTGACGGGCTTCGCCGCGGCCTTGTCGACGATCTTGACGTCGCCGCTGAACGCACTCAGTTCCAGGAACGCGCCCCCGTCTCCGAACGTGCCGCGCACCCGCTGGCCGGGCCCGCTCTTGGGCCTGCGCCCGGGCTGGCCGCCCTCACGTTCGCCCCCGAACGCCGACACAAGCTGCAGGTCGCTCGAGATGTCGCCGCTGAATGTGCCCGCCGCCACCTCGAAACCCGTCTTGCCGTCGACGTAGACCGTCACGTTGCCGGAGTGCGATTGCAGCGAGTAGCGGCCGCCCTTCGCCAGCGGGCCGCCGAACACGATGTCGCCGCTCACCGACTTGACCTTCGAGCGGCTGCTGGCGACATCTGAAAGCGTGACCCCTCCGGTCACGCTGTTCGCGTCGATGCCGCGCGCTTTGATCTGCGAGAGCTTCACGTCGCCGCTCACGCTCGCGAACGAGATGTCGCCGTCGCTTGCCGCCGAGGTCACGGTGACGTCGCCGGAGACGGTCTTGGCCGATTCGAGCCGGCCCGCCGACTTCACGTCGACGTCGCCGCTCACGCTGTCGGCCACGAGTTCGCCGTCAATCGTGGCCAGGTTCAGGTTGCCCGACACCGTCCTCACGGTGACGCCCGCCGCGCGCGGCACGCTCACGGTGAAGTCGACCGACACGTTGACGTTCCGCCGCTCCCGCGGGTACTGCGTCCGCACTTCGACCCGGGTCGCGGTGGTCGAGACCTCGATCTGCACCAGCGTGAGATCCTCGGCGGTCTTGCCCCGCTTGACCGCGTCGATGACCACCTGGTCTCCCGCGCCGCCGGTGATGACGATGTCGCCGGAGATGTTCGAGAGGTCGAGCGATCCGCCCTTGGGGAGCGGCACCGTCTTCGAGAACTTTTCCGTCTGCTGCGGCTCGCCGTCCCAGCCGGGAGAGCCGGCCCCTGCCGGGTGGAGCGCGGCCGCCCGGGCGGGCGCCCCGGCGAGGAGCGCGGCGACTGTACAGATGGTGGCGAGGCGATATGTGCTGTTCATGAGGTCACCTGTTACGACTTGCTGATCCCGCCGAGTATTCTGGCCGCGCCCGCCTGGTCACCCTTCCGCATGACGTTGATGAGCGCGACGGTGTCTTCGAGCAACGCCACCTTCTGCCGCAGCGCCTCGAACAGGCTTGTCTGGACCAGTTGGCTGTTCGGCTGCGCCTTGATCGCCTCGCGGCTTTCCGTGATCGCCTGGTCGATGACGCCCAGATTCCTCTGGAGCGTTGCCGCCAGCGCCGGGTCCAGCGCGCCCTCTCCGCTCTTGACCACCTGTTCGAGGCCGGCAATCGCCTTCACGTAGTGTTCGTCGGCGATGCGGAGGTGCTCGTCAACGTCTTGGACGAGATCTTCCCCGGATTGGATTACTCCAGTCGCGGCGCCCGCCTGGGATTCCGCCGGGGGCGCCGCCGGCGCCGCCGGCGCCGGGCTGCGCATCAGCCACACGCTCGACGTCACGGCGACAACCAGCGTGGCGGCCATCGCAAGGGCGACGCGCGCGCCGGTCCAGAAGGGCCGGGGGCGCGCGGCGGCCTCGGCCGCGAGGCGCGCGGAGAGGCTCGTCCAAACCTCCGGCCGCGGCGTGATGTCAGGGATCTCCGCCGCGGCGCGCCGCATGGCCTCGAGATCGGCCACGAGCGCCCGGCAGGCGGCGCACGAGGCGAGATGTGCATCCAGTTCCAGTTGCGCGCCCGCATCGAGGGCGCCGTCCACGCGGGCGTGGACGAGCGGCTCGACTCGGAGGCACGCGGGGTCCGTAGCTGTGTGGCGTTCCATCACCGTTCTCCAGGCCGTCCGCGAAGTATGGCACGAAGGCGCATTCGGGCCTTGAAGAGCAAGGACTTGGACGTGCCTTCCGCGATGCCCAATGCGTCTCCGATCTCGTGGTGCTCGAGGCCCTCCACGTCGTGCAGCAGGAAGGCCCGGCGGTAGCTTGGCGGCAGCTGTGCGATGGCGCGATCGAGTTCCATCCGGTCCAGCGCCGCCTCGGCGCGCCACGGCCCGGCGGCCGGCGCTTGGAGCGCGTCGAGGTCTTCGCCGGTGTCGGTCACTCGCCGGCGGCGGCCCTGCTTGCTCCGGACGAAATCCAGGCAGGAATTCACCGCCAGCCGGTGCAGCCACGTGCCGAGCGCGGCCTCGCCGCGGTAGGTGTCGAGGCGCCGGTACACCTGCAGGAAGATGTCCTGCACCAGGTCTTCCGCGTCGGCGGCGCTGCCGGTCATCCGGTAGGCCACCGTGTAGAGCCGACTTCCGAACCGCTTGTACAACTCCTCGAACGCGCCCACCTCTCCCCGGCGGCACCGTTGCACGAGGTCGCGGTCCAGGCGGTTCGCCTCTGTTCTATCAGACGGGGTCACGGCCATGATTGGTTGCCCGGCCATTGATCAGTTCCTCGGCGGCTGTCTGCCCCGGGATACGGACTTTGCCCCGCCCCGGTTCCGCGCCGCCCGAGCCTGGCCCGCGTCCGGCCATCGCGTCAGGCGCCAGTTCCTGATGCGGATGCCGGCCACCAGCACGCCCTCGGCGGTGAGGAGCGCCCGTTTCATCGCCGGGGGGCCGCCGAAGCCGCCGAGTCGGCCGCCCGCCGCCACGACACGATGACACGGAGTGCCCGGCGCGTCGCACGTCGCCATGATGTTGCCGACGGCCCGCCAGGCGCGCGGGCGGCCCGCAAGCGCGGCGATGCCGCCGTAGGTGCACACCCGGCCCGGCGGAATCCGGCGGACCGCGTTCAGCACTCTGGCGGCAAAGGCCGTGGTGGCCACGAGAGAGTCCCCCTCAAAACAGCACGCGCGCGCCGAACGCCGCCTGCAGGCCGCCCAGCCCGACTGCCGCCGGCCTCGCGGACGGCTTCAGCGTGGCCGACGCGTACGAGTACCGCACCTCGCCGCCGATGCCGAGCCGCTTCGAGACGAGATAGGACACGTCGATCCCCGCCGTCGCGCCGACGCCGCCGCCGCTGACGCTGGCGGTCTCGACGCCGGTGAACATTGCCGAGTCGTAGGGATAGGTTTCGGTGAACTCGATTCGGGTGGCCATGTCCTGGCGCACGCTGATGTACGCGGGGCCCGCGAACACGAACATGTCGACCCGGCGCGCGAGAGCCACCAGCCACGACAGCTCGAAGGCCACCAGCGTCTCGACGCGATCCAGGCCGGACGCGGTCCCCTCCACCTCCCGGTACTGGTTGAACTGAAACGGGTGCGGGAGCCGTCCGGTGACGGCAAGCTCCTGGCTCGTCGACACCACCTCCAGGCCGCCGCCAACCGCCAGGTTCTTCCACACGCGTACACCGCCGCGCGCCCCGAACGCCGGGCCGATGCCGATCGCAGCTTCCGCCGTCAGCGTGGCATCCTCGGCGTGGACCTTGAAATCGGCCGTCGACGTGTAGCCCGGCGCCCCCAGTTGCGCGCCCGCGCTGACGACGGCGAACCCGCGGCCTTTCCATACCCTGGACGCCTGCGGCGGGGCGGCCTTCCCGGCCCTCTGCGCCTTCGGACTGCCGGGGGCCTTCGGGCTCGCCGGCGCGGGCTTCGCCGCCGGGGGCGACTGCGGGCGGACCGGCTGCTCGCAGGCCGGCTGGGCGGAGGCGGTCGACGCCGCCAGCGCCGCGACGAGGGCGAGCATGGCGGCCGGGCCTGCAGGCGTGAGCGCGGCGCCGATCAACTCACGCCGACAGCCGTCCACGCCTGCTCGATGGCGCGTTCGGTGTCGCTCCCGGCTCCGTAGAGATCCCGCGCGGCTTGCAGCGTGGCCGCCCGCGCCATGGAGAACGTCGCGCTGGAGGGCAGCAGCTGCGTGAACGCGCGGTAGAACACCTTTTCGATCCTGTCGCGGCTGGCCGCGCCGACGCCCTGCACCGCGAGCCCGGACGTGCGGTTCACGCCGCCCTCGATGGCCAGGTAGAACGCGTGGTTGGCGATGCCGGAATTGCTGTGAACGCCGCCGTTGTCGGCCGTGCCGGTGTAGCGCTCCGAATAATGGTCCGGATCGCCGTAGGCCTGGGGATTGGCCATCGACCTGAACGCTCCCGAGGGTGCCGTGAGGTCCTCGCCGAGCAGGTAATCGGCCCGCAGGTATCCCGAGCCGGCCTGCTGGTAGAAGAACTCGACCGAGGTGCCGATGATGTCGGAGAACGCCTCGTTGAGCGCGCCGGACTCGTTGCGGTAGATGAGATCGGACGTGTAGTCGGTGACGCCGTGGGCCAGTTCGTGGGCCACCACGTCGAGGGCCCCCGAAAAGTAGTTCCATTGACGGCCCCCCATGGTGGCGCCGGGCGGAAGCCCCTCACCGTACACCATGATGCCGCCGCCGGCGTAGAAGGCGTTGAGGTAGTAGAGGTTCAGGACCGAGCTCGACGCGCTCGCCCAGTCGTCGCGCCGTACCGGATGGACGATGCTCGTCATCGTGAGATTGCGGTTGTCCAGCCCCTGGCGGTTGAACCGCTTGTAGAGGTAGTCGTACGTCCACCCGGCATAGGCGTGGGCGTCGACTGCGGCCCTGTCGGTCCACTCGTTGTCGGCGTCCGCCGCCACGTCGGTGTCGTCGAGCGTCAGCAGCCCGTTCAGGTACGCCTGTGTGCGGGCCAGATTGCCCTTGAGGTCATAGGTATAGATGGATGGCGGGCGCATGGCGTCAATCGCGAGGTAGCTCCCATTGCGCAGCGTCACGCTGACTTTCTTGGTGTCGTCGAGCACGCCCTGGCCGGTCCCGACCGTCGTCTGGAGGTCGCTGTAGCGCAGCACCAGTTCGCCGGTGCCGGCATCGACGAAGAAGACGGTCAGGTCGTCCGCGGTGAGGACGCGGAGGCGGTAGGTGAGCGCGTACCCGCCATCGTCTGTCGGCAGCACAACGAGTTCCGGCCCGCGATCCGGGCCGACCGCCACGCCGGTCATGTCCTCCACGATGGCCGCCGCGGCCTCCGGGCTGAGCGCCGGCCCGGCGTCGATGCGGATGCCTGTGTACAGCGCGCCGAGGACCGACACCGTCTGCCCGCCCACGGCCTGCCTGACGAGTTCGCCGCCGAACACCCTGACGCCCTCGTAATACTGATCGAGGCGCTCGTGACTCCGGCCGTCCAGCATCCGGTCCGCCTCCTCGCCGCGGGAGCGGAGCTGGCCGTCGCGGACCATGCGGATGATCTGCGCGTCCCAGGACCGGGCGTCTCTCCCGGCTGAGGCGGTCACCGGACGACGGTCCGTCCGAGCCTGCGCGTACGGGTGCGCAGGCGACAACAAGGCCGTCGCAAGCACGGTCAGGATTGCCAGTGACCGGCGAACGGGCCACCGTGCTGGATGCATGAAACCTCCGGGCGGGCGCTCGTTCTGAGCCTAGGCGACGCCCGCCGCACTGTCAAGCGACGGCCGGCGGGCGGCAGGACGCGAAGGGCGGGCCGCGAGGCGCGGCGGGATCACGCTGCCGCGTCGTCGAGGCAGGCCAGCGGATCGATGCCCGCGTCGGCAGGGTCGACCGGCGTGACAATGCGGGGCGGCGGGCCGTCCGGGCCGTCGTCGACCCACAGGGCGACGTCTCGCGGTGTCGCGAGGCGCGCCCCGTCCGGGCCCGCAACCACCCGGACCAGGGGCCTCGCCGGGTCCGGCGCATGGACGCGCAGGACAACGGCGAGCGCGCCGTCGGCGAGGCGCACGAGATTGCCGGTCGGGTAGATGCCCAGCAGCTGGCTGAACCGCCGCACGAGCCGCCGGTCGAAGCGCGACCCGTCGTTCTGCTGGAGGACCGCCAGGATGCGGTCGGTCGGAAACGCCCGCTGGTAGTTGCGCTGCGACCGCATCGCGTCGAAGACGTCCGCGATGCCGCAGAGCTGGGTCGCGAGGTTCAGCGCCGGCCTCGCCACGCCGCCCGGGTACCCGGTGCCGTCGAGACGGAGGTGGTGTTCGAAGGCCACCGCCGCGGCCAGGGGCGGCAGCTCGAGCCGCCGCCGCAGCATCGCGGCGCCGTCCACCGGGTGCCTCATCATGATCGCGAACTCGCTCTCGGTGAGCTTGTCGGGCTTGGTCAGGATTTCGGCCGGCGTCCGGATCTTGCCGATGTCGTGCATCAGGCCGGCCAAGCCGAACTGGCGGAGCAGGGTCCCGTCGATGCCGAGGCCTCGCGCCTGCGCCATCATGAGCACGCTGACGTTCACCATGTGCGTGAAGGTGTAGTTGTCGTACCAGTGCATCGCCGCGAGCGCCAGCATGGCCCGGCGGTTCTGGCCGACGGCGCTCGCCAGGCCGTCGACAAGCCGCGTGGCCATGCCGGGGTCCGGGCCGCCCTCGGCCAGCGCCTGCGACCAGACGGCCTCGGCTCCGGCGACGGCGTGCTGATACGCGCGCCGCATGGCGCGCATGTCGCCGGCCCCCGCGTCCAGCCGCTGCTGCAGGTGGAGACGGCCCACGTGGATGTGCGGCGTCGATAGCGCCGCAAGCGTGTCGTCGCCGGCGTCATCGGCGTACGGCGGGGCGGCGGCGAGGCCGCGAACGAATTCGAGCAACTCCTCCCCGGCGACGCCCCGGTCAATGGCGATGCGCTCGATCCCGACGGCGCGCAGTCGATCGGCCGAGTCCGCCGCGCCGTGGACGCCGGCGAGCGGGTAGCCGTCAACGACCACCTGCCGGTCGACGATCCCCACGACGACCGTCGGCTCCTCGGCATGCGCCCGCTCGAGCGTCTGCACCAGCTGCTCGACGGCCCGGGCCACGATCGGATGGTCCGCCGCGTACAGCTGCACGGACTTCGTGCAGGCCGTGAAGTACCGAAGCACGTCTTCGGCGACCCGAATGCGCCGGGCGTCGTCGCTCATGCCGGACGTTCCTCTCTGGGTTGGCGGGCCGCGAGGGCCTCGAGGCTCGCCCGGGCCGCCGCGCGCACGGCGCGCGTCCCGGACGCGGCCGAACTCTGAATGACCCCGATGGCCTCGGGGCTGCCGATCTTCGCCAGCGCGTCGATGGCCAGCCGACGGAGGCTTCGCATCCGAAACGGCGACCAGACGCTGCGGCGCTGGAGCACCGCGGACAGCGCGTCGACGCTTGTCCGGCCGCCGACCGTGCCGAGGCGTTCGACCACCCGCTCGTGCACGGCCCACATCGTGGCGCGGCAGGGCGCGTGGACGGCCAGGTGCGAGAGCACCTGCTCCGCGTCTTCGTGGGGCAGCGTCCAGAGGACGCCCAGGATCGAGGTGCGGGCGCGCTCGGTGCCGCGCTCCAGGGCGCGGACCAGGGTGTCGTAGGCCGAGTCGATGCCGAGCGTGGCGATGGCCCTGGTTGCTTCGCGCTGGACGTGAGGCTCCGCGTCGTCGAGCAGCGACTCCAGTTCGGGCAGCGCCTCCTGCCCGCCGAACTCCCGCAGCAGCAGCACCGCCGTCCTGCGGACGGCGGCGTTCGGCGACTGGCGCAGGCTCTCGACCGCCTCGCGCCCGGAGGCCCCGAAGCTGGTCAGGACGTCGATGAGGTGTCTCCGCGGCCGGTTCCGCTCCTCTCGCGACAGCACCTCGGCGAGCGGGCGGATCGCAATCGTGCCCAGGGCGAGGCAGAACCGCCTGGCCGCCTCAACGACCCTCCTGTCGGACGTGTCAAGATGCGACGCGACGTGCCGCATGGTCGACGGCGTGAGGAAGTTGTGGAGCGTTTCCGCTGCTTCCCCGCGGATCTCGGGCTCGCAATGGCTTTCGGACTGCCCGCGCAGGGCCTCGGCCAGGAGCGCGGCGGCGGGGAAGTCGCCCACGACGAGCAGCATGCTGACGCGCTCGAGGACGAGGCCGGCGAGATCCCGCCAGAGGGTCAGGTCCCGCTGGAGGTTCATGAGATCGGCGATGAGTGCCGCGTCGAGCAACCGCAGGCTCTCGTCGCCGACCGTTCCACGCCACGCGGCCATCACTTCAACCGGGTCCGTGTGGTCCCTGTCGAGGTCCACGGCGCGCCCGATGAGGTGCCCCAGTTCGACGTTGTACTCGTCCGACACGAAGGCCTTGTCGGAGTACGCGAGCAACAGGCCCTCGGTCTGCTGCCACGCCTGGACCAGCGCCGGATCGGAGGAGGCGCCCTTCTCTTCGATGGAGTTCCGGGCCAGCGCCAGGATCGCGGAGCGCCGGTGCGGTTCGGGCGCCAGCCCGCAGAACGCGTCGGCCAGGCGCGGCGACGAGCCGTGGCCCCCGCGGACTTCTGAGGCGATGAAGTTGGCGATGGACCCGTCAGTCGCTCGGCGCAGGAGGTTCTGGATGAACTGGCCGAGATTCGGGCTGAACCCGCCGCGGGGGCCTTCGACCATCGTCCCGAGCGTGTCGAGCGGCAGCCGGGTCGCGGCCTCGGCGAGCGCCGCCATGACGTTGTCCGCCTCGTCCGGCGTCGTGGCCGCCACGAATTCCGCGACGGCCTGCAGCAGCCCCGCCATGACCGCGGCGCCCTGGCCGGCCGTCGTCCCCGGCGGCAGGCGGGACTCCAGTGCGCGCATCACGGCGAGAATCGACTCGGGATCCTGGAGCACGCCGAAGAGCATCTCGACCAGTCCCTGATCGAGCGAGAACGCACTTCCCTCGAGGCACCTGGCGATGATGGCGTCCCAGGTGACCTCGTCTCCGTGCAGGCGGGAGCGCAGCAATTCCCCGTAGTCGAGGCTCCGGATCTCGATGCGCGATTCGCCTTCCGACGCCCACAGACTGCCGATACCGCCGCGCACTCGGGCCTGGTCGGGTGGCAGGGCCAGCAGCGCCAGGAAGCGCCGCCAGGTGCCGGCGTCGGTCTGCGGAAGCAGCGTGAGCTGGCCGACCTGGTGCTGGTGGAGCAGGGCCGCGAAGTCCGCGACCGTGGCGTCCGGGCGGGCGAGGGCACGGCCCTCCACCGTCAGGGCGTCGGGCCTGACGGCGAGCGGGAGGTGCCGGCCGGCCGTCGCGGCCTCCGCGGCGGAGGTGACGGCGGCTAGCGCCGCGGCCACCGCCGGGTGCTCGCCTGGATAGAGCGCGACACTGCGCGCCGCGGCCTTGCAGGCCCGGGCGAACGCCGTCACCCGGCCGGCGAGGTCGGGGGCCATCGGCTCGAGCGCCGGGTTTTCGGCAGCGGCCGCAGGTCTCATCATGGGCAGACGTCGAGCCAGTTACCGCGAGCGGCTCTCTGGTGTTATCGGCATTTGGCGCCGGGACTTTTGGCACGGACTGCTATACTTCTGCCTTCCATGCGCGCGGTCGACATCATCAGGAAAAAACGCGACGGCGAGGTCCTCGACCGGGCCGACATCGACGATTTCGTCGCTGGCGCCACCGAGGGGTCGTGGCCGGACTACCAGCTCTCGGCCCTGCTCATGGCGATCGTCCTGAAGGGCATGGGCGACGAGGAGACGGCCTGGCTGACCGAGGCGATGGCCCGCTCCGGCGCCCGCCTCGACCTGCAGGGTCTGCCGGGCCGGAAAGTCGACAAGCACAGCACGGGCGGGGTCGGCGACAAGACGTCGCTCGTGCTGGCCCCCTTGGCGGCGGCATGCGGGGCGGCGGTGCCGATGATGTCGGGGCGCCGCCGCCCCGCAGGCCGCTGCCAGGGGGGCCAGCACGAGCGACGTCTTATCGCCGACCCCGCCCGTGCTGTGCTTGTCGACTTTCCGGCCCGGCAGACCCTGCAGGTCGAGGCGGGCGCCGGAGCGGGCCATCGCCTCGGTCAGCCAGGCCGTCTC
>JAWOGY010000295.1:0-2816 GCA_046496425.1 Vicinamibacterales bacterium
AATGCGACCAGGCCCCATTTCTCTATATCCGACCAAATAGATATGGGTTACACTCGTCGGCGCGTTCCAAGGAGGAGCCTGCATGCTGAAGCCCCTGTCCCGCCTGTCGCTCGCGCTCGTGTTCGTGTTTACGGCCCTGTTCGGCGCCAACGCGCTCGCCCAGCCAGCCGCGCCCGACGTCTACGTCGTCGTCACCTACATCAAGACCCTGCCGGGCCAGGATGCCGCCTATCGGGAGTACCTGACCACGACGGGCAGGAAGATCTTCCAGGAGATGATGGCCGCGCAGCCCACCCTCCTCTACTGGAGTTCGGCCAGGTCGATGTTCCAGGGCACGGAGCCGGGCTCGGACTTCGACTACGTCGGCGCCTCGGTCTACGCGGGCCCGCCGCCGGAGCCGTCCGCCATGCCGGATTCGATCTTCATGAAGGCTGCCGGGATGTCGCAGGCCGACCTCGGCAAGAAGCTCGCGGCGATGCGGACGATCGTGGGGACGGAAGTGCTCCGTCAGCAGGCGACCATTTCGACTCCAGGGATCCTGAAGGAAGGCGACTTCCGCGTCGTGGCACAGATCCGGATCAAGCCGGGCATGGGCAACGAATACTTCGACACGGCCAGGACGATGGCGCAGCCGATGTTGCAGGCGCGCGCGGCCGCGGGCGAACTGAAGACCTGGTCGGTGTGGTCGCGCGTCTTCCCGGCTGGCGCCGGCACGTCCTACGACGCGCTCTCGGTGTCGTACTTCAAGGACCAGGCAAGCGCCATCAGGGGCCTCGACGCGACGAAGGGGCTTGAGACGTTCATGAAGGTCCACCCCGGCAAGAACTACGCGACCTACATCAACAACCTGCGCGACTACAGCGAACTGCGGCAGCGATTCATCATGCAGATCATCGCCATGGCCGAGCGCGCGCGGTAACTCCAGGACCGGTTTCGTAGAGACGGTTTCAAGACCTGCGCATCGCGCCTGATGTCGCCGCGAGAACGGGTCTTGAAACCACTCGTATTCTGCGTCAAGCGGGTTCGTGACCCGCACGATCGGGCTATGAAACCGCCGACTCCGGGTCCCGACGAACGGCCGGCGCCGTGTTATGAGGCGGGCACGCTCCAGGTCGGTTGGTCGGGCCGAGGCGTTTCCGGCCGACGTTCCCTCGACCGGCGGGCAGAACGCTCGCGCCGGACGCCGGCATGGACGGGCGCCTCCGATCGGCCTCGAGCAGCCAGGGGAACCGTTTCAGCGGCCGCGCACAGCCCGCTCGCGCCAAGAAGCGCCGTGATGATCTGCCTGGCCGTGGCGTCGAACGACGGGAAACTCCCGCCGACGACGTATCCCCCGGCCCGTTCATCCCATCCGCCTGACGCGTGGCGAACGATGAGCTCGACCTCCAGCCGCCGCCCGGCGAAGGCGGCTACAACCTTGAGTGTCGAACCGACGCGCAGGGGGACCCAGCTGGCCATCAACAGGCCGTCCGACCCGATGTCGAGCAGCCGGACAGGCACCGATACGTGCAAGGCCCCCAGCGCCGTGGATTCGGTGGAGGCGCGCGGTGAGGAACGGCGTTCCGTGAATTCGCAGTCCATATCAGGCCTCCCTTGACGTCGGCTGCGCCGGCTGCTGATTGCGCCATCGCTCGATGGTCATCGATGATCGGGAATCGAGATTCAGGAACTCCAGGCCCACGAGGAAATACCGATCGGCGATCGACTGCCGCAATGGCGAGAGGTGCCTCACGACGGCGTGGACCCGGACGGCGGTTGCTCCGTCCATCAACTGGAATTCGTGAATCGATCCGACGGCGAGGGGGTTCGGCGACTCGAGCAGCATGCCCTCTGCCGACACGTCGCGCACGCGCAGCGGTTCGAGAACGTCCAGAATCCCCCACTGTCCGCCGACGATCTCAAAACGGGAAGCCAGACGCCGGTCGGCCAGAGGCATGGTCACTCCTGTCACACAGGCACCCGTGCGGGGGCCACCCGCCGCATCGCGGCCGGGTAGGTGGACCGTGGCTGGAGAGCGATGAGCGGCGGCCAGCCGCTGGACAAGGTGTAGCAAGAACAACGCCAGCCGTCGCCTGGCCAGCGAACAATCGATTGCTCAGGAAAATCGGCGCGGATGCGGGCGCACCTGCGGCTTCTTACATGGCGGGGGTGTAGCTTCTTCCGTCCCGCACGAGTTCAAAACCGACCAAAGAAGTCGGCCGCGGACTTGACGCGGCAGGGCCTCCGGGGAGGACAATAAGGGGATAATGGGAGGGTTGAAAATGCGCCTCCTCGTGCTTTCCGCTCTTTGTCTCCTCACGCTCGCCGGTTGCGACTCCAATCCCGCACAACCTACCTGCAACTACGCACTCTCGGCCACGTCGATGACGATGGGCGCCGCCGGCGGAGCCGGGTCCATAGCGGTCACGACCGAGAGCGGGTGCAGTTGGACGGGGAGTTCCGCCGCGAGCTGGATCACCGCCACTGGCGGCACGTCGGCGTCGGGCCCGGGCACCTTCACGTTCAACGTGGCGTCCTTGTCGGGCACGGCCTCCCGGACGGGGTCGCTCAACGTCGCGGGCCAGACCGTCTCGGTGACGCAGCAGGGCCAGTCCTGCACCTACACGCTGCAGCCCGCCAGCCGGACCATCGGCGCCGCGGGTGCGACGTGGTCGTTCGACGTCAATACCAATGCGGCCTGCAGTTGGACGGTGGCCACAACGGCGCCCTGGCTGAGCGTCGTCGCGGGCGGCTCCGGCTCGGGCAACGCCACGGTCACCTACCAGGCGGCCGCCAACCCTGACGCGGCGTCGCGGACGGGCAGCCTCACGTTGGCC
>JAWOGY010000297.1:0-8777 GCA_046496425.1 Vicinamibacterales bacterium
CGTGGTCAGTCCGATGAGGATGGCAGCGGCCAGAATGACATAGCCGAGCATGCTGTAGGTCGGTTTGCGGTCGGCCAGCCGGCCGCCCAGCCAGTAGCCCAGGCTGAGGCTTCCCAGGATGATCCCGATCAGGCTGGTCCAGATAAAGATCGAGGTGCCCAGGTAAGGGCCCAGTACCCGGGCGCCGGCGATCTCATAGATCATCACTGTCGCACCGCAGAGGAAGACGATGATTTCAAGGAAAAAACGTTTCATATTCAAAAATCAATGTAAAACTCCCGTGTGGATGCCTTATATTCCTCTGAAAATGTCCCATCTGCCGTCCAATGTGTTAGGGTTTCAATCTTTATTTCAGAGATTTCTTCTTTTTTTAATTTCAGGATCACCCTGTTATGAGCTTTCCCGACTTTTGGGACGATTTTAATTATATGATGGACAAACATTCCGGAGGTACCGGCCAGGGCAGTGAATTCCCGGCTTTCCTTAACGGGAAGGATCACCCAAAGGCTGCCATTTTCAGCAAGTAGCCTGGAGGAATGGAATATCAGATCATTGAAACTCAGGAGATCGTTGTGCCGGGAGATGTTTCTTTTCTCATTTTTCGCCGACGACCTCGTTCCGATCTTCGTGGTAGCGTCGATTGGCTTCGTGCTGGCCAGACGGCTCCATGTGGACGTGACATCGATTTCACGCATCACCTTCAACGCGCTCGCCCCGTGCCTCGTGTTCAATTTGCTGGTCACGAGCCGGGTGGGCGCGGCGGAGTTCGGCCTCATCGTGGCTTACACGCTGCTCCTCGTGGCTGCGGTCGGCGTGATGGCACGCGTCGCCGCCATACCGCTGCGGCTCGACCGGCCGCACATGGCGGCATTCCTGATCGTCGTGATGTTCTCGAACGCCGGGAACTACGGCCTGTCGGTCGTGCTGTTCGCCTTCGGCGGCGAGGCGCTCGCACGGGCGGCCATCTTCTTCGTGACAAGCGCCCTGGTGATGTACACCTTCGGGACGTTTCTCGCCTCGCGCGGGCGGCACGGCGGCCGGGCGGCGCTCGGCGGGCTGCTGCGGGTCCCGGCCGTCTGGGGGCTCGCGGCCGGGCTGCTGGTGATCTGGACGGGAGCGGACCTTCCGAAGGCGGTGTCGCGGCCAATCGAGCTGCTTGGAGCGGCGGCCATTCCCAGCATGCTGCTCGTCCTCGGCATGCAGTTCGAAAGGGGCGGCAGGCCGGATCGCCCGGGCCTGGTCGCCCTGGCGTCGGCGCTCGTGCTGGTGGGGACGCCGGTCATCGGCTTCCTGCTGGCCGAGGCGCTTGGTCTGACCGGCATCACGAGGCAGGCCCTCCTGGTGCAGTCGGCGATGCCGAGCGCGGTCATCACCACCATCGTGGCGCTCGAATTCGACATCGCCCCGGCGTTTGTCGCGTCGGTCGTTGTCGTCACCACCCTCGCCAGCCCCGTCACCGTATCGATCCTCATCGCGCTGCTCCAGTCGGGATTCTGACCAACTGGCGTCTCCGCCGGTGACACGTCGGCGCAAGCCCGGCCCGTTTCGGGGCTTCGGCTGACTTCACCCCGTAGTTCCGTTATACTCTGCGGACGCTGTCGTCAGGGTAGACGCCAGCTTCCGGCCATTTCTGTGCTCGTAGACCTCGCCGCCCGCTCAGCGGCACGAGGACGGCGCCCCCGGCGCCAGCAAGACCTGTGTTGCAACAGGAGGAGGAACGAATGGCGTCCCGTACTCTCGCTGTGCTGCTCGGCATACTGCTCGCCGCGGCTCCGGCCTCCGCGGCCTTTGCGCAGAAGGCGCAAGCCCAGCCCCCCGGCGTGGCCGCCGCGCAGGCCCCTCCGGATCAGACGGTGCCGCAGCCGGACCAGGCCAAGCCGCCTGCCACCCAGAAAAAGGGAACCGGCCCCGCCGAGGAGCAGGCGCCCCGTTACGAGGAACAGGTCGTCGTCACGGCTTCCAAGGTCGAGCAGCAGCTCGTCAACGCCCCGGCCACGGTCAGCGTGATCGGGCAGCAGGTGCTGGACAGCAAGGCCTCCCAGGACTACGCGGGGCTGTTCCGCGCGGTGCCAGGGGTCAACGTGACGCAGACATCCGCCCGCGACCTGAACATTACGAGCCGCGGCGCCACCGGCACGCTATCGACGACGCAGCTTGCGCTCATCGACGGCCGCAGCGTCTACCTGGACTTCTTCGGGTTCGTGGGCTGGGACTTCCTTCCGGTCAACTTCGCCGAGATCAGGCAGATTGAAGTGATTCGCGGCCCCGCGTCGGCCGTCTGGGGCGCGAACGCCATGACCGGCGTCGTGAACATCATCACGAAGGCGCCGCGCGAGATGCAGGGCACCTCCGTCACGATGGGATTCGGCACGTTCAACCGCTCCGTGGACGGCCAGGCGACCGACCCCGGGAACGGCGGGACCTTCTACACGAACCTGACCCACGCCGGTGTCGTCAACAACCGATGGTCCTACAAGGTGTCGGCCGGGTTCTACGGCGCGGACCCCTTCGCCCGGCCTGTCGGGACGATTGACAACGCGTTCAAGACCCCGTACCCGTCCTTCTCGAACACCGGCACCGAGCAGCCGAAGTTCGACGGCCGCGTCGACTACGACTTCGCCGACGGCAGGTCGAAGCTGGTCTTCGCCGGCGGCTATGCGGGGACCAGCGGGATTATTCACACAGGCATCGGGCCGTTCCAGATCGAGCAGGGGACCCACACCACGTACGCGAAGGGGACCTACACCCGCAACGCGTTCCGGGCGCAGTTCTTCACGAACATGCTGGACGGCACCGCTCCGGCGCTTCTCTCGATCGGGGTCGACGGCAAGCCCATCATCTTCGACTTCAGCACCAGGACCTACGACGTCGAGCTGTCGAACATCTCGACCATCGGGACGCGCCACGTCCTGAGCTACGGCGGCAACATCCGCCACAACGGCTTCGACCTGTCGATTGCGCCACTGGGCAGTTCGCGCAACGAACAGGGCGTGTACGTGCAGGACGAGATGTTCCTGAGCGAGAGATTCCGGTGGCAGGTCGGGGTCCGGATGGATCACTTCGATGTCCTCGACGACGTGGTGTTCTCGCCCCGCACGACGATCCTGTTCAAGCCGGAGGAGAGCCAGACGCTCCGCGCGTCGTACAACAAGGCCTACCGGGCGCCTTCCCTCACCAACAACTTCCTCGACGTCACGATCCTCAACCAGCTCGACCTCGGGGCGCTCAATCCGGGCCTCGCCGGCCGCCAGTACGCGTTTCCGGTGGCGGCGGTGGGCAACCAGGACCTCGGCCAGCACTCGCTCGACGCCTTCGAGATCGGGTACTCGGGCGTCATCGCGGACCGGGCGTCGGTGTCGGCGGCCTGGTACTACAACATCATGGTCGACGAGATGTACTTCACGCAGGTCGCCTCGTACTCGTCGAGCAACGTGCCGCCCGGGTGGCCGCTGCCGCCCAGCGTCCTCGACCAGCTCATCGCCGCCAACGCGTTCGGCCCCGGCCTTGGCCTGCCTTCCGGGTATTCGTACCTGAACTCGAGCGACCTCCCGGGCTGCACCGGTGGCACCGACTGCGGCAAGGTGCGGACGCAGGGGATCGAACTCGGAGTCGACGTCGCCCTCACCAACCACGTCAACGCCTTTGCCAACTACTCCTGGCAGAGCAACCCGTCGCTCGAGACGGGCGACATCCCGGACCCGCGCGAGAGCAGCGGGTCCTCCGAGTACAACTTCCCGCCGAACAACCGGTTCAACGCGGGGTTCAACGTGTCGTACGGTCGGTACTTCGGCGACCTGGCCCTCAGCTATCAGGGTGAGGCCTACTGGCAGGACGTGCTCGATGCGCGCTATGCCGGAACGACCGGCTCGTTCACGCTCCTGAACGGCGGGTTCGGCGTCCGCTGGATGGGCGGCAGGCTGGTCACCTCGCTCAAGGGCACCAATCTGGCCAATCAGGACGTGATGCAGCACGTCTTCGGCGACGTGATCAAGCGCTCCATCGTGGGCGAGGTGAGGGTCACCTTCTAGGCTGCCGGCCCCTCGCCCCGAGCCCTGGCCCTCCACTTGCAGGCGCCGATTCCATAACCAGAAGGTTTACGGATTCCCGTCACTGGAAGGCGACCTGCCCGACGGGCCGCCGCAGTTGCCGGCGGCAGCCACCGGGGCACACGGGGGAGGCATGAAGCGAGGGGCTTCCGATTACGTGCATCTCGTTCGCATGGCTGGCCTGTTCGTGGTCGGCGTCACCGCGTTCGTCGTCCTGCGCTGGCTGATGGTGCCCGCAGATTTCGGCGTGCTCGGCCACTACCGGGCGGGTGCCGTGGCGGACAACATGAAGCCGCCGCTGGTGTTTGCCGGCCAGGCCGCCTGCGTCGAGTGTCACGCCGACGTGGCCGATGTCCGGGCGAAGGGCAAGCACGTCCGCGTCGCCTGCGAGTCCTGTCACGGTGCGCTGGCGGCGCATGCCTCCAACCCGGGCGAACAGACACCGGTCAAGCCGGACGCCCGCAACACCTGCATCAGCTGCCATTCGGCGAACATCTCGAAGCCGGCATCGTTCCCGCAGGTGGTGCCCGAAGAGCACGCCCCCGAGGGCTCGTGCGCCGCGTGCCACGTGGTCCACAACCCGAAGATTTCCTGACGAGGCCGCACCATGGACCAGGACCGACGGACATTTCTTGGCCACACCGGCACACTGCTCGTCCTCACCGCGTCGGCCGCCGTCGCGTGGGAGCACGTGCTGGCGGGCCGACCGGAGGAGTCGCCCAACTACACGGCGATCGACCATTGGTGGGGGATGGCCATCGACATCGAGACGTGCATCGGCTGCGGCTCCTGCGTGCGGGCGTGCAAGGCCGAGAACGACGTGCCGCACGAGGCGTTCACCTTCCGCACGTGGGTCGAACGCTACGTCGTCGACCCGGCCGAATTCGACCACCCGAAGGTGGAGTCGCCGAACGGGGGCTACGACGGCTTCCACGATCGCGAGGTTCGCGATCCGAACCTGAAGATGTTCTTCGTCCCCAAGCTGTGCAACCACTGCGAACACTCCCCGTGCGTGCAGGTGTGCCCGGTCGGGGCCACCTTCGAGTCCGAGGACGGTGTCGTGCTGGTCGACAAGTCGTACTGCCTCGGCTGCAGCTATTGCGTCCAGGCGTGCCCGTACGGCTGCCGCTTCATCGACCCGCGCACGCACACCGTGGACAAGTGCAGCCTCTGTTACCACCGCATCACCAGGGGGCTCACGACGGCCTGCTGTGAGACGTGCCCGACCGGCGCGCGCGTCCTGGCCGATCTGAAGAATCCGAAAGACCCGATTCACGCCTTCCTGCGCGAGCACAAGGTGCATGTGCTGAAGCCGCAGATGGCGACTGGCTCGAAGATGTACTACAACGGCCTCGACGGCTCGGTGCGGTAGGGAGGACGGGCTATGCCAGGCGTAGAGGGCTTCATCTACCCCAACGAGCTCGAGCTCCAGTGGAGCGTGCTCATCGTCCTGTACCCCTTCATCACCGGCCTGGTGGCTGGCGCGTTCATCCTGGCGTCCCTCGAGCGCGTGTTCAACGTCCAGGCGGTCAAACCGACCTACCGCCTGGCCCTGCTGACGGCCCTCGCGTTCCTGCTGGTGGCGCCGCTGCCGCTGCAACTCCACCTCGGCCATCCCGAGCGGTCCCTCGAGATGTACCTGACGCCGCACACGCAGTCGGCGATGGCGATGTTCGGCTTTGTCTACCTCTGGTACCTCATGGTGGTCCTGGTGCTGGAGATCTGGCTCGACTACCGCCGCGACATCGTCCTGAAGTGGCGGTCGAGCACCGGGGCGACAAAGGCCCTGTACGGGGCGATGGCCCTCTGGTCCGACAACATCGGCGAGGCCGCGCTGCGGCTCGACGATCGGATCGGGCGGACGCTGACCGTCATCGGGATCCCGTCGGCGTTCCTGCTCCACGGGTACGTCGGGTTCATCTTCGGATCCGTCAAGGCGAACCCGTGGTGGTCGACCCCGCTGATGCCGATTGTCTTCCTGTTCTCGGCGATCGTCTCGGGCATCGCGTGCATCCTGCTGCTGTATTTCGTGACCTGCTGGCTCCGCCGGGTTCCGGTCGACATGCCCTGCGTCGACACCATCGCGAAGTACCTCTACTACGCGTTCCTGGTCGACTTCTCGCTCGAGATGCTCGACCTGACCCACCGGCTCTACGAGGCCGACGAGTCGTTCCGCGCGCTCGACTTCATGGTGAAGACGCGGCTGTTCACGTCGCAGATCGTCGTGCAGATCATCCTGGGCACCCTGGTGCCGCTCGCCCTGCTCGCCGCGACCCAGCTGTTCAGGTTCACGGAAAGGGCGCGCCGTGTGGTGTACGTCGTCGCCGGCGGACTGACGATGATCGGCATCTTCGCGATGCGGTGGAACGTCGTGATCGGCGGGCAGCTGTTTTCGAAGAGCTTCCTCGGGTACACGACCTACAAGATGGAGTTCGCGACGCGCGAAGGGCTGCTGCCGGCTGTCGCGCTGATGATCCTGCCGTTTGTCATTCTCTGGGTGCTCATTCGCCTTCTTCCGCCCTGGGGGCACGGCGGCGACGCTCCGGGCCGGCACGCCAGGATGTAGTTCCAGACGCGCTTCTGCGGAACCGCCGGGACGGCCGCTCGCGGGCCGATCTCGGCGGGAGGAGGGTCCGTGAACGACAGGCTCGCCGCGCTCGAAGCTGCCATCCACGAGCTGCGGTCGTCCGTCGGACAGCTCGAGGCGCGCATCGCTCAGCTCGAGGGCCAGTCCGCCTCCGCGGGGGAGGCGGCGCCCGATGCCGGCGCGGGCGCGCCCGAATCAGCCGCAGCCGGAGCCGCCCCGGCGAGCCGGGGCGGGCGCGATCCGATCGCCGTGCTCTCTCTCATCGGCCGCCTCTTCATCGTCCTCGGCGGGGCGTACCTGCTCCGCGCGATGACTGACACCGGAGCCCTCCCGCCAGCCGGCGGCGTGGCGCTCGGTCTCGCGTACGGACTGGTGTGGCTCGCGCTCGCCGACCGGGCGGCGGGAAGGGGACAGCTGCCTGGCGCCGTCTTCCACGGACTGGGCGCCGCGATGGTGGCGTTCCCCGTGGTCTTCGAGGCGACGACCCACTTCGGGGTGTTCCCGGGGGCGTCCAGTGCGGCCGCGCTTGCCGCGCTCACGGCCGGGCTACTGGTCGTCGCGTGGCGCCGCCGCCTCCAGGCGTTGGCCTGGATTGCCGTCGCGGTCGCCATCCCGACGTCCGTCGTCATTCTCGCCAGGACGGGTGTGGTGGTGCCTCACGCCTTCTTCCTGATCCTGTTCGGAGTGGCGACGCTGTGGATGGGCTATTCGCTAGACTGGCTGCTGGTGCGGTGGCCCGTCGCCGCCGTGGCTGATATCGTCGTCGTCGGCGTGACGCTGCGGGCGCTGTCGCCTCAGCCGCAGGAGACTCCGGCGGCCGCACTCGCGGTGCAGATGGCGCTGCTCGGCGCGTACCTGGCCAGCATTGTCGTGCGCACGCTGGTGCGCGGACGCAACGTCATTCCGTTCGAAGTCGTGCAGACCGCGGCCGCGCTGGTTGTCGGCCTCGGCGGCGCACTCTCGGTGACGCGGGCCACCGGCGCCGGGGCGTCCGCCCTCGGGATGGCGAGCGCGCTCATCGGCATCGCCTGCTACGGCGTGGCCTTCGCCTTCATCGAGCGCCAGCAGCATCGCGGGCGCAACGTCTACTTCTACACGTCGCTCGCCATCGTCCTTGTGCTGGTCGGTGTGACCGTGCTGTTGCCCGGCGCCGCCGCCACGGGCGTCCTCGCGGCGCTGGCCGTCGTGTGCAGCGCGGGATGGTCGCGGATCGGCCGCCTCTTCCTGCTGATCCACGCCGCCGTGTACCTCGTGACCGCGGCCGTCGTGTCCGGGGCCGTCGGCTACGGCATCCGTGAAATCGTGGCCGGTGCCGGACCCCCCTGGCCGCTCCCAAGTGCAACGATGCTCGCCGTGGTTGCCGCGTCGGCCGTGTCGGCGTGGCTGGCCGCGCGGGAGCCCGCCGCTGACGGCGGTACCTGGGCCCGGGTGCCGCGGTTCGCGATCGTGTTCGTGCTGGTGCTCTCGGCGGGTGGCATCGTGATTGGCTACCTGGCGCCGGCGATCGGGCGGCAGCCGGACGGCGCGATCGACGCCGGGCTGATGGCCACGATTCGGACAGGTGTGCTGGCGATCGCGGCGCTGGTCGTGGCCTGGATTGGGCGCCACGCCAGGTTCCGCGAATGGCACTGGCTCGTCTACCCTCTGCTCGTCGGCATCGGGTTCAAGATGGCTGTCCAGGACTTCGTGCACTCGCGTCCCGTGACGCTGTTCGTGGCGCTGGCGCTCTACGGGGCGGCGCTCATCATGGCGCCGCGGATGCGCCGGCGTCAGGCCTGACCGAGCGCCGCCGCCGCCGCGCGGGTCCAGACGGGGTCGTCCAGCATCGCCCGCCCGACGCCGACGATGTCGGCCCGGCGCGAGCGGACGATGAGGTCGGCCATTCGCGGGTCGGTGATCCCGCCGGCGACGAGCACCGGCACATCGACGACTTCCTTGAGGGCCTCGGCGTATCCCACGAAATAGCCCGCGCCTCGTCCCGGGTCGTCCGACCCGGCCAGCCCCCCCGAGACGTCGATGAGTGAGGCGCCTGCCGCCGCGAGCTGCGCCGCCGTCCAGCAGGCCGGCGACAGCGTGAGTCCGCCGGGGCGTTCGTCGTGCACGCCCAGGCGGACGAAGACCGGGAAGTCGCTGCCAGCCCGTTG
>JAWOGY010000302.1:0-9189 GCA_046496425.1 Vicinamibacterales bacterium
GTCGCGGTTTTTCGCCACGTAGTTCAGCGCGATGAGCAGCGCCGACTGCTGGATGTTCGTGTTGTTGCGCGGGGCCCACTTGATCGACGGCAGCGGCGGGTTCGGCCTGTACCACTCGCCGCTCGTGGCGTTCGCGCCGAGGCGCAGGTTCTCGACGATGTCGTTGGCGTAGCTCTGGACTTCGTAGAAGCGCCCGACGGCGTTCTTGGCATGGGCGACGAAGAACATGTAGTTCGGCACCCAGCCGTCGTAGAAGCCGTAGGTCCACACGCCGGGCACGTTGCGCTTGGCCATCTCCGTAACCTCGGCGTTGGCCAGCGCCCACCACTCGTTGATCGTGATCGCGTCGAGCGCCTCGTTGTAGGGCCCGGTGCCGGTGGAGGCGTACAGGTAGTTCGAGGCCTCGTGCAGGTCGTGCAGGATCGTCGGCTTCCACTCGAGGAACGTCCGGTTCACGTTCTGGGTCAGCTTGAGGATCTGGCCCATCGCGTCGCGGTTGTTGTCGTGGGCGACGTAATTGCCCCAGTACACGAGCGGCGGCCGGGGCTTGCCGGTCTTCTTGCCGTAGTAGTAGGTGTCGACGTGCTTCTCCTTGCCGTCCACCTCGAGCACGGGCGTGATGAACACGATGACGTTGTTGCGGATGTTCTGGATGAGGGGCGTCTCTTCGACGGCCAGCCGGTACGGCAGCTCGATGAGCGTCTCGGGCCCGCCGGTCTCGCCCGAGTGCATGCCGGCGGTGATCCAGTAGATGGGCTTCGACGTCTTGATGATCTGCCGCGCCTGCGCCTCGGTGGTCTTGCGCGGATCGGTCAGCGCGTTGAGGTCGGCCTTGTACTTGTCGAGCGACTTGATGGTCGCCTCGTCTCCGACGGCGAGCAGCACCATGTCGCGGCCTTCTTCGCTCTTGCCGATCGTCCAGTACTTGATGCGCGGCGAGGCCTTCGCCAGCGCCTCGTAGTAGCGCTGGATGTCCTTCGCGTAGGTCAGCTCTCCTGGCGTGCCGGGGATGCGCCCGAAGAACTTGAGCGGCGACGGCACCTTGTCGCTCGCCGGCATGTGGTCGACCAGCTCGGTGCTGATTCGCGGATCCTGCGTGTACTCCCTGATCAGCTTCGTGTACGCCTCGTCGAGCTTCTGGGCGGGCGCGGGCTTCTGGGCCTGCAGCGGCAGGGCCACGGCGGCCGACGCCATCAGGATCACGATGAGCAGCGCGCGGGTGCGGATGAGGCGGGCGAACGGAGCAGTCATGGCAGTGGAACTCCTGTTAATAGCGCCCGCCTTCGCCCGCCTTCGCCTGCCTGCGGCGAGGCTACGGCGCGGCTACGGCGAGGCCCGGCGAGGCCCGGCGCGTCGCGCAGGGCCTCGCCGGGGTTATAGTAGCGCACGACAGACGCCATGAACACGCGCCGATTGGCCGTCCTGCTCGCCGTCGCCGCGCTCGCACGGGCGGCGGGTCCTGCCCGGGCCGTTTCCATTTGTCCTCGGGTGAACTTCGCCTGTCCTCCCTGCGGGCAAATGGAAAGCGCCCCGGTCACCCACCGCCCGGTTGTCTCCGGGCGACAGGCGCCGACGCCCGCGTGGCTCGCGCGCCTCTCGACGTGGCTCGAGCTCGTCGCGACTCACAAGCCGGGCTCGTTCGACACGCCCGCACGCCTCATCGCGTTCTGGCCAGAGGCCCACATGGACGAGGTGCGGACCGACTTCGTCGCGCTCGCCGCCATCTACCGGCGCGAGCTGGTCCGGTCCGCAGAGCCGGCGTCGATCGTCTACCGGGACACGATGATCGCCGTCCCGGAGTTGGGCCGCCTGCTGGGCCTGGCCGAGGCGGAGGGCGCGCAGGAACGGGCCAGCCGGATCCTGAAACGCGCCGCCATTCTCTATGCCGACGTCGTGACGCTCGTCGTGCCGCTGATGCCCGGCAGGTTCGGGTGCTCGCCCGGCGCCAGCCTGCTCGTCAAAGACGGCACCAGCATCGGCACGGGCTGCGTCCACGTGCACTGGCTCCAGGGCCGGGCCCTTCTGGATGCGATCAGGCCGGACCCGGCGAAGGACGAAACGGTGCGGCTCTGGTACGTGGCCACGCTCGCGTTCCTGCTCGAGAACGGGAATTACGCGAACGCGTGGCCGCAGCTCGAACACGCCCTGCTGCTCTTCCGGCACGATCCCGGCATCCTGTTCCAGGGCGGCTACTATCACGAGGCGTTCTCGTCGCCGCTCATCCAGTCGGCAGCGGTCGCTGCCGGCGCGGCTTCCCGCGACGGCAAGGCGCACCTCGAAGATGCCGCGGACCTCTATCGGCGGGCCGTCAGGGAGAATCCGCAGTTCGTGGAGGCGCGCGTGCGTCACGGGCACGTCCTGGCGATGCTCGGCCGCCACCAGGACGCCGTCCGTGAGCTCCGCCTCGCGGCTGCCGCCGCCGCCGCCGAGGGGCCCCAGCTGCGCTACTACGCGGAGCTGCTCCTCGGGCATGCGGAGGAGTCGGTCAACAACCGCGCGGCGGCCCGCGGCCACTATCTGCAGGCCGCATCGCTCTATCCGCAGGCCCAGTCGCCCCTGCTCGCACTGGCGCTCCTCGCCCGCCAGTCGGGCGACGGGCCAGGCGTGCGCGAGGCCATGGGAAAGCTGCTCGCGCTGCCTGCGGGCCGGCGCGCGGACGCCGACCCGTGGTCGGACTACTACCGGTGGCAGAGCGAGCGGTCCAGGGAGCGCCTCGCCGAGCTCTACACGGCGCTTCAGGAGGGAGACGCACGGTGAGGCGCCTGGCCCCGATCGCACTCGCGTGCGCGCTGGCGGGCATGGTGCCGGTGGCGCAGAACCAGCTCCCCACGTTCTCCTCGCGCGTCGAGGCCGTCCGCGTGGACGTGCTGGTGACCGACGGAGGGAGGCCGGTGCCCGACCTCCGCGCGGCCGACTTCGAGGTGTTCGACAACGGCGTGCGGCAGACGGTCGATTTCGCCAGCGCCGAGCAGTTGCCGCTCAACGTCGTCTTCACCTTCGACCTCAGCGGCAGCATCGTCGGCGAGCGGCTCGACAACCTTCGCGAGGCGAGCCACGCGGTGCTCGACGGCCTGAAAGAGGACGACCAGGCCGCGCTCGTCACCTTCAACAGCGCGGTGTCGGTGGGACCCGGCCTGACGCGCGACGTGCGCCTGGTGAAGGCCGCCATCGACCGCGCCGAGCCGGCTGGCAACACGTCGCTCGTTGACGCGAGCTTCGCCGGCCTCATGCTCGCGGAGGCCGACGTCGGCCGCGGACTCGTCATCGTGTTCAGCGACGGCATCGACACGTCGAGCTGGCTCCAGCCGAAGGCCGTGCTCGACGCCGCCAGGCGAACCGATGCCGTCGTGTATGCCGTGTCGGCCGGCCAGGCCAGGCGGGCGGAATTCCTGGGCGATCTCACCGAGCAGACCGGCGGCCGGCTGTTCAGGATCGAGTCGACCCGCAGCCTGAGCGAGGTGTTTCTCGAGGTGCTGAACGAGTTCCGTCAGCGCTATCTGCTCAGCTACTCGCCGGCCGGCGTCTCCCCCGGCGGCTGGCACACGCTGACGGTGCGCGTGAAGGACCGAAGCGCCACCGTCCGCGCGCGGCCGGGCTATCTGGCCGACGGGCCGATGTGAAACGCGCGCTCCGCCCTGCCGAGCGGTCTTTCTCCTGCTGACACGGTGGCAACGACCACGTAGTCGCCCGGCGGAAAGTCGGTGAGATCCAGCCGGGCCGTGGCCGACCAGTGACCCGAGCCGGGCGTGCGCGTCATCAGGCCTGTTTCCGTGACGAGCGGTTCGCGGTCCGGGCCGTCGGCCACATCGAACCTGACGGTGATGTCGAAGGCATCGGGATCGGCCGGCACGAGTTCGATGTACGCGTCGATGGCGTCGCCGCGCAGGCGGCCGTCGGTGGCCACCTCGAGGCGCTGCTCCTCGCCCGTCAGCGGCTCGAGCAGCAGCACGTCGCCCATCGCCGCGCCCTCACCCTTCACGAGATCCGCCGAAAAGCCGTGGTCGAGGCTTCCGGCCCGCCCCTGCGCGTCGACCGCCGCGAACCTCAGCGTGTGCCGGCCGGGCCCGATCGCAATCTGCTCGGCGAACGACAGCGCGCCCGAGAAGCTTCCGGCGCGAGGCCGGAGGCGCAGCTTGCGCCCGACCGGCGGCTGCGTCCGGCCCGACGCGTCGGTCAAGGTGTAGGCGACCCAGATGTCGGCGGGTCCGCTCGCGTTCCCGCCGATGTCGGCGCTGAGCAGAATCTGCCGGCGGCCTTCCGCGTCCGGGGCCATGATGAACGTCGCGAGGCGGATCGGCAGCGCCGTGTCCAGCCGGCTGGCGCGCAGCGCGGCGCCGAGCGCGTCCTCGGGCGTCGACGCCCTGGCGGTGGCCGCGGGCACGACCACCTCCCGGCGGCTGCGCACCTCGGCGCCGGGGCTCTTCACTTTCACGCTGATGCGGTGGGCCTTCCCGTCGCGGTCGCCTTCGATGGGCTCGACGCCAAGCAGGTAGGCGGCTGCCGTCTCGCGCAGCACGCGCTCGAAGGCGAGGTCTGCGCCGACGAACACCTGGAAAAGCGATCCGCCGGCCGCGCCGGAGATGGTCTCGAGGCCGCTGCTCATGATGCCGAGGTCCCGGTACAGCGTGTCGCTCATCGTCCGCTCCTCGGCGGAGAACGCATCCAGGAAGCCCGAGTCCACGTGCAGCACGAAGAAGTTGAGGTTGGCGGCGGCGGCCTCGCGGCCGAGCGCGGTGACCGAGGAGGTGAGCTGCAGGTTGATGCCGCTGCGATCGGACACCGGCAGCCCGGCGCTGATGAGCACGAGCGTCTTCCGCTCGCGGACAGGCGCCAGGCTCCGGATGATGGCCTCGATGCCCGCGAGGCTGCGGAGCGACTGGATCTCCGCGTTCCGGCCGATGCTGATCGCCGTGGTCCGGACCGCCTCCTCGCAGGCCTTCCGGTCGCCCGCCGACCTGAAGCCGCCGCACTCCCGCGCCAGCACGATCTGCGTCGTCATCGCGTCGCCGCCGTGGATGTCGAGGGCCTCCGAGAGGCTGACGTTCTTGTCCAGCCCGTCCGCGCGGAACGGCGTGGCGCGCCCGATGATCTGCGCCGTGGCCGCGCGGGCGGCCGCGTGATCGCGCGACGCGGGCACCGACGGCCCCGGCCCGGGAAAGGCGACAAGCCCGATGCGGTCCTCCGGCTGGAGGCGATCGATGAAACGGCGGGCTGCTTCCATGGCGCCGCGCGCGTTGAAATTCCTGAAGCTGCCCTGATCGACGGCCAGGAAGATGAGCCGCCCCTGAGGAGCCGTCGGCGTGATCTGCTCGTTCGAGCTGTACGCCGGGATGATGGCCCGCGACGCGACGGGCTTCGCCGCGGCAGGGGCGTCGAGCGGCGCGAACTCGACGAACTCTGCCGAGACGACGCGCCGCGGCTTGCCGTCGATTGTGACCTCGAACTGCTCCGGCCGCAGGCCCGTGACCGGGTTGCCCTTCTTGTCGACGATGGCGACGTCGACCGCGATGAGCTCGACGCCCGACTTGAAGACGGGCTGCTGCGCGGCGGGCCGCGAGGCGCCGGTTGCCGCGACAATCGCCAGCACGAGACCTGTCAGCGCCGCAACCGGCAGGGAGGCCCGTCGGCTCACGTCACGGCTCCTCGGGCGCGGCCTTGCGCGGGCGCTTCTTGCGGGGCCGCGCGCGCGAGGCCAGCACCTTGAAGCTGGCTTCCTCGCCCACGACGAGCAGCGGCTGCGTGGGGTCCTTGAGCAGGTTGAAGAAGCGGCCGTCGAGGGTGCGCACGTAGATGTCGCCGCCGTCGGTCAGAAGCGTCACCGGCCCGCCTTCGCCCGTCGCCTCGAACAGGCGGACCTGGAAGTGCGCGCGCAGCCTGTCGATGAGCTCGCGAAGGCGCGTGAGCGAGAAGCCGCGCCGGCGCAGGTCGGCGAGCACCATGATTTCGAGCAGGTCGACCGGCGTGTAGCGGCGCTCGGTGAAGCCGCCCGCCTCGGTCGGGTGCGACGCCACGGCGGGCTGCACCAGTTTCTGGCGCTCCCACCACCGCAGCTGGTCGGCCGTGAGGCCGGTCAGCGCCGTCACGTCCCGCGAGCTGTAGTACCGCTTCAGGCGCATGAGTCTGCCACGCGTGCGCCGGCGATGTCTTTCGCCGTCACGCCGCCCTCGCTGTGGGTGGTGAACGTCACCGTCACGCGCCGGTAGCTGACGGCAAGGTCGGGATGATGGTCCGCGGCTTCCGACCCGGGCACGAGCCGGGTGATGAAGGCCACCGCCTCGGGAAACCCCGCGAAGGTGAACTCCTTGACGATGGCGTGCTGCTGGAAATGCCAGCCAGGCAGAGCGCGAAGCGCCGTGTCGATGGCTTCTCTGGTGAGCAAGGACATGATTCAGCCTTCAAGTAACCGCGTGCCGCGCTTGAGCGCGACGAAGATCGCGAACAGCACCGCGCTCGCCGCAACGAACCACAGCCAGGGCGCGTCCGCGCGCCACGCCCGCGCCCGCCAGCTCTCCTGCAGGGCGTCGAACACGAACGCGCCCGCGGCGACGACCAGCAGGCCGTGGAACTCGTGGCGCAGCACCTTCTTCCACGAGAACGGGATGGCCGATCGCGTGTACCCCGCAAACGACGGCCGCGACGCCCGCACGCGCGACGACCACGCGTCGAACTCGCTGCCGAACCGGTCCGCCAGAAACGCTTCCTCGCGAATGGCGATGCGCTCGTAGTAGAGCCACGTGGCCAGCACGAGGATGATCGGCAGGTACCAGACGCCGGGGAACAGCGACAGTCCGAGCGCCATCAGGCCGTTGGCCAGGTAGAGCGGGTGGCGGACGATCGAATACGGCCCGGTGGTGCGAAGCTGGGACGCGCGGGGGTTGACGGTGCTCCGTTCGGACGTGCCCGATGGCGCCGACCCGACGGCCCACACGCGGAGCAGCAATCCGGCGAGCGCAACGGCCACGCTCGCAGCCTCCCAGATCCGCTCGCCCAACCTCGTCGAGAACGGTGGCGCCGTCGTCATCACACCGGCGATGACGATGGGGATGAAGATGAGCGGCAGATAGCTGCGCCACCGGAACAGGCGGTCGCCGTCCTGCACGAGCTGGTCGAGGATCTTCATCCCGTGTCATTCTGTCCCGTGGGCGCCCCGTTTGCAAATCAGGACGACGGTGTCTGTGCTGGGTGTCACCCTGGCCAACCCCGGCCCTCGCCTGTTTTGGTAAACTACTGACTGGGCTGTCTTTTCTAGGACGGGGGTGGCCCGATCCCCCGGCACAGTACTTGCTCCTTTGCGGGCTGTAGGTTTGGGCTTGAGGGAGCCGGGAGGCGACCATGAACAAGATCATAGGATTCGGCGTGGCTGTCGTTCTTTGCATGGCTGCTGCCGGGTTTGGCGCATATCTGGCGTTGCGGCAGGAGCAGGCGACGGTTCCGGCGGCGCTGGCGTTTGCGGGCCCGGTCGAGACTGGCAACCCCGCGGAAGTGCCCGCGGCACCCGCAGCCGAGGCCGTGAAGCCGCAGCCCGATCCGGCGCCCAGGGCCACCACCCCGGCGGCGCCGGCTGTCCGCACGAACGCCGGTGCGGTGAAGACCACTTCACCGGCCTCGCAGGAAGTCCCGGTTGCCGAGAAGCCCGCCCAGGCCGTGGGCGCGGCCGCGACGCCCGAGACGGTGCCTGTTCCGCCGGCTGCCATTGAGCAGGTGGTGCCGCCGGAGACGCCTCCGCCTCCGCAGCGAACGTTCGAAGAGTTGATCGTGTCGGCCGACTCGGTCATCGGCCTGCGCATCGAGTCGACCGTGTCGAGCGAAGTGGCGAAGATCGAGGATCCTGTGGAAGCGCGCGTCACGAGAGACGTCCGTGTCGGCTCGGAAGTCGCGGTCCCGGCCGGGTCGCGGGTGCTCGGCTCCGTGATGCAGGTCGAGCAAGGCGGCAAGGTGAAGGGCGCGGCGCGCATCGGCGTGCGGTTCCACACGCTTGTCCTGGCCGACAACACCAGGATCCCGATGCAGAGCGAGGCGATCTACCGTGAAGGCAAGTCGCCGGGCAACGAGAGCGCGGCCAAGGTGGGCGGCGCGGCCGTCGGCGGCGCCATCCTCGGGGCCATCCTCGGCGGCGGCAAGGGCGCGGCCATCGGCGGCTCGGTGGGCGCGGCCGGCGGCACGGCGGCCGTGATGGCCGGCGGCAGGAACCCCGCCGTGCTGGCGTCGGGCACCTCCGTGACCATCCGCCTGAGTCAGCCGGTGACGGTGGTGGTTGAGAGAGATGAGCTCAGGGACTAGGGACTAGGGGCTAGGGGCTAGGGGCTAGGGCAAGCGGGATTCGGGACTCGAATTGGAGGTCGACGCTTTAGCGTCGACGTAACAGGCGCGGCGCTCGTGGCGGATGTCCATGAGCGCCGCGTCTCCTTTCTGCCCACCATTCGCAATACAATCCACAACTGACGGCGAACGGGCCTCAGGTCGTAGCCCGGAAGCTTTAGCCCCCGGGTGACACCAGGCCCTCCGGGCACACAATCCACCTCGCGGGAGGCCAGCTGTGGAGCCAGGCAGTAACAACCCTCACGGTGACATGCCGGTTAACGAGTTCCGCAGGCACGGCCATGCGATGGTCGAGTGGATTGCGCGTTTCATGGAGGACCCCGATCGGTTCCCCGTGCTGGCGAAGGTCGCGCCGGGAGACGTGCGGAGCGCCCTGCCCGACGCCGCGCCCGAGAAGGCGGAAGACTTCGAGGCCATCATGGCCGACTTCGACCGCATCCTGATGCCGGGGATGACGCACTGGAACCATCCCGGCTTCATGGCCTACTTCGCGATCACGGCCAGCGCGCCCGGCGTCCTCGCCGACTTCGTCGCCTCCGCGCTGAACCAGCAGGCCATGCTCTGGCGCACATCGCCGTCGGCGACCGAGCTCGAGGCGGTAGTGATGGGCTGGCTGCGGCGGCTCATCGGCCTGCCGGACACGTTCGAGGGCGTCATTTACGACACGGCGTCAATCTCCAGCCTTCACGCCATCGCGGCCGCGCGCGAGGCGGCCGTTCCGCACGTGCGCACGCTTGGCCTCTCGGGCCGCGCCGATGTCCCGCACCTCCGCGTCTACTGCTCCGACCAGGCGCATTCGTCGATCGAGAAGGGCGTCATTCTCGCCGGCCTCGGCCAGGAGGGATTGCGCAAGATCCCGTCCGACGCGGA
>JAWOGY010000008.1:0-46719 GCA_046496425.1 Vicinamibacterales bacterium
GATGGGCCATGCCCGTAATCTCGTTGCTGGTCGGCGAATGGACATGGGTCGCTGCGAACCTCCTCATCGGCGGGGTGCCGCCGGTTCCCATGGGCAACGACAACTTCACGGCCGCGCCCTCGGGCGTGTTCGTCACGAAGGACGGCCACATCAACATCGCGGCCAACCAGCAGGAACAGTGGGAGTCGGTCTGCGACGTGCTCGGCGTGCCGGAACTGAAGACCGATGCCCGGTTCGAGAAGCGCGACGCGCGCAAGGCCAACCGCAAGGCGCTCACGCCGCTGCTGGAGACGAAACTCGCCGAGCACCCGACGTCCCACTGGGTGGAGGTGCTCAACAGGAAGGGCGTCCCGTCGGGCGAGATCCTGGATCTCGGCGCCGCGCTCTCGCAGCCCCAACTCGCGCACCGTGGCACGATTCAGACCGTGGCGGAGCCGGGACTCGGCGACCTGCGCCTGTTCAACCTCACCGCGAAATTCGAGAAGACGCCGGCGTCGATTGACGCGCCCCCGCCGCGCCTGTCCGCGCACACCGACACGATCCTCGGCGGCCTCGGCTACACGGCCGAGGCCATCGCCGCGCTCCGCCAGAAGGGAGTCGTCTGACAGATGGGCATGACCGTCGCACAGAAAATCCTCGCGCGGGCCTCGGGCCTCGCCTCCGTCGCCGTCGGCGACGTCGTCGAGCCGGCCGTGGACATGGCGATGTCGCACGAGAACACGGCGCTCGTCATCAACCAGTTCCTCGACGTCTTCAAGGGCACGGGTCTCGAGCCGCGCGTCTGGGACCCCTCGAAGATCGCCGTGATCTTCGACCATCGGGTCCCGGCGGAATCGGCGAAGACGGCCACGAACCAGAAGAAGGTGCGCGAGTTCGCCGCCGCCCAGGGCATCGGGAAGTTCCACGACGTGCGCGGCGACTCGGGCGGCATCTGCCACCAGGTGATGGCCGAGGAGGGCTACGACCGCCCCGGCGCCGTGATTGTCGGCGCCGACAGCCACACGACCAGCCACGGCGCCCTCGGCGCGCTGGCCTTCGGCGTGGGCGCCACCGAGATGGCGTCGGTCTGGGCACTTGGCCGCGCCGTGAACATCCAGGTGCCGGCCACCATCAAGGTCGTCGTGAGCGGCCGGTTCAGCGAGCGCGTCACGCCGAAGGACCTCATCCTGGCGCTCGTCGGCCGGCTGACCGCCGAAGGCGCCAACTTCAAGGTGATCGAGTTCCACGGCGAGGCCATCACGGCCATGCCGACGTCGGGCCGCCTGGTCCTCTGCAACATGTCGGTCGAGGCCGGCGCCACCTCCGGCATCGTGCCGGCCGACGGGGAAACGGTGCGCTACCTGCGCGAGGAGGCTGGCGTCACCGATGCACTCGACCTCGTGCAGCCGGACCCGGACGCCGCCTACGACCGCGTGCTCGAGATCGACGTCGGCCGGCTCGAGCCGCAGATCGCGTGCCCGCACACGGTCGACAACGTGAAGGGCGTGGGCGAGGTCGCCGGCACCAAGGTGCACCAGATCGTGATCGGCTCGTGCACCAACGGCCGCCTCGACGACCTGGCCGAGGCCGCCGGGCGCCTCAAGGGCCGGAAGATTGCCCGCGACGTGCGCATGCTCGTCTTCCCGGCGTCGTGGAGGATCTACAAGGAGGCCATGAAGCGCGGCTACATCGGCGACCTGATGGACGCCGGCGCCGTCATCATGAACCCCGGATGCGGCTGCTGCCTGGGCGTGCACGAGGGCGCCCTCGGCGACGGCGAGACGGCGCTGTCGACGACGAACCGGAACTTCCACGGCCGGATGGGCAACCCCAAGTCGGACGTCTACCTCTGCTCGCCGGCCGTGGCCGCGGCCAGCGCGATCACGGGCGTCATCACGGACCCGCGGAAGGAAGGATGAGCACCATGGCCGCTGTTGTCTACAAGGTCGGCGACAATGTGTCGACCGACACCGTCTACCCCGGCCGCTTCATGGCCACCGTGCTCCCGTCGGAAACGCCCCAGTTCTGCTTTGCCGACGACAAGGCGTTCAACACCGCCCTGCAGCAGCACGCCGTCGCCCCGGGCAGCATCATCGTGGGCGGCCAGAACTTCGGCTGCGGCTCGTCGCGCGAGCAGGCGGCCTCGACCATCAAGGGCCACGGCCTTGTCGTCGTCGCCCGCGGGTTCGCGCGGATCTTCCTGCAGAACGCGATCAACCTCGGCCTGCGGACCATCATCTGCCCCGCCATCGAGGCCGAGGTGGGGGACGAACTGGCGCTCGCCCCGACCCACGTGCGGAACGTGACACGCGGAGCCGACTTCCCGATCGTGCCGCTGCCCGCGGCGCGGCAGGCCATCATCGACGCCGGCGGGCTCGTCGCCTACACCCGCTCGCGGCTCGTCGCGGAGGGGACCCGGTAACGGATCGGGCGCCCGCCCGGTGGCGGGCCGCCGGGGTCTGTGCGATCATGGAGGGCATGCGCCAGATCGACGCGATGCTGCCGCTCGCCGAGGTCCGCGACCTCGCCGACGAAGTGCGGCGCCTCTTCGACGACCTCGACCGCGCGAGGACACTGGACAGACGTCTGCTGCCCGGCGTCTTCTCGCCCACCCTGGATGCGCAGGAAACGCCCGAGGCGATCGACATCGTCGTCGATCTGCCCGGCGTCGCCCTCGATGACATCCGCATCCTCATCAAGGGCTGCGTGGTCATCATCGCCGGCGGCAAGATGCCGCCGAACCCCGGCGAGCGCGCCGAGGCCAGCTTTCACCTCGTCGAGCGCGATTTCGGGCGGTTCGCGCGGGCCGTCCGGCTGACGGGCGCCTTCCACACCGCGCGCGCCACGGCCACGCTGGCCAACGGCGAGCTGCGCGTACGCGTCCCGAAGGTCGAGGAGCGCCGCGGCCGCGACATCGCGGTCCAGGTCCGGCGCGGGCCGGACGCCTGACACGACGGTCACACCGGTTCCCCGCACCATGCGCATCCTGTTCATCGGCGATGTCTTCGGCCGCACCGGGCGCGACCTCGTGCGCCAGGGACTCCCCGTGCTCGCCTCCCGCTACGGCATCGACGCCGTCGTCGCCAACGTCGAGAACGCGGCGTCCGGCGCCGGCATCACCCGCGAAACCGGCGACGCCCTGCTGAAGTCAGGCGTCGACGTGATGACCACGGGCAACCACGTCTGGGACAAGCGCGAGGCGCTCTCCTACATCGGCGTGGAGCCCCGCCTGCTGAGGCCGATCAACATGGCCGCCGCCGCGCCGGGGGCAGGTGCCGTCGTGGCCCGCACGGCGGACGGCCGCCCCCTCGGCGTGATCAACGTGATGGGCCGGGTCTTCATGCCGCCTGTCGACAATCCGTTCGAGGCGGCCGCCGCGGCCGTCGAGCGGCTGGCGCGCGAATGCCGGCTCATCGTCGTGGACATGCACGCGGAAGCCAGCGCCGAGAAGATCGCCATGGGGTGGTATCTGGACGGCCGCGTGACGGCAGTCGTCGGCACCCACACGCACGTGCAGACGGCCGACGCCCGCGTACTGCCCGGCGGCACCGCGTACATCACGGATGCCGGCATGACCGGCCCCCACGATTCGATCATCGGCATGGAACGCGCCGCCGTGCTCGACCGCTTCGTCACGGGGCTGCCCGCACGGATGGAGCCCGCTTCCGGCAACCCGCGCCTCCAGGCGGTCCTCATCGACGCCGACGAGCGCACGGGCCTGGCACGCGGAGTCGAGCGCCTGGACTGGTCCCATGACGACATTGCCGACGCGCGGCGCGCAGGAGACGATGCCCGGTCTTTTTGACCTGCCGTTCGACGACGCCGACGGCGGACAGGAGCTCGAACCCGGCGCTCCGCCGCCTCCCCGTGTCTATACCGTGTCGGAACTGACGTCGGAAGTCCGGCTGTTGCTCGAGACGCGGTGGGCGGACGTCTGGGTCGAGGGTGAGATTTCCAATTGCCGGCTGTGGACGACGGGCCACATCTACTTCTCGCTCAAGGACGCCGGCGCGCAGCTGCGGGCCGTGATGTTCAAGGCGGCCGCCCGGACGCTCAAGTTCAGGCTCGAGGACGGGCAGCACGTGCTCGCGCGGGGCCGGCTCGGGGTCTACGAGCCGAAGGGCGAATACCAGATCGTCTGCGGCGAGATCGAGCCCAGGGGCCTCGGGGCCAGGCAACTCGCGCTGGAGCAGCTCAAGAAGCGCCTGCAGGCCGAAGGCCTCCTCGACGCGTCACGCAAGCGGCCGCTGCCGGCGCTGCCCCGCCGGATCGGCATCGTCACGTCGATTGACGGCGCGGCCGTCCGCGACATCCTGAAAGTGCTGGGCCGGCGCTACCAGAACGCCCACGTGATCATCGCGCCGGCAAGAGTCCAGGGCGACACGGCATCGGCCGACATCGCGCGCGCGCTCGCCGCGATCGGGCGCGTCGAAGGCGTCGACGTCGTCATCGTCGGGCGCGGCGGAGGGTCGATCGAAGACCTGTGGGCCTTCAACGAAGAAGCTGTGGCGCGGGCGATCGCGGCCTGCCCGGTGCCGGTGATCTCGGCCGTCGGCCATGAAGTCGATGTCACGCTGGCAGACCTGGTGGCCGACCTGAGAGCGCCGACGCCGTCGGCGGCCGCCGAAATCGTCGTGGCGGCGAAAGACGAGTTCACCTCCCGCATCGACCGCCTGGCCGACCGCGCGGCGGCGGCGGCGAATCGCCGGCTGCAGCAGGCGTTGCAGGCCGTGCAGAGGCTCGAGGCCAGGCCCGCGATGGCGGGATTCTCAGGGCGCCTCGCGATGCGGGGCCGGCACGTCGTGGAGTTGCTGCTCGACCTGCAGCGCAGCGGGCGGGACGGCGTGGCACGCCGGCAGCGGGCCTTCCAGGCGCTCAGGATGCGCCTCGACGCGCTGGATCTGCGGCGCAGTCTCGGGAGGATCGACACGCGCCTGTCGCAGGTCGAGGCGCGGCTGCGGGCCGCAGCGGTCCGGAAGTACCATGGGGCGGAAGGCCGGCTCGGGTCGCTCGCGGCGAGGCTCGACATGCTGAGCCCGCTGGCGGTGCTCGGGCGCGGATACGCCGTGTGCTGGGACGGCGAGCGGCGGCAGATTCTTCGGGAGGCGGCGGCGGTCAACGACGGGGACGCCGTCCGGGTGACGCTCCATCGCGGCGAACTGCGGTGCGTCGTGACCGGGCGCGAGGAGGAGCAATAAGGCCGTGCAGGACCACACACCCATGGATCTGAACATCAAGGACTTCGAAGGCGCCCTCGCCGAACTCGAGACCATCGTCCGGAGGCTGGAAGAAGGCGACCTCGCACTCGAGCAGTCGCTCGAGCTCTACGAGCGCGGCGTACGGCTCTCCCGCTACTGCCACGCGCGGCTCGAGGAAGCCGAACGCCGCATCGAGGTGCTCGGGGAGGGCGGAGAACTCCGGCCCGCCCCGCCGGCTCTCGCGGCGGTCGGCGAGGACGACGGGCGGGATGCGGACGCCGATCAGCCGCGGAAGGGCCGGCGCGCGTGATCGACACCCCGCCGCTGCCGCTTCGCGACTACCTCCGGTCCCGCCGCAACGAGGTGGAGCAGGCGCTCGCGCGGGTGCTGCCGCCGGTGGAGGGACCGCTGGCGATCATCCATGACGCCATGCGCTACAGCCTGCTTGCCGGCGGCAAGCGCCTCAGGCCGATCCTGGCGCTGACGGCGGCGGACGCCGCCGCCCCGGGCGAGGCCGGCGCCGCCGCCCTCGCGATGCCCTCGGCGTGCGCGATCGAGATGATCCACACCTACTCGCTCATCCACGACGACCTGCCGGCGATGGACAACGACTCCCTGCGGCGCGGCAAGCCCACGCTGCACGTCGTCTATGGCGAGGGCCTGGCGATCCTGGCCGGCGACGGCCTGCTGGCAGAGGCGTTTGCGCTCCTCGCGCGCGAACCGGACGACGAGGGCCGGCCCGACATCGGCGCGCGGAAGCTGGCGGTCATCCGCCGCATCGCCGGCGCCGCGGGAGCCGCGGGCATGGTCGGCGGGCAGGCGATCGATCTGCAGGCGGTGGGGCGCAGCCACGGGCCGGAGGCGCTCGACGCCAGGGGGCTGCAGGACATGCACGCCCGCAAGACCGGCGCCCTCATCCGCGCCGCCGCCGTCGTGGGCGCGATCATGGCCGGCGCGCCGCCCGCGCGCGTCGACGCGGTGGATCGTTACGCCTCGTGGCTCGGCCTCGCGTTCCAGATCGTCGACGACGTGCTCGACGTCGAGGGCGAGGGCCAGGCGCTCGGCAAGACCGCCGGCAAGGACGCGGCCGCCGGCAAGCCGACGTACCCGTCCCTGTTCGGCCTGGACGCGTCGAAGCGCATGGCCAGGGAAGCCGCCGACGCGGCCGTCGCGGCCCTGGCCGACGAGCGCCTGGAGCGCGGCCGGCTCGCCGAGATCGCCCAGTGGGTGGTGTCCCGCACGTCCTGACCCGGCAGAGCCGATGGCTGCCAGGCCCCGCACCCGTCTCGATGTCCGCCTCGTGAACGACGGGCTCGCCGTCTCGCGCGAGCGGGCGCGGGCGCTCGTCCTCGCGGGACGCGTCAAAGTGGGGGGCGCCATCGTCAGCAAGGCCGGGACGAGCGTCCTCGCAGACGAGACGGTCGAGGTGGTCGAGCCCGATTTCCCCTGGGTGGGTCGCGGGGGCGTCAAGCTCGCTCACGCGCTCGACACCCTCCGGATCGACGTCGCGGGCCGCGAGGCGCTGGATATCGGGGCGTCCACGGGCGGCTTCACCGACGTGCTGCTCCAGCGCGGCGCGCGGCGCGTCGTCGCGCTCGACGTCGGCCACGGCCAGCTCGACTGGCGGCTGCGCGAGGACCCGCGTGTCGTGGTACTGGAACACCGCAACGCGCGGCAACTTGAACGCGGCTGGCTGCCCGCGCCGGTGGACATCGTCACCATCGACGTGTCGTTCATCTCGCTGCGCCTGATCCTGCCGGTCCTTCCCCCCGTGCTCGCTCCCGGCGCGGACATCGTGGCGCTGGTGAAGCCGCAGTTCGAAGCGGGCAGGGCCGAGGTCGGCCGGGGCGGCCTGGTTAAGGACCCGGCCGTGCACGAGGCCGTGCTGGCGCGCGTGACGAAGAGTGCCGCGTCCTGCGGCCTGGTCCGGGTCGCGATGACACCATCGCCCATCACCGGCGCCGCCGGCAACCGGGAATTCCTGCTGCACCTGCGGCGGAGCTGACGCGCGGAGGCAGGCCCCGGCCGGATAATCGGCGTGGCCGCTCGAGTTGGTGGACACCGCGGGGCGCGCGGCGATTACAATAGTGGGATGATGAACGCCCTGCTGACCTCCATGCGCCGCTCCCGCCCGATCCTCGTCCTGATCGCGCTCGCCGGACTTGCCGGCGCCTGCCAGTCCAAGCCCGCTGCCCCGCCCGTGTCCGCCGACGCATGGGCGGTGGTGAACGGACGCGAGATCACCCGCGACGACGTGGAGAGGGCCTACCGCCGGAATCTCCAGGGGCCGCCGCCGTCCTCCGAAGAGGAGACGGCCGTTGCGAAACTGGAGATCCTCGATCAGATCATTGTCCAGGACCTGCTCCTCGCCAAGGCGCGGGAGCTGAAGCTCGAACTGCCCGACACCGAGCTCGATGCGGCATACGTCGAAGCTCGCAAGGACATTCCCGACGAGTCCTTCAAGCAGGAGCTGGCCAGGCGGAACCTGACCGCTGCCGACATGCGCGAGGGGCTGCGCCGCGACATGCTGGTGCAGAAGCTGTTCGAGCGCGAGGTCGTGTCGAAAGTCGCCGTCACCGACCAGGAAGTCACCGCGTTCTTCGACGCGAACCGCGCGCAGTTCAACCGCACCGAGGACGCGTACCGCATCGCGCAGATTGTCATCACACCCGTCCGCGATGCACGCATCGCCAACCGCACCAACAACGACGCGACGACGCCCCAGGAAGCGGCGATCAAGGTACGGATGGTGATGGACCGGTTGAAGGAGGGCGCGCCCTTCGCCGAGGTCGCGGCGGACTACTCGGAGGACCCCGAGTCGGCGCCTCGGGGCGGCGACCTCGGGTTCGTGCCGGTGTCGGCGCTGCAGCAGGCGCCGCCGCAGCTGCGCGAAGCCGTGCTGAAGGGCACGCCCGGCTCGGCACGGCTCCTGAGCGGGGGCGGCGCGCACACCGTGGTGCTCGTCGTCGCGAAGGACGCCGCCGGCCAGAAGGATCTCAGCATGCCCGAGGTGAAGGACGCGATCACCCAGGGGCTGCGCACCCGCCGCGAGCAACTGCTGCGGTCGGCATTGCTCGGCGCCGTCCGGAACGACGCCGTCGTGGTGAACCTGATCGCCAAGCGCCTCGTCGAGTCCCAGGGCAAGATGCCGAGCGTGGCCCCGGCCGCCCCGGGGACCAAGTAACCCGGTTCAGCGCAACGGGGGGTTCTGGATCGCCTCCCACAGCGCCGCCTTGCCCGCGTCCGATCCGGTGAAGACGTCCGAGGGCACCTTCCGGTGCGCGAGAATGTTCCGGTAGATCAGGTCGCCGACGCGCAGGTTCACGCCGAGGCCGGCCAGGTACTGCAGCCGCAGGCTGCTGTCCCTGTTGATCACGGCGTCCGACGTCCAGCCTCGGAGATTGGGCGCGTCGCCCGCGTACGTCGACAGCAGGTCGATGAGCGAGGTGTAGCCGACTTCGTAGAGCGACTGCGCGACCGGCGCGTACTCCGGCTGGTCGAGGCGCGCCGCCAGCGCGTCGATGTCGAGGGGGGCCGGGTCGGCCTGGCCGAGCAGGACGAGGTCGTAACCGGCGCCGTTGTAGGTGTTCCCGAACACGATCCCTTTGGGGAAGGTCTCGAAGAAGGTGGCGATCTCGCTCTTCACCGCCTCTTCGTTGCTCGAGTACAGCTGGACAAACAGCGTGACCACGCCGCCGGGGTTCAGCCGCCGCTTCACCAGGTCGAAGAACTCGCGCGAGTACAGCATGGCGGCGCCCTTGACCCAGGGGTCGAGCGGGTCGGACGTGATCGCGTCGAACTTCTCCTTCGTCGTCAGCAGGTAGTGCCGCGCGTCGTCGATCCGGATCTGCACCTTCGGATTGCTGGCGACGTCGAAGTTGTGCGCGCTGAAGTACCGGGACACCGTCGTCGGCACCAGCGGCTCGATCTCCGCGATCGTGACGCGCTCGACGCGGGGGTCGATTGACACGGCGCCGGCCGTCACGCCGGCGCCGAACCCGATCACGAAGACGGATGTCGGGCTCTCCGGCACGAGCGTCGTGAGGTGGCCGAGCATGCGCTGGAGGCGCATGTCCTGCGGTTCGCTGGAGGCCTGGACCTTGCCCGCGTTGTGGTAGTTCAACACGCCGCCCGCGAGCCTCGACACCGCAACCGACGCGTTGAGACCCTCGCCCATGTAGATGAACTCCGCCTGGTTCACCCACGTCGCGGAAAACCTCCCGTAGCCAACCAGCAATCCCGGGATCGGCGGAATCGCCCGGCCGAGGAGCACCGCCCCCGCGCCCAGGCACACCACCAGCCCGATGGCCGCGAACCGGCTTCCCGGCGCCGTCGCGGACGTGCCGCCGAGCCCGGGCAGCAGCATCAGCAGCGCCGAGGTGGCCGCCACCGCGATCATGAACTGCTGCGTGTGCTGGCTGCCCACCCAGGCGACGAGCGCGCCGGCGCCCAGTGCGCCGACGATGGCGCCGAGCGTGTTCGCCGCGAAGAGGCGGCCGACGATCTGCGCCTGGTCGCCGCCGAAGCGCGCGCTCGCCGCCAGCGCCAGCGGGAAGCTCGCGCCCCAGAGGACGGCCCCGGGCAACACCGTCCAGAGGCAGCGTGCCACGTCCAGCTGGAAATTGAACCACGGACTCGTCGAGATCGACGGATCGATGGGCCAGTATGGCATCGAAGAGCCGATCATGATGCCGGCCCAGGCCACCGCCGCGCACACGCCCGCCTGGCACCAGCCCAGCGCGGCCGACGGGCGCGCCAGGTTGCGCGCGAGCGCCGACGCCAGGCTGCTGCCGAGGCCGAGGCCGAGCAGAAACCCGGCGAGGATGAGCGAGAAGGTATAGGTGGTGCCGCCGAAGAGCAGCGAGAGCAGGCGCGTCCAGACGACCTCGGCCGAGAGCGCCGTGAACCCGGAGAGCGCAATCGCCAGGTAGATGGTCCGCTGCTCGACGCGCCGGGCCTGGACCGACGCGGGCGCTGCCTCGGCGGCCCGTCGCGCGCCGCTGTCTCCCGGCTGTTCCGAAGCGGCCTGGATGCGCTGCGGGTCGTAAGCGCTGATGGACGCCACCAGGAAGGCGGCGGCGGCAACCGCCGCGTTCAACGCGACGGCCACGAAGGTGGCGGTGGCGAGGTCGTAGACGCGGAGCAGGTAGAAGCCGGCCAGCACGCTGCCGATGACGGCCCCGGCCGTGTTGCCGGCGTAGAAGAACCCGAGCCAGGCGACACCTTTCGGCGTCATCTCGATCCAGCGCGAGAGCGCCGGCAGCGTGGCGCCCATCAGGAGCGTCGGCGGAAGCAGACAGACGCCGGCCGCCAGCGCTCGCAGGACCACGCCGAGCGTGCCGGGGCCGGCCCAGCTCGAGTACGCGCTGCCGACGACGGGCATCGCGACGAGCACCAGCAGGCCGATGACGCCGATCGCCGCCTCGAGCAGGGCATACATGCGGAGCGGGTGATGGCGGGCCGACGCAACCCGCGAGTAGCCGAGGCTGCCGAGGCACAGCCCGCCCATGAACGTGCCGAGCAGGACCGCCAGGGAAATCGCCGACGACCCAATCACGAGCTGGAGCAGCTGGAACCAGACCACCTCGTAGATCAGCGCGGCGCAGCCGCTGCCGATGAAGAGGAGAAGCAGCACGGGCAGAAGACGGCGCGAGTGCATGATCGGGACCCTCTCTGCGCGGGGGCGGCCCCGCCGCAAGGAATGGCCGTCAGTCTATGGGCTCGGCGGCCGCGCGGCAAGTGCTTCTTAGTGCTTCGACTCGCAACTGCGGCCACGACGGCCTTTCGGCATGCGTGGCCAGTCGCGCTCGCTCAGTACTAAGTCCTGAGGGCACAAATGCGTTGCACCCTTTGTGCATCGAAGGACTTAGGTAGAATGGCGCAGCACGCCAGGGAGATCGACATGATCAAGCGCGTCGGCATCGTGACCAAGCCGGGATTGACCGCCGTCAGCGCGGATCTGCCGGGCATCGCTGCCTGGCTGCAGGCGCGCGGCGTCGAACCGGTCTTCGACCAGACGACCGCGGCACTCGCCGACGCCGGCTCCATCCGCACTGTCGAACGGGACGACCTGCCCCGCGAGGTCGATCTCATCCTGCTGCTCGGCGGTGACGGCACGCTGCTGGGAATGGCCGATCGGACCGCCCAGGCCGGCCTGGAGGTGCCGATTCTCGGCGTCAACTTCGGCGGGCTCGGCTTCCTGACGGAGGTCACGTACGGCGAGCTCTTCGCCTCGCTGGAGGCCGCGCTGGCCGGCACGGCGCCCGTCGAGTCGCGCCTGATGCTGCGGGCCGCCATCGAGCGCGACGGCCAGTCGAGAGCCGAGCACTACGTGCTGAACGACGTCACGGTGACCGGAGGCTCCCTGTCGCGGGTCGTCGAGTTTGCCGTGAGCGTGGGGGGCGAGTTCGTCGCCCGGTTCCACGCCGACGGCATCATTGTCGCGACACCCACCGGGTCGACCGCCTATAACCTCTCGGCCGGCGGCCCCATCGTGCATCCCGCCGTACACGCGCTCGTGCTGAATCCAATCGCGCCGCACACGCTCACCAACCGGCCGGTCGTGATTCCGGCATCGGCCGACGTCCTCGTGCAGCCGCACTCGCGGGGCGCCGGGTCGGAGGCCTATGTCACCTTCGACGGCCAGGCCGGCGAGCGGCTCGACTTCACCGACACGGTCCGCGTCCAGCAGGCTGCCAGGCCCGCGCGCCTCGTGCGCGCCGTGAACCGCAGCTACTACCAGGTGCTCCGGGAGAAGCTGAGGTGGGCGGAGAGGTAGGGGCTCGGGATTCGGGATTCGTCGGCACATCGTAGCCAGTAGGGCGTGACGACCGACAGCGTCCAGGTTTTCTACTGAATGCTGGCTGCTGGCTACTGACGGGGCGCGGGTTTCCCTGGTGCACGCGCCTGCTTCCGAAAGAACTCCACCTGATACGTCCGGACGTTCCTGTTGTGCTCGGCGAGCGTGGACGCGAAGGCGTGCGAGCCGTCGTTGCGGCTGACGAAGTAGACGTAGTCGGCCGGGGCGGGCCGGACGGCAGCCTCGAGAGACAGGCGTCCCGGGGCGGCGATGGGACCCGGAGGCAGGCCCCGGTACCGGTAGGTGTTGTACGGCGAATCGATGGCCAGATCGGCGCGCGTGAGATTCCCGTCGAAGCGCCCTCGCAGTTGCAGCGCGTAGATGACGGTGGGATCGCACTGCAGGCCCATGCGCTGCCGCAGCCGGTTGTGGTAGACAGCCGACACCAGCGGCCGCTCGTCCGGCGCCGCCGTCTCCTTCTCGACCAGAGACGCCAAGGTCACCGCCTCGCGGACAGACAGCCCCAGGTCGCTGGCGGCCTGCCGCAGATCCGGCGTCAACACCGCCTCGAAACGCGCCACCATGCGACGGACAAGCTCCAGCGCCGACGTGCGCCGAGGCAGCGCGTACGTGTCGGGGAAGAGGTAGCCTTCCAGGTTTCTCGCGGCCGGGTCGAACGCACGGACAAGGTGCGCCGCGCCCGCCGCCGCGTTGAACTCCGCCGCCGGGCCGAACCCGGCGTCTTCGAAGATCGCCGCCATCTGCCGGACGGTCAGCCCCTCGGGAAACGTAATGGCACGAAGATACACATCCCCGCGGGCGAGTTTCGCCACGGCCTCGGCTGGTGAAATGGCCCCGGAGAACCGGTACTCGCCAGCCTTGAGCGCCGTGGCCTGGCCGCTCCGCCACACCGCGAGCCGCCAGGTCGTCAGGTCGCGAACAACACCCGCCTGAACGAGCCGCGTCCCGATCGCCCTGGTCCCGATCCCGCTCGGCACGTCGACGAATTGCTCGGCCTCGGCGTAGCCCCTGTAGGGCGCAGCGATCTGGGCATACTGCCGCCAGCCCGCCCAGACCCCGGCGGCAGCTGCGGCAAGGAAGACGAGGAGAATTGCCCGACGTATCATTCAGTTGTCTTCTGTCTTCTGTCTACTGTCTACTGTCCAGGTACTCCTGCAGCATCACCGCGGCCGCCGCGGCGTCGAGCCGCGTCTTGCGGATTCGCCAGTCGCGTTCCCGCAGGGCAAGCCGGCTCTCGGCCTCGCGGCTCGTCAGCCGTTCGTCCTGCAGGAGGACCTCGAGGCCGGTCAGCCGACCCAGTTCAGCCGCCAGCGCGCGCGCGTGGCCGGTCTGTTCGTTCGGCGTGCCGTCGAGGCGGAGCGGGAGGCCCACGACGATCGCGCCGACGGGGTCGTCGCCGGCCTCGAGCCGCCGGAGCGCCGCGGTCACTTCACGCGCGGCGGCGGAGGGGTCGTCGTGGCCCGTCACGGTCTCCGCCGGGCGCGCGAGCGTGCCCGTCGGGTCGCTGATGGCAAGCCCGATGCGCCGCCGGCCGTCGTCCACGCCCAGGATCCGCATCCGTGCTGGAGCGTACTATCTTCGGGCGCGGTCTCCAAGGGTGTGCGCGCCGCGGGCGCCCCCGGGGCAGTACGCTATACTTTTCCGACATCTACAGGGACGGTCGTCTGGCCTGCGGGCGGCGGGGCCTTCGCGCCGCACGCACGGGTCGCGAGGCCGCTTCCGCTCGAAGACAAAGAGAGACCACGTGAAGCCGTTCAGCGTCCTGCTCCTTTCGGCTGCTCTGGCGATTGGCGCCGTTTCCTGTCAGAAGGCGAACGCCCCGTCGGAGTACTCGCAGAAAGTCGTCATCCTCGGTTTCGACGGGATGGACCCGGAACTGACCGAGCAGTGGATGGCCGAAGGCCAGCTGCCCCACCTGGCCCGGCTCGCGGCGCAGGGCGGTTTCTACCGCCTCGAGACGAGCCATTCGCCGGAGTCCCCCACCTCGTGGGCGTCGTTCGCGACCGGGTCCAACGCCGGCAAGCACAATATCTTCGATTTCCTCGTGCGCGATCCGAAGACGTACATGCCGGACCTGGGCATCGTCAAGAAGGAGCCGCCGGAGTTCCTGTTCAACTACCTGCCGATCAAAGGGCCGGCGATTTCCTCAATCCGCGGCGGCACGTCGTTCTGGGTGACGGCGGGACAGCATGGCGTCCGGTCGAGCCTGCTCACCGTGCCCATCACCTTCCCGCCCGAAGACGTCGAGAACGGCGAACTGCTCTCCGGGCTGCCGCTGCCCGACATCCGCGGCACGATCGGGACCTTCTACTACTTCGCCACCGACCTCTCCCGGTACGAGGAGGGCAACACCGAGATGGGCGGCATCCTGAAGCGCCTCGTGATGGACCGGGGCGTGGCGTCGACCGAGCTGGTCGGCCCGCCCAACCCCGTCGTCAAGGCGCAGCAGCGCGCGGTCCTGGCGAAAGGCCCCTCGCTCACGGACGCCGACAAGGCGGCGCTCGCCGAGCTCACCGCGCGCGAGGACATCCGACTGCCCGTCACCGTCCACTGGAACCGCCCCGAGCGCCGCGCGACGATCGAGATCGACGGCAAGAGCATCGGCCTTGCCGAGGGCGAATGGAGCAAGTGGGTCACCCTCGAGTTCCGGGTGAATTTCCTCGTCCGGCTGCACGGGATGGTGCAGATGTTCCTCATCCGGGCCGACAAGGAACTGCAGCTCTACATCTCGCCCGTGAACTGGCGGCCGGACAACCCGCCGGTGCCCATCTCGTCTCCCGCGTCGTTCTCGTCGCAGATCAACGATCGCCTCGGGTTCTTCCGGACGCTCGGCTGGGCCGAGGCCACCTGGCCGCTCAACGAGGACCGCCTCGACGAGAAAGCGTTCATGGACGATCTGTACCGCGCCTTCGACGACCGCGCCCAGGTGGCGCTGCACCGCCTCGACGCCCGCAAATGGGACCTGCTCGTCTGGGTCAGCGAGTCGACCGACCGCGTCCAGCACATGATGTGGCGGTTCATCGACAAGACGCACCCGATGTACAACGAGGCCGACGCCGCGAAGTACGGCGACTCGATCCTGCGCGTCTACCGGCGCGCCGACCAGGTGGTCGGCGAAGTGCTCGAGCACCTGCCCCCCGACACCCAGGTACTGGTCCTCTCGGACCACGGGTTCCATTCCTTCCGCCACGCGGTGAACCTGAACACGTGGCTGGTCAACGAGGGCTTCCTCGCGATCAAGGGCCAGCGGACCGAGATGAAGGGCATGAACGAGATGTTCCTCGGGTCCGGCGAGTTCTGGGAGAACGTGGACTGGCCGCGCACGAAGGCCTACGCCATGGGCCTCGGCCAGGTGTTCATCAACCTGAAGGGCCGCGAAGGGGATGGCGCCGTGGACCCGGCGGAGTACCAGGCCGTTGTCGACGACCTCGCGTCGCGGCTGATGGGCTTGACCGACCCCCGGAACGGCGCGCGCATTGTCAGCAACGTCTACAAGCGCGACGAGATTTACAGCGGCCCCTTCCTGAAGGACGCGCCGGATCTCCAGGTGGGCATGATGGACGGCTACCGGGTGTCCTGGCAGACTACCCTGGGCGGGTCGCCGCCCGGCGACATCGTCTACCCCAACACGCGCAAGTGGAGCGGAGACCACTGCGGGTTCGACTACAAGACGATCCCGGGGCTCCTCATCACGAACCGCAAACTCGCCGTGCAGGATCCGCGCATCATCGACATCGGCCCGACCGTGCTCAAGTACTTCGGCGTGCCCATCCCGAAGGACATGGACGGCAAGCCGCTTTTCTGACGCCCATGCGAAGGCCTCGCCGCGCGTCCGGCCCCACCGATTCGCCCTCCGCGTGGCGGAGCCGGGCGCGGGAAGCCGTGACGGCGGTTGCCGGCGCGGCCGTGCTCGCCGCCGCGCTTGCCGCCGCCGGCCCGCCGCAGGACCCGGCCAGCGCCGAGGCGATGGCCGGCCGGGCGGCGGCCCGCATCAAGGCGCTGCAGCGCGAAGCCGACGACCTCGCGTCGCGCGAGCGGACGCTCATCGAGGACCTCCGGCGGCTCGAGGTCGAGCGCGACTTGCGCGCGGAGGCGTTCGCTTCCAGCACGCTGGAACTGCAGCGCATCGAACGCGAGCTCGACGACACGGCCATCCGGATCGCCGGGCTCGAACGGACGGCGGACTCGCAGCTGCCCGATCTCGCGGCGCGGATGGTCGAGCTCTACAAGATCGGCAACGGCGGCTACCTCCGGATGCTCATGAGCGTCGACGACCTTCGCGACATGGGCCGCGCGTACCGGTTCGTGTCGGGCCTGCAGGGGCTCGACCGCCGCCGGGTCGCCGAGCGCCAGCGCACGCTCGCGGACCTGCGCAAGGCGCAGGGGGCGCTCGAGGTCCGGCGCAGCGGGGCGAGCCTCGCCCGGGCGGCGGTCGCTCGCACCCGGGATGCGGCAGCGAAGGCCGTCGCGGCCCATGAGGATCTCATCAGCCGGATCGACGCCCGGCGCGACCTCGCCGCCCAGTTCGTGGGCGAGCTCGAGGCGGCCCGCCAGCGGCTGCAACGCACCGTCGATGACGCCGCTTCGGGACGCACGGCGCAGGCGGGCGTCGCAATCGGCCTGCCGCTGCGCCCCTTCAAGGGAGACCTCGACTGGCCCGTGACGGGCACGGTGCGAGGCGCGTTCGGGCGCCAGGTCAACCGGAAGTTCCACACCTCGGTTGTGTCGAACGGCGTGCAGATCGCCTCCGACGCGGCGACGCCGGTCCTGGCCGTGCACGACGGCCTTGTCGCCTACGCGACCGCCTTCACGGGTTTCGGCAACCTCGTAATCATCGACCACGGGTCGGTCGCGTTCTCGCTCTACGGCTACCTGGCCGACATCGACGTCGTGTCGGGTGAACGCGTCTCGACGGGCCAGCGGCTGGGCAGCGTGGGCACTTCGCTCGACGGGGAGCCCTCGCTCTACTTCGAATTGCGGATCGACGGTAAGCCGGCCGATCCACTACAATGGCTCAAGCGGAAGTAACCCCCATCCATGACCACCCGCACGCGATTCGGCATCATCCTCATCACGGCGCCCGTGCTCGCGTTCGCGCTCGTCGGCGGTCTCCTCGGCAAGACCATGGGAGGCCAGGAGACGTACCCGCACCTGCGCGTGTTCGACGACGTGTTCAGCCTGACCACGGGCAACTATGTCGAGGAGGTCGACGTCGATCGGCTCATGCACGGGGCCATGAACGGGCTCGCGGACTCCCTCGACGCCGACAGTGCCTACCTCACGCCGGCCCAGACGACCGAGTTCCAGTCCGGCGCCGGGAACGGCCCCGCGGACGTCGGCCTCGATCTCACCCGCCAGTACTACCTGCGCGTCGTGGCCGCGCGGGACCAATCGCCTGCCGCCCGAGCGGGGCTGCGGCCGGGCGATTTCATCAGGGTGATTGGCTCCGCGCCGACGCGGGAGATGTCGGTCTGGGAGGGCATGCGTCAGCTGCAGGGCCCCCCCGGGACCACGGTGAAGCTCGTGGTGCTGCGCGGCAACGCCGCCGAGCCGCATGACGTGGAACTGACGCGCGAGGTGCCGCCCGCGCTGCCGCCGGCGGCGCGCATGCTCCAGCCGGCCATCGGCTACATTCGCGTGGCGGAGTTCGCCGACACGACGCCGGCCGCGCTGCGAGAGGCGGCAGCCCGGCTGCAGCGCGAGGGCGCCAGGTCGCTGGTGATCGATGTGCGCGGCGCGGCGCGAGGACGGCTCGAAGCAGGCATCGAATCGGCCCGGGGGTTTGTCGCGAGCGGCACGCTGGCGATCCTGGAGTCGCGAGGCGAAGAGCGGCGCACGATCGCCGCCTCGCCCGGCGACGGCCCGATTACCCTGCCGCTGGCCGTCCTGACCGATTTCGGCACGGCCGGTGGGGCCGAGTTGTTTGCCGCGGCGCTTGCGGGCAACAAGCGGGCCGAGACGATCGGCGAGCGCACGACCGGGCGGGCTGCGCTCCAGCGGCTGTTCGCGCTGCCCGATGGCGGCAGCCTGTGGATGTCGCGCGCGTGGTATCTCACGCCGGCCGGCGTAGCGATCCACGAGCGGGGCCTGCAGCCCGATGTCGCCGTGGCCCAGCCCGACGTCGAGTTCGGATTGCCCGCCGCCGACGGAGATCGGACCCTCGAGAAGGCGGTGGAACGTCTGGGCAGCCGGGCCGCGTCGTGATGTTTGTGACACAGCGAGCGGACCGCGCGAATCGTCTTGACACGCCGAATCCCGTTGCGTATAAACGCGACGGTGCGTTTGCGGGCGCTTACCCGCAAGTGAGGCCGTAACGTCTGAGGAGGACGGATGAACAAGCAGGATTTCATCGCCAGGATCGTGAAGGACACCGGGGCGACCAAGGCCGCCGCGGGCAAGATGCTCGACTCGACGCTCGAGACGATTGGCAAGGCACTCAAGAAGGGCGACACGATCACGTTCGTCGGGTTCGGCACCTTCAAGACCTCGGTCCGGAAGGCCCGTACCGCGCGCAACCCCCGCACCGGCGAAGCCATCAAGATCGCGAAACGCCGCGTGCCCCGCTTCACCGCCGGCAAGGCCCTCAAGGACCTGGTCAAGTAGGCGCCGCCCGCCGAGGCAGGCACATCACCCGGTCTCGTCACGGGGCACGTCCCCGGCGGGGCCGGGTTCACCGGTTTTGTGCACGCCAGCCGGGCGCGTTGACGCCCGCTCGGACCGATTGCTATACTAGGAGGTCCGGTACGCCTTGTCTGGTCGCGACTTAGGCGCGTAGCTCAGCTGGTTAGAGCGCCTGCTTGACACGCAGGAGGTCAGCGGTTCGAGTCCGCTCGTGCCTACCACTTCCCCGATACCCGAAGGCAGGTCGGTCGGGGTGGGAGTCATTGCCCGCCGGGGCTGAACCTGCCGTGTGCCATGAGCCAAATCGCCATTACGCTTCCCGACGGTTCCGTCAGGAGCGTCGAACAGGGAACTCGAATCGCCGAGGTCGCTTCCGCCATCTCGCCGCGGCTGGCGAAGTCCGCCCTCGCCGGCCTGGTCAACGGCCGACTGACGGACCTGTCGCACGCGCTCGACGGCGACGCCTCGGTGCGCGTCATCACGCCGGAGAGCCCTGAGGCGATCGACCTGTACCGACACTCGACCGCCCACCTGATGGCGGCGGCCGTGGTGAACCTGTTTCCGGGCACCCAGTGCGGCATCGGCCCGGCAACCGATGACGGCTACTTCTACGACTTCGTCGTCGAACGGCCTTTCGTGCCGGAAGACCTCGAGGCGATCGAGCAGAAGATGCGGGAGCTCGCCTCGCGGGATCTGCCGTACGAGCGCCGCATGATCCCGAAAGAAGAGGCGAAGGCGCACTTCGCGGCTCGCGGCGAGCCGCTCAAGGTGCAACTCATCGACGAAAAGGGCGGCGCGACCGTATCGTGCTACACGATCGACGACGTCTTCATGGACTTCTGCACCGGCCCGCACGTGCCCTCGACGGGCCGTCTGAAGGCGTTCAAGCTGCTCACGACCTCGCATGCCTACTGGAAGGGTGACGCGCAGGGCCAGCCGATGCAGCGCGTCTACGGGACCGCGTTCTTCAGCGACACCGACCTCAAGGCCTATCTGCAGCGCGTCGAGGAGGCGAAGAAGCGCGACCACCGGCGGCTCGGTCGCGAACTCGGCCTGTTTACCTTCCACCCGTGGGCGCCCGGTGCGGCCTTCTGGCTCGCCAAGGGCACGACCGTCTACAACCTGCTCGCCGACTACATGCGGCAGGTGCTGTTCCCGGCCGGCTACGTCGAGCTGAAGACGCCGCTCATCTTCAACAAGGCCCTCTGGGAGACGTCGGGGCACTGGCAGCACTACCGCCAGAACATGTTCCTCGTCGAGGCCGAGGGCGAGCAGATGGGCGTGAAGGCCATGAACTGCCCGGGCCACATGCTGGTGTTCGCGAGCGAGGGCCGCAGCTACCGCGACCTGCCGCTGCGCTATCACGAGCAGACGGCGCTCCACCGGAATGAGGCGTCCGGCGTGCTGTCGGGCCTGACGCGCGTGCGGCAGTTTGCGCAGGACGACGCGCACATCTTCGTGATGGAGTCGCAGATCGGCGACGAGGTTGAGCGCCTGCTGCGTCTGGTGCAGCGCGTCTACGACGACTTCGGGCTCGAGATCGCGATGAAACTCTCGACGCGGCCGGCGGAGTTCCTCGGCGAAGCCGCCACATGGGATCACGCCGAGGCCGCGCTGACGCGCGCGCTCGAGGCCGTGGGCCTCGCCTACACCGTCGAGGCAGGCGGCGGCGCCTTCTACGGGCCGAAGATCGACGTCGACGTCACCGACGCCCTCGGCCGCCGGTGGCAGTGCGCCACGATCCAGCTCGACTACCAGTTGCCGCAGCGGTTCGGTCTCACCTACGTGGGCCCGGACAATGCGGAGCACCGGCCGGTCGTGATCCACCGGGCGATCTTCGGCAGCTTCGAGCGCTTCATGGCGCTGCTGCTCGAGAATTACGCCGGCGCGTTCCCGCTCTGGATCGCGCCCGTCCAGGCGACCGTGCTGCCGATCGCCGACCGCCACGCTCCCTACGCCGCTTCGGTGCGCGACCGCCTGGCGGCCGCCGGGCTGAGGGCCGAACTGGACGACCGGCAGGAAAAGATCGGGTATAAGATCCGCGAAGCCCAGTTGCAGAAGGTCCCGTACATGCTGGTCGTCGGAGACCGCGAGATGGCCGACGGGACCGTGTCGGTCCGCAGCCGGGCGGCGGGAGACCGGGGGCCGGGCACGGTGGAGGGCTTCATCGAGACTGCCCTCGACGAGGTCCGGCGAAAGGGACGCGAGTCCCGGGAACAGTAGGAGGCTGCTATCGCATTCGATCGCTTCGGCCCACGCCGTGAAGAGCGCACACGCGTCAACGAGCGCATCCGGGTGCGCGAGATCCGCGTGATTGATGACACCGGCCAGCAGCTGGGCATCATGCCGCCCCAGCAGGCGCTGGCGCTCGCGAAGAGCAAGAACCTGGACCTGGTCGAAGTCTCGGCGACGGCGACGCCCCCCGTCTGCCGCATCATGGACTTCGGGAAGTACCAGTATCAGGAGCAGAAGCGCCAGCGCGAGGCCCGGAAGCACCAGAAGTTCACCGAGGTCAAGGAGATCAAGTTCCGCCCGAAGGTGGACGAGCACGACTACCTTTTCAAGAAGAAGCACATTCAGCGCTTCCTCGCGGACGGGGACAAGGTGAAGGCCACGATCTTCTTTCGCGGCCGCGAGCAGGCGCACCCCGAGATCGGGCGGCGCATCCTGGAGCGCCTCCTGGACGAACTGATCGACGAGGCGGTGGCCGAGAACACGCCGCGCAAGGAAGGCAACACGATGCATGTCATCCTCGCGCGGAAGCCCGGGTACAAGCCGCCCAAGCCCGTGCCCAAGCCCGCGGCGGCGGCCGGGCCCGCGGGCGCGGCGGCGCAGCCCGAACCGGCCGAGGAGCTCGAGCCGCTCGACGAACTCGAGCCGTTCGACGAAGACGAACCGGGCGACGAGGCCGATGCGGTCGACGCTGGCGGCGAGAGCGGAGAGGACGAGCCGGGCGCCTAGGGCGTCCGGGACACAGGAGTGGAATCAGGTCATGCCCAAGTTGAAGACTCATCGCGGCGCCGCGAAGCGGTTCAAGAAGACGGCGACCGGGAAGTTCGTCAGGAATTCCGCGTTCAAGCGTCACCTGGCGTCGAGCAAGACGACCAAGCGGAAGCGCCAGCTCGGCAAGGCCAGCGTCGCCTCGCCTGCCGACGCGGCCACGCTGGCGCGGATGCTGCCCTATAAGTAGGGACAAGGGGCTAGGGGCTGGGGGCTGGGGCTACCTTCCCTCCTGCTGCTCCGACGCCACCATGGCGCGGGGTCCTGGGACCCGGGGATGCCACCCCCCGGTGATCGGATCCGCCGCCGGAACGGGCGCGATGGCGCCCCCACTGAACGCCGAGTGGCCGTGGAGAATCGAACATGCCGAGAGTGAAGCGTGGCACCGTACGGCGAGCCAAGCGCAAAAGGCTCCTGTCCCGTGCCAAGGGGTACTACCTCAACAAGAGCAAGCTGTACCGCGCAGCCAAGGAAGCCGTCGACAAGGCGCTGAATTACGCGTTTGTCGGCCGGCGCAACAAGAAGCGCGATTTCCGGCAGCTGTGGATCGTGCGGATCAACGCCGCCGCCCGAGAGAACGGGTTCACCTACCGGGAGCTGATCCAGGGCCTCAAGCTGGCCAACATCGCTCTGGACCGCAAGCACCTCGCGGACCTCGCGGTCAACGACGCCCCGGCGTTCACGAAGATTGTCGACCAGGCGCGCCACGCCATCGCGTCGGCCGCGAAGGCGTAGCCGCGCGGCAGGCATCCCGGAGCCCGTATGCTGAAAACCGCGCGGCCGGTCGACACCGAAGCCCTCGACCGGCTTGAAGAGAAAGTGAAGCTTCTCGTGGCCCTCATCGGCCGCATGCGCACCGAGCAGGCCCGGCTGGCCGACGAGCACCAGCGCGTGTCGACCGAACTCGACACCGCCAGGGCGAGGCTGCTGGAGACGGAGGGCGCCACGGCCGAGATCGTGGCCCTCAAGGACGAACGCGACCTCATCCGGGCCCGCGTGAGCTCCCTGTTGGAGCAGCTCGAGGGACTCAGCCTGTAGAGCCCGACCATGGCCGAGGGGCTGGTGCCGGTTCAAATCTTCGGTCAGCGCTATCCGATCAGGAGCGCGCTTGATCCTCAGTATGTCCAGGAGCTGGCCAGCTACGTGGACGAGCGCATGCGGGCGGCTGCCGACCAGTCGCCCGCCGGCGATTCGCTGCGGCTGGCCGTCCTGGCGGGCCTCAACATCGCCGACGAGGCGTTCCGCATCCTGGACGCCGAGGACGGGAAGCCGGCGAACGTCTCGGCCCGCCTGGCCGCCATCGAGCGCCTGATCGACGATGCGCTCGCGGAACCGCCGGGCCTGCTTGACCCACCTCAGTCCCCGTTCTAAGATCACCCCGAGAACAATCACGGGTTCCCTGCTTTGCGCGTGATGGCGCGGAGGCTCGTTTGAGCCAACGTTAAGTCCACGGAGCTGCGATGCCGGGCGGTGTGCATGCCTCCGAGTCGAGGAAGCCTGAAGCACGGCTCATATAGCGGTTCCACCTGCCCTTGGCAGGTTCATCGACCTCCCCACACGGCAAAGCGGGGCCTTTTCCGGCGGCGGACTCGCCGCCTTTCCCCTCCTTCGGTGGCCTCGGCATCCGAACCCGGCCGTCCCGACTCCACACGGCCCCGCCCCGGACGCCAGAGCGTCGAAAGGACGCGGCATGAATGGAACCTCGGTGGTCTACATCGTGAACGCCCTGATTACGGCCGGCGTCGGCGCGGCCGTCGTTGCCTTCTGGCTGGCCAACCGGCGGCGCCTCGCCGCCGAGACAATTGGGCGGGCTGAGGAGCTCGCCGCGCGCATCAGCAAGGACGCCGAGCGGGACGGAGAAACGAAGAAGAAGGAGACACTCCTCGAGGCGAAGGAGCGCGCCCACGAAATGCTGGTGGACGCCGAACGCCAGGCCCGCGAGCGGCAGCAGCAGCTGGGCGCCCTCGAGCAGACGCTGACGCGCCGCGACGAGAAGCTGACCGAGCGCCTCGGCGCCATCGAACAGCGCGACCGGGAGATGCGCGCGCAGGAGCAGGCGCTGGGCAAGCGCGAGAAGTCCACGGCGGAGGCGGCCGCCAAGTACGAGCGCCTCGTGGCCGACCAGCAGCGCGAACTGCAGCGCGTGGCGGGCCTGACGGCCGACGAAGCCAAGGACACGCTCATCAAGCAGATGGAAGCCGACGCCCGGCGCGATGCGGCCAACCTCGTGAAGCGCCTCGACACGGAGGCCCGGGAGACGGCCGCCCAGCGGGCCCGGCAGCTCATCACCGAAGCCATCCAGCGGAGCGCCGCGGAACACACGACGGAAACGACTGTCTCGGTGGTCGACCTGCCGAGCGACGATCTCAAGGGCCGGATCATCGGGCGCGAAGGCCGGAACATCCGCGCGCTGGAAATCGCCACGGGGGTGGATCTGATCGTCGACGACACGCCGGGGGCGATCATCCTGTCGGGGTTCGACCCCTACCGCCGGGAGATCGCGAAGCAGGCCATCGAGCGCCTCATCGCCGACGGCCGCATCCACCCCGCGCGCATCGAGGAAGTGGTCGAGAAAGTCAAGGCGGAGCTCGACGAGGAGGTCCGCAAGCAGGGCGAAGCGGCGGCCTTCGAACTGGGCCTGCACGACCTGCACCCGGACGTGCTCAAGCTGATGGGCCGCCTGCGGTACCGCACCAGCTACGGCCAGAACGTCCTGAACCACTCGAAGGAAGTGGCGTTCCTGGCCGGCACCATGGCCCGCGAGCTGGGGCTCCAGGCGAACGTCGCCGTGCGCGCGGCCTTCCTGCACGACATCGGCAAGGCCATCGACCGCGAGATGCAGGGCACGCACCTCGAGATCGGCTTGGACTTCCTCCGCAAGCACGGCGAGCAGCCGGCGGTGCTCGACGCGGTGGCCGCCCACCACATGGACATCGACTGGCCGTCGCTCGAAGCCATGATCGTCCAGGCCGCCGACGCGATCTCGGCCGCCCGCCCGGGCGCGCGCCGCGACATCCTCGAGTCGTACGTCAAGCGCCTCGAGAAGCTCGAGGGCATCGCCGACTCGTTCAAGGGCGTATCCAAGGCGTTCGCGCTGCAGGCCGGCCGCGAGATCCGCATCATGGTCGAAAGCGAGCGGATCACCGACGAAGAAGCGGTATGGCTGTCGAAGGACATCGCCCGGCGCATCGAGAACGAGCTCGAGTACCCGGGCCAGATCAAGGTCACGGTGATTCGCGAGACCCGCGCCATTGAGTACGCCAAGTAGCGTCGCGGACGTCGGCGAGCACGCCCTGATCGCGAGGGTGCGCGAGCGCGTGCCGCCGGCGCCGGCCTGGGTCCAGATCGGCCTGGGCGACGATGCGGCCGTCGTGGAGCCGGCGCGGAACCTGCTCGAGGTGGCGACCACCGACGCGCTCGTCGAGGGCGTGCACTTCGACCGGGCGTTCACGCCGCCCCGGGCGATCGGGCATCGCGCACTGGCGGTGAACCTGAGCGATCTGGCTGCCATGGGCGCCTCGCCCCGGTCGGCGCTGTTGTCGCTCGTGCTGCCGCCGTCGCTGCTCGTCGCGGATTTCGATGCCATCGTCGACGGCTTCATGGCGCTCGCCGCCGCTCACGGCGTGACGCTCATCGGGGGCAACATCACGCGCTCGCCGGGCCCGTTGATCGTCGACGTCACGGCGCTTGGCACCGTCAGGCGCCGACGAGTCCTGGCGAGATCGGGCGCCCGCACCGGCGACGAGGTGTGGGTGAGCGGCGACATCGGATCGGCCGCGGCCGGGCTGCAGTCGCTCTCGGCCGGCGCGCGCGCCGGCGAGGGCCTGCCCGGGTGCGAAGCGGCGTTTCTCACGCCCGAGCCGCGCGTGCGGCTCGGGACTCTGCTCGGCCGCAACCGCGCGGCCAGCGCGTGCGTCGATCTGAGCGACGGCCTGGCCGACGGGCTCCACCAGCTGGCGGCGGCCTCCGGCGTGGGCATCGAGGTTGAGCACTCCGCCGTGCCCGTCGGCGCAGAGGCCCGGGCCTGGTTCGAGTCGCATGGCTCCGACCCGGTCGTGGCGGCCCTCTCGGGCGGCGACGACTACGAGCTGCTGTTCACCGTGCGCCCGCGCTCCCGATCGCGCCTCGACACGGTCCGCCGCCAGTCCCGGGGACTCCGGCTGACGAAGATCGGGACTGTCAGGCGGGAGGCCGGCGTGGTCGTCACACGCGGAGGGGTTGCCGAGCCGGTGCCGTCCGGCTACATCCACTTTCGATGATCCGCCCGACAGGGTGGCTTGTCGGCGCCGCTGTCCTGAACGCGGCGGCGTCCGTCCTCGCGCGGCCGTTCATCGAGGCGGGGCGGAGGCGCCTGCACCTGTGCGGGCGCCTGAACCGCCATCCCCCGGAGGGGCCCTGATGCAGGTCTCATCGAGATGGCATCACGTCGTGGCGACAATCATCGGGGCGATCGTGCTCGCCCTGCTCTACGAGGTGACCGCCATCGACTCCCGCTACGCGGCCCGGCAGGCCGTCCTGCGGGAATCGTCGGCCGTGCCGTCTCCAGGCGCCCGCCTCCGTTTCAGCGCCACGGCCTATTGCAAAGGCGACGTCACCGCGTCCGGCGTCCGGCCGCGGACCGGCGTGGCGGCGGCCGACCCGGCGCTGCTGCCGGTCGGGTCGGTCATCCAGGTGATCGACCGGCCTCCGTACACCGGCATCTACACCATCATGGACACCGGCCCGATGGTCCAGGGCCGCCACATCGATCTCTACATGTGGAGCTGCCACGAGGCGCTCGCCTTCGGCCGCCGGGCCGTCGACGTGACCGTGCTTCGGCTCGGCTGGAACCCGCGCACCAGCACGTCGGGGCTGCTGCCCTCGCGCCCGCTCCCGCAGACGACGATGCCGACGCCAGGCGGCCCTGCGGAGAAGTAGCCGGGCTACAGGACCATCACGTCGAACTGCTCGTGGTGCATGTGCGGATCCGACCGGATCGACACCTTCTTCCCGACCGCCGCCTGCATCTCCCGCAGCACCGCCGGCTCCTCCTCGCGCAGCGCCCGCGCGATCTCGGGGTTCACGCGCACCTGGATGCCCGGTCCGTCGACCTCGGCGGCGACTTTCCGCACCTCGTCGAGGATCTCGAAGCAGATGGTGGCTGCCGACCGGATGACGCCGGTACCGGAACAGTAGGGGCACGGCTGCGTCATCACGCGCTCCAGGCTCTGCTTCACCCGCTTGCGCGTGATGATGATCAGCCCGAAGTCCGACACCTGCACCGCCTTCGACGGCGAGCGGTCGCGGCCGAGTTCCTGGTCGAGCGCCTGGGCAACTTTCTGGCGGTTCTTGCGCTCCTCCATGTCGATGAGGTCCAGGACGATGATCCCGCCCAGGTCGCGCAGCCGGATCTGTCGCACGATTTCCTTCACTGCTTCGACATTGGTCTTGACGATGGTGTCTTCGAGCCGGTCGTTGCGCTTGCCGACGAAACGCCCCGTGTTCACGTCGATCGCGACGAGCGCCTCGGTCTGGTTGATGACGATGTAGCCGCCTGATTTCAGCCAGACCTTGCTGCGCAGGGCCTTGTCGATCTCCGACTGCACGCCGTACTCCTCGAAGATCGGGAAGTCCTTCGTGTAGTGCTTCACGCGCGGCGCCAGCGCGGGCATGAAACGCTGCACCATGTCCTTCACGCGCCGGTACTCCGACTCGTCGTCGATCCGGATGGCCGAGTACTCGTCGGTGAGCAGGTCCCGGACGAGCTTGGCCACCAGGCCCTGCTCGCGGTACACGGCCGCCGGGCACTTCGACGACTCGACGTTCCGCCGGATCTCGTCCCAGATGCGCTTGAAGTACACGAGGTCGGCGACGATGTCGGCCTCGGGCCTCGTGGCGGCCGCCGTCCGGATGATGACGCCCCCCGTGAAACCCTCCGACTCGCGGAACGCCCGCACGATGCCGCGCAGCCGGCTGCGCTCCTCGCGCGCGTCGATCTTGCGGGACACGCCGACATGGTCCACCGTCGGCATGAACACGAGGTAGCGCCCCGCCATCGTCGCGTGCGAGGTGAGCCGGGCGCCCTTGGTCCCGAGCGGCTCCTTGACGATCTGGACCAGGATCTCCTGGCCCGCTTTGAGCAGCGTCTCGATCTTGGGCTCGTCGCCCTTGACCCGCCCGCCGAGCTGGTCGGCCGGCTCGCTCCCGCCCTCCTCGCCGTCCTCGTCGCCGCCTTCCATGCGCTCGAAGGTGTCCATCGTGTCGACGACGTCGGACACGTAGAGGAAGCCGTCGCGCTCGAGCCCGATGTCGACGAACGCCGACTGCATGCCGGGCAGCACCTTCGACACGCGGCCCTTGTAGATGTTGCCCACGATGCCGCGCTGGCGCTCGCGCTCGACCGACACCTCGACCGCCTGATCATCCTCGAGGATGGCGACCATGGTCTGGTGGCCATTGGAGGTGACAATCATTTCCTTGTTCACGAGTCCGTCCTCTCACTTCGCCTCCGCTCAGGACTCGCCCTGAGCAAGGCGCGCTAGCGCCGCGTCGAAGCGGGCTAGTTTGTGAATCTCCGCATCCTCACGTTGAGGACCAGCCCGACGCCGGCCAGGGTGGCGATCACCGACGACCCCCCATAGCTCATGAGTGGCAGCGTGAGCCCCTTGACCGGGGCCAGCCCCGCCGACATCGAGACGTTGTAGATCAGCTGGAACGTGAAACTGGCCAGAACCCCGATGACGAGCAGGGTCCCCAGCCGATCCCGCGCGAGGCGGGCCGTTTCGATCGTCCGGAGCACGACGAAGACGTACAGGCCGAGGACGGCCAGCACGCCGACAAATCCCTGCTCTTCGGCGAGCACGGAAAAGATGAAGTCGTTGTGCGCGACCGGCAGAAAGCCCTGCTGCCCCTGGGTGCCCTTCATGAACCCCTTGCCCCAGAGGCCGCCCGATCCCACCGTGATCCGCGCCTGAATCTGCTGGTAGCCGGCCCCGAGCGGGTCGCGCGAGGGATTGACGAACGTCAGGATGCGCCCCTTCTGGTAGTCCTGCAGCGCCACGCTCCACGCCACCGGCGAGGCGACGAGCGTCACGGCCAGCAGGATGCCGGCCACCTTGAGCCGCATGCCCGCGACAAACGCCACCGCGAGCAGCACGGGCACCAGCGTGGCGGCGGTGCCCAGGTCCGGCTGCCGCGCGATGAGCACGAGCGGGAGCGCCGTGAGCGCGCCGCCGATGGCCAGGTCTCGGGCGTTCGGGGCCCGGCGCCGGCCGTCGCCGAACAACTGGGCCAGCACGAGGGCAACGCCGATTTTCATGAACTCGGAGGGCTGCAGGTTGAAGAGAGGCAGCGAAATCCAGCGCCGGCCGCCGCCGCGCACCACGCCGAAGAACAGCACGTACACGAGCAGCAGGATGAGGAACCCGTAGATCAGGTGCGAGCGGTCGGCGAGCGAGCGGTAGTCGATGCCAAGGCAGACCAGGAGCGCGACGGTGCCGAGGGCGACCGCCGCCAACTGCGTCAGATACAGGCGCGAGCCTCCGCTGGCGCTGTAGATCATCACCACGCCGACCGCGCAGAGCAGATAGACGGCGCCGAGCAGCAGCCAGTCCATGTGCAGGTAGAGGCGGCGCTCGAACACCTCGCCCGGCTCGATCATCGTCCCTCCCCACCGGCCGCCGGCCCGGGCGCCGCGGGGGCCGCCGGCACCGCTGGCACGGCCGGCGCCGTGAAGACGGGAAGCGCGAAGCCGTCTTTCTTCGCGAAATACGTCTCGATCACGTGCCGGGCGATGGGCGCCGCGCTCGAGCCGTGCTCGCCGTGCTCGGCGAAGATGACGCCGGCGATCTCCGGGTTGTCGCGCGGCGCGAAGAACGCGAACCAGCCGTGGTCGCGCAGGTCCATCTCGGTGCGCCCCGCCGCCGCCCTGCCGCCCTGCAGCGAGATCACCTGCGCCGTGCCGGTCTTGCCCGAGACGTCGCGCCCGGCGACGCGGGCCCTCCTGCCCGTGCCGCTGCCGTTGACCACCATCCACAGCCCGTCGTGCAGCGCGGCGATCGTCTCCGGCTTGAGCCTGACGCCTCGCGGCGATGGCTGGTCCACCGGCCGCCATCCGCTGCCGTCGTTGGTGGCCTTCAGCAGACGCGGCGGATAGTGAATGCCGCCGTTGCCGACGGCCGCGTAGAAAGCGGCCAGCGCGAGCGGCGTCACCGACACCTGGCCCTGTCCAATCGACACCGAGATCGTCTCGCCCGGGTACCAGCGCTCCCCCGTCCGCGCTTTCTTCCAGGCAGTGGACGGCACCAGGCTCTCGACCTCGTTCGGCAGGTCGATGCCCGTGCGTCCCGCAAGGCCCAGCGCCGCAGCCCACTTGTGGAGGCGATCGACGCCGACCATGTTGCCGACCGTGTAGAAGTACGTGTTGCACGACTTCTCGATCGCATGCCGGAGGTCCATCGTGCCGTGCCCGCCCTTCAAGTGACAGCGGAAGAACCGGCCGAAGAAGGTCGCGCCGCCGCGGCAGGTGACCTTGAAATCCGGCGTGATGACGCCCTCTTCGAGAGCGGCGACCGCCACGACCGCTTTGAAGGTCGAACCCGGCGAGTAGCGTCCCTGGATCGCGCGGTTCTGCAGGGGCCGCAGTCGGTCGGTGTTCAGGAGGCTCCAGGTCGCCCGGTCGATGCCCGCGGCGAAGTCGTTCGGGTCGTACGCCGGCAGGCTCACCAGCGCCAGCACTTCTCCGCTCCGGGGGTCGAGGATCACGGCGGCGCCTTCGTATCCCAGCGCGTGGAAGGCGTCCTCGGCGGCCTGCTGCAGCGCGTAGTCGATGGTCAGCCTGACCCGGCGCCCTTCGGACGCCGGCACTTCGTCGAGCGTCGAGATCTCCCGCCCGACGCTGTCCACCATCACCCGGCGCTCGCCGTCGGTGCCCATCAGCATCGTGTTGTAGGCCTTCTCGACGCCGGACTGCCCCACCACCGACCCGCTGCGGAGGCCGTCGGCCGCCATCTGGGCCTCGCCGACCTCGCCGACGTAGCCGAGCACGTGCGCGCCCAGGCCGACGGACGGATAGCGCCGCGTGGGCACGCGTTCGACGACGACGCCCGGCAGTTCGTGGTCCAGGCGCCGGGCCAGCACCGCCGACACCTGCGCGAGCGTCGCATCGTCGATGACCGTGATGGGCCGGTAGTTCGGCTCGCCTCGGTGCCGCCGGATCGTCTCGCGGATCTCCTGCTCGTCCACGCGGGCGACAACCGCCAGCCGCTGGATGGTCTGTTCGAGGGCGGCGCTGTGCTCACGGAGAACTGAAATCGTGAACGCGTCTCGGTTCTCGACGAGCAGCTGCCCGTCGCGATCGAACATGACGCCCCGCGGCGCCCGGAGCGAGAGCCTGCGGAGATGGTTGTTCTCGGCCATCCGCGCGTATGTCGCGCCTTCGACCACCTGGAAATACCAGAACGCCACGGCGAGCGTGCCGAACACGGCGATGACGGCCGCGCTGAACGCCGTCAGCCGGGTCGCCGTCGTGCGCCGGTCGGTGACGAGGGGGCTGGCCATCAGTGGTACCGCCTCTTCCGCCGCCGCTCGAGCACGGCGCTCCACCGCTCGCGGCCGACAGGCAGGAACTCGATCGCATAGAACAGCAGCACGCCGGCCGCGGCGTTGACGGCGGCCTGCGTGGCGACAACCAGGAGCGGATTGTCGTAGCGGCGGAGGCCCAGCAGCATCGAGAGGCCGACGAAGCAGGCCGAGTTGAGTGCGCTGGCCCCGAGGAAGAGGAGCCCGCGCGACATCCACTGCGTGACGATGAATTGCGTGCCGGCGACGCCGGCCAGGTACCCGGCGACGCACTTGCCAAGGCCGCTCAGGCCGAGCATGCCTCCGCCCAGCGCATCCTGCAGCAGCCCCGCCGCCGTCCCTGTCAGCAGGCCCGCCACCCGGCCGTGCAGCAGCCCGACCGCCACGACGGCCACCAGGACGAGGTCGACCAGGGCACCGCCCCCGGACCGCGAGAGGGCGCTCTGGATGAGCACCGCTCCGAGCACGAGCGCGGCCGCGCCGAGGCCTCTCATCGCTCCGCTTTCGCCGCCGGCGCCGCGAGCGGCGGGGCCCACACCGGGGACGGCGCCACCAGGACCAGAACCGTCTCGAGGCGCGAGAAGTCCGCAAACGGCCTGATGGTCACGCGGCGAAACGCCGTGCCCGATTTCTCGACGCGTTCGATCCGGCCCACCGCCAGGCCGGGCGGGTAGACGCCGTCGATGCCGGCGGTCACCACCGTGTCGCCCTCGGCGAGATCGGCCGTCGCGGACAGATACTCGAGGCGCAGCGTGTCGTCGCCGTTGCCGAGCGCAATGCCCTCGCTCCGCGTGCGCTCGGTCCGCACCGCCACCGCCGCGCTGCGGTCGATGATGAGCTGGACCGTGGCGGTGTCGGCGGCGGGCAGGGCCACGCGCCCGAGCACCCCGGCGGCGCTCATGACGGGCATATCGCGCGAAACGCCGTCACGGAGGCCCTTGTCGATCGTCATGGCGCGGTAGTCGGGCGACAGGCTGCCTGCCACCACCTGCGCGCCGGTGGTCCTCCAGGGTAGCCGCGGGCCCAGCTCGAGCAGCGCGCGCAGCTGGGCGGCGGCCGCCGCCTCGGCCCGGGCCTGCTGCAGCTGTACGCGCAGGGCGGTCGTCTCGCCGGTCAGCCGCACGTTCTCCTCGTGCACCCCGCGCAGCGCGGCATACCCCTCCCAGATGGACTGGATGGCGCCGGCCACGACCCAGCTGGCTTCCTGGAACTCGGTGACCACGACCACGGCCGTCGTCCGGAGCAGCGACGGCCCGTCGGGCGTGGCCACCTGGGCCGAGATGAGCAGGACGTGGCCCAGCACCACCGCGACCAGCAGGGAATGGGCACGTCTGCCGGCGTCCGCGCGAGCCATGCGTCAGTCGATGGAGATCTTGCGCAGCAGGTTGAAGTCGGCCAGCATCTTCCCTGCCCCGAGCACGACCGACGACAGGGGATCCTCGGCCATGGAGAGCGGGAGCCCGGTCTCCTCGCGGAGGCGCATGTCGAGATTGCGCAGGAGCGCGCCCCCCCCGGACAGCACGATGCCGCGGTCGACGATGTCGGCGGACAGCTCGGGCGGGGTGCGCTCGAGGGCCACCCGGACCGCGTCCACGATCACGCTGACGGTCTCGGCGAGGGCGTCGCGGATCTCCTCGTCGGTGATGGTGATGGTCTTCGGCACGCCCTCGACGAGGTGGCGGCCCTTGATCTCCATGCTCAGCCGCTGGTCGAGAGGGAACGCCGACCCGATCTCCATCTTGATCTGCTCGGCGGTCCGCTCGCCGATGAGCAGGTTGTGGTTGCGCTTGATGTACTGGATGATCGCCTCGTCCATCTCGTTGCCGGCGACGCGCACGGCCTTCGAGTAGACGATGCCCGCCAGCGAGATCACGGCGATGTCGGTGGTGCCGCCGCCGATGTCGACGATCATGTTGCCCGTGGGCTCGGTGATCGGCATTCCGGCGCCGACGGCCGCGGCCATGGCCTCCTCGATCAGGTAGACCTCGCTCGCCTTGGCTCGGTACGCGCTGTCCTTCACGGCGCGCTTCTCCACCTGGGTGATCTCCGACGGCACGCCGATGACGATGCGGGGCCGGACCCACATGGCGCCGTTATGTGCCTGCTTGATGAAGTAGGTCAGCATCTTCTCGGTGACTTCGAAGTCCGCGATGACGCCGTCCTTCATCGGCTTGATCGCCACGATGTTGCCGGGCGTGCGGCCGAGCATCTCCTTGGCGGCCTTCCCGACGGCCTCGACCTTGCCGTTAATCTTGTTGATGGCGACAATCGACGGCTCGTTGACCACGATGCCCCGCCCGCGCGCGTAGACGCAGGTGTTGGCCGTGCCGAGGTCGATGGCCAGGTCACTGGAGAACAATGAGAAGAGGGAACGAAACGCCAACGCCGTTACTCCTTGCGGCCCGCGTCACGCGCGCGTGGCCAGGATGACATCATTCTTGCCGCGTTCCTTGACGCGGTACATGGCCTCGTCGGCCGCCCGCAGCAGATCCTCGGGCACCAGCGTCACGTCGGGCAGCGACGCGATCCCCACCGACGCCGTGAGCCGGACGTCCAGGTGCAGCGCCTGCAGGAACACGAACGCCGCCAGGCGGTCGCGCACGCGCCGCGCCACGACCAACGCGCCCGCGCTCGGCGTGTCGGGCAGGACCAGCACGAACTCATCGCCGCCGTAGCGCGCCACGACGTCGCTCTCGCGCGCGCAGGCGCGGACAATCGCGGCCACCTCCACGAGCGTCCGGCTGCCGCACAGGTGACCGTGCGTGTCGTTCACCCGCTTGAACCCGTCCAGGTCTACGAACAGCACCGACAACGGGCGCCCGTAGCGCACCGCGCGCTTCGCCTCGCGGTGCAGCGCGTCGCGCAGGTAACGCGAGTTGTGCAGCCCCGTGAGGTCGTCGGTCACCGACAGCGCCTCGGCCTGCCGCAGCAGCACCGCGTGGTCGAGGGCGAGGGCCATCACGCCCAGCAGCGACTGCAGCAGCGGCAGCAGCCCCGCCGCCAGCCTCGGCGCCTTCGCGCACGGGGTGCGGTCGAGGCCGACCAGCGCCATCGGGTGCCGGCCGCGCCCGCCGAGGGCGAACGCCACCGCGGCCACCGGCGCCGCAGCCAGTATCCGCGCGTCCTCGCGGAGGTTCGCCGAGAGCAGTTCGCGGCCCTCCGCCATCACCCGCGTGGCCACCGCCGAGAGCGCCGTGTCGTCCGCGTCGGCGCGTCCCTGCGCGTGCAGCAGCGTGAGCTGGCCCGTGCCGTCGCCGGCCAGCAGCGCCCAGGCGTCGAGCGGGATCCAGGAGGCGGCGCTGCCCACCAGCATCCTCGCGATTCGACCGGGATCCATGTCGGCGTACGCTTCCCGCACGATCTCCTCGAGCGCTTCGCGCCGGCGCAGTTTCGCGCGAAGCGATGCGCCGTCGAGCCTGAGACGCTCGGCGAGATCGAGCGGACCTCCGCTCGCGCCACCCGGAATCCTGTGGGGGGACACTGCTGTCGCTCCCGCTAAGTTCCTCAGTCCTCGGCAAATATAGCACAGCGACACAGACGCCGGCCGGACGATCGCCCTCACCGGTGCCGGGCGGTGCCCGCCGGGCGAAGGCCCGGGTGCGAGGGCGTGCCGCCGCGCCGGGGAAATTGCCCGGCTGTTGCCATCCCGATAGGCGGGGCGCTAGACTAAGAGTTTGCTCTGGATGGAGATACAGGCACCATGACGATGCTCGACCGTATGCGGCGTCACAAGGGCTGGCTCAAGTGGAGCCTCGGTCTTGTGGTGGTGGCGTTTATCATTCTGTACATTCCGGACTTCCTCCGCGCGAAGGACCCCGCCGGCGGGGCCCTGCCAGGCGATCGCATCGCGCAGGTGAACGGCAGGGGCGTCAGTGTCCTGGAGTTCCGGACCGCCTACCAGCGCCAGGTGGCCGCGTACCGGCAGGCGTACGGGGCCAACGTCAGCGAGCAACTGCTCAGGCAGCTCGGCTTCGAACAGCAGGTGCTGCAGCAGCTCGTCAACGAGCAGGCGATGGTCGCCGAGGCGGAGCGCCTCGGCATGACGGTTACCGACGCCGAGATCCGCCAGCGGATTCTGGCGATGCCCGAGTTCCAGCTGAACGGCCAGTTCGTCGGCGAGGCGCAGTATCAGGCCATGCTGAACTCCGCCAGGCCGCCGATGAGTGCCGGCGAGTTCGAAGCGGGCCTGCGCCGGCAGCTGCTCGTCGAGAAGCTCCGGGCGGTCGTCACCGACTGGGTGGCCGTGACCGACGCCGAGGCCGACGAGGAATTCACGCGCCGGAACGAAAAGGTGAAAGTCCAGCTGGTCCACGTGGCCTCGTCGGCCTTCCTGGGCCAGATGGCGGCGACTGACGCCGAAGTGGCGGCCTACTTCGCGGCGCACACCGGGGACTACCGAGTCGGCGAGCGGCGCAAGGTGCGCTATCTGCTGGTGGACGTGGAGGCGCTGCGCCAGGGCATCGTGGTGCCGTCGCGCGAAGTCGAACGCTACTACAACGACAACATCGAACTGTTCTCGACGCCGGAGCAGGTCCGCGCCAGCCACATCCTCCTGAAGACCGAGGGCAAGGACGAGGCGGCCGTGAGGGCGGCTGCCGAAAAGGTACTGCAGGAAGTCAAAGGCGGCGCCGACTTCGCGGCGCTCGCGAAGAAGTACTCCGAGGACGAATCCAACGCCTCGCTCGGCGGCGACCTCGATTACTTCGCCCGGGGCCGCATGGTGCCGGAGTTCGACGAGGCGGTCTTCGGCGCCCAGCCGGGTCTCCTTCCGAACCTCGTGAAGACGGGGTACGGCTTCCACATCATCAACATCGTCGACGTGAAGGCCGGCACGACGCGCACGTTCGAAGAGGTCCAGGCCCAGATCCGCGAGCAGCTAGTCGGCGAACGCGCGCAGCGCCTCGCCGACACGCGCGCGGCGGAGGCGGCCAAGGAGATCGCGTCGCCGGCCGACCTCGACAAGGTGGCAAAGGCGCGAGGCTGGAAGGTGGAGGAGACGGGGTTCTTCGCCGCCGACGAGCCGATTCTCGCCCTCGGCGCCTCGCCGCAGGTTTCGGCCGAGATCTTCGCCCTCCAGGAAGGCGGTGTCAGCGCGCCGCTGCGTGTGGGCCGGGGCTTCGCCATCGCCGCGCTCTCCGGGCGGCAGGAGCCGGCCATCCCGAAGCTCGACGAGGTGAAGGACCGGGTCCGCAACGACCTGCTTCGGGACAAAGCGTCCAGGGCCGCGTCCGAGAAAGCCGTGACCGTGGCCGCCGCGCTGAAGTCGGCGGCGGACTTCGCGGCCGCCGCGAAGAAAGCGGGCTTCGAAGCGAAGTCGAGCGAGCTGGTGGCGCGCGGCGCGGCGCTGCCCGACGTCGGGGTGAACGCGCAGGTCGAGAAGGCCGCGTTCGCCCTTGCCGCCGGGACGGTGAGCGACCCGATCGTGACCGCCGACGGCACGACCATCGTCAAGGTGCTCGAGCGCCAGGACGTGAAGCCGGACGAGATGGCGGCCTCGCGCGAGTCCGTGCGGCAGGACCTGCTCAACGAGCGCCGGACGGACTTCTTCACGGCCTACATGGTGAAGGCCCGCCAGCGCATGAACATCGAGTTCAACCGCGAGGTGCTCGACAGCATCTTCGGATAGGGGCTAGGGACTAGGGGCTGGTGGGACGCGGCTATCGCCGCGTGGGTGGCGTCTGCAGTTGCACGACGTTTCTTCCGCGCGAAGCGCGGCTGACTAGCGCCTAGCGCCTAGGCCCTAGTCCCTAGCGAACGTACCCGAACGGCATGAGCGCCAGCGGCTCGCCGCGTCGGAAGAGGCGGATCGGGGCGGTCAGCGTCCCGACAGCCCGCCGGTCGCGGATGCCGAGCAGGGCCGCCAGCCGCGCCTGCTCGTCCATCCCCGAGAGCGACGTCATGAACAGGTCGTAGATGGTCCGCCTGGGCGGGTAGACCACGAGGTCCACCTGTTCGGCCGCGGGAATCTTCGCGCGCTCCTTCGCGATCGTCACCGCCGTGTCGAGGCCGCCGAGCGCATCCACCAGGCCCAGTTCCTTCGCCTGCCGGCCGGTCCAGACCCGACCCTGGGCGATTGCGTCGATCTCTTCGGGTTTCTTGCGCCGCGCGGCGGCCGCCTTCTCGACGAACTGATCGTAGAAGGACCGCAGTTGCTCGTCGATCTTGGCCCGCTCCTCCTCGCTGTACGGCCGCACCGGCGAATTCATCTCGGCATGCCTGCCGATACTGACCGCCTCGACGTTCATGCCGAGCTTCTCGTAGGTGCCGCCCGTCACGATCTTGCCGCCGAAGATGCCGATCGAGCCGGTGAGCGTGCCGGGCTCGGCCACGATGTCGGGCGCGGCCATGGCGATGTAGTACCCGCCTGATGCCGCCAGGTCGGACATCGACGCCACCAGGGGCCGCGCGCCGGGTCCCGTGCTGACGCGCACCAGTTCGCGCCAGATCACGTCCGACGCGATCGTCGACCCGCCGGGGCTGTCGACGTGCAGCACGATCGCCTTGACGGACCGGTCTTTTCCGGCTTTGCGGATGAATTCGACGAGCGTGTCGGAGCCCACCACCGCCCCGTTCAAGGGATCGATCCCGCTCCGCCCGGAGTTGATGACGCCGTGGGCATTGATGACGGCGATGCGGGACCGGCCGGCCAGCCCCACCGACGCGGCGCTCACCTTGGTGTAGTCTTCATCTTTGACCCGGACGATGGACGCGGCGGCCGGCTTGATCTTCGCGTCCAGCTGATCGTCGTAGGCCACGTCGTCGACCAGGCCCACCCGGACCGCGTCTTCCGCGAGGAACGGGCCGTCGTCGACGAGCTGGCGCACCTCGGCCGGCGTCTTCCGGCGGCCCTCGGCCACCGATTGGACGAACTGTTCGAAGAGGTCGCGATTGAGCGACTCGGACATCTCCCGATGGGCCGGGGTGAACGTCTTTTCGGTGAACTGGTTCGGCGCGGTCTTGTAGTCGCCGATGTGCAGGAAATCCGGGTAGGCGCCAATCTTGTCCAGGGTGCCGCGGAGGAAGAGCTCGTAGGTGGCGAAGCCGTTCACGTCGAGCGGACTTGTCGGCAGCAGGAAGACGCGGCTGCACGCCGAGGCGACGAAGTACTCGCGGTCGCCGCCGTACTCGAGGTGCGCCACGGTCGGCTTGCCCGACGATGTGAAGTCGACGATCGCGTCCCGTACTTCCTGCAGCCGGGCCCAGTAGGCTGTCGACAGCCCGGCGGGCTTCACGATGACGCCCGCGATCCGGCGGTCGGCCTTCGCCTTGCGGAGGTTCTCGATGATCGTGCGCGCGCCGTTCCGCCGGCCCCCGACGACGGCCGCGAACACGGTGTCGGTCGCCGAGTCGGCCAGGTCGCCTTCGACGCGCACGACCAGGAAGGCGTTGGCCGGAATGGTTGGCTCACGCCCCACCGCGAGCATGAGCACGATCATCACCGCCGCCGACACGAAGATGGCCAGCAGGAGAATGGTCAGCACCAAGCCGAGGCCGCGTCGTGTTGCCACAGAGTCTCCCCCTTCTTGCAGGCGCGAGTATATCAGCCCCGCTTCGTCCCGAGGCGAAGGGCCCGGGACTCGGGGTAAGATGCGCGCCGGAGGCGCACCGATGCGGCACAGGGTCACGGCGGGTCTGGCGGTCACACTGGGAGTTGGCCTGGCGGCGGCAGGATGGCGCTCGGGGACGGCGGCGCAGGCGCCGCCCCTCGAGTGGCAGGACCCGGCCATCGTGGGCGTGAACAAGGAGCCTGCCCGCGCCACCTTTACGATCTATCCCGACGAGGCGCTCGCGAGGGCCGGCAAGCGGGAGGCGTCGCCGTTCTACAAGTCCCTCAACGGCGACTGGAAGTTCCACTGGGTACCGAAGCCCGCCGACCGGCCCGTCGATTTCTACCGGCCCGACTTCGACGACGCCGCGTGGAAGACGATCCGCGTGCCGGCGAACTGGCAGTTCGAGGGCTACGACGTTCCCATCTACGTGAACATCACGTACCCGTGGGGCGCGCCTGACCCGCCGCACATTCCCGCGCACAACAACCCGGTCGGCTCCTACCGCACGCGCTTCACGGTGCCGCCGTCGTGGACCGGGCGCGACGTCTACATCACCTTCGATGGCGTCGAGTCCGCGTTCTATCTCTGGGTGAACGGCGAGCGCGCAGGGTACAGCGAGGACAGCCGGACCCCGGCCGAGTTCAATGTCACCAGGTACCTCAGGGACGGCGAGAACCTCCTGGCGGTGGAGGTCTACCGCTGGTCCGACGCCTCGTACCTGGAAGACCAGGACTTCTGGCGTCTCAGCGGGATCTTCCGCGACGTCACGCTCTGGTCGGCAGGGCCGCTCCATGTCACAGACCTCCAGATCCGCACGAACCTGGACGCGACGTGCACGAATGCGGACCTCGAGATCGAAGCGCGGGTCCGGAACGGCGCGCCCGCGGCGGCGGCGATGTCCGTCCGCGCGACGCTCCTCGACGCGCAGGGCGCGGAGGTGGCCCGAGCGACGGCGGCGGTCGAGGGCGTCGCGGGCGGCCAGTCCGCGACGGCGGCGATGGTGCAGGCGATCAGGGCGCCGACGAAGTGGTCCGCCGAGACGCCGTATCTCTACACGCTCGTCGTCTCGATCCTGGACGACCGCGGGCGGGTGGCGGAGGCCATACCGCAGAAGGTCGGGTTCCGGAAGGTCGAGATGAAAGACGGCCGGCTCATGGTGAACGGACGGCCCATTCTCATCAAGGGCGTCAACCGGCACGAACACGACGCCGACACGGGCCACCACGCGACGGTCGAACAGATGCTGCGCGACGTGCGGCTGATGAAGCGCCACAACGTGAACGCCGTCCGGACGTCGCACTACCCGAACGATCCGGCCTGGTACGACCTCTGCGACCGGTACGGCCTCTACGTGATAGACGAGGCGAACATCGAGTCGCACGGCATGGGGTACGCGCCGGCGCGGACGCTGGGCAACAACCCGGCGTGGAGCGTCGCGCACATGGATCGCACGGTGCGGATGGTCGAGCGCGACAAGAACCATCCGTCCGTCATCATCTGGTCGCTCGGCAACGAGGCCGGTGACGGCGTGAACTTCGAGGCGACCAGCGCCTGGGTCCGCCAGCGCGATCGCACCCGCCCCGTGCAGTACGAGCGGGCCGGCCTGAAGCCGCACACCGACATCTACGCGCCGATGTACACCCGGCCGAGAGGTGTGGCCAGCTACGGATCGCAACCGCAGACGCGGCCGCTCATCCTCTGCGAGTACGCCCACGCCATGGGCAACAGCACGGGCAATTTCCGCGAGTACTGGGACCTGTTCTACGGCAATCCGCAACTGCAGGGAGGCTTCATCTGGGACTGGGTCGACCAGGGCATCCGCACGCGCATCCCCGCCGCCGGCGTTCGCCAGGACAGGCCGGTACGGGCGCTGCTCGACGGTCCGGAGTTCCAGCTCGGCTTCCGCCGGGTCGACAAGGCCGGCACGTATCTGGCCTACGGCGGCGATTTCGGGCCCATCGACGTGCCGAGCGATTTCAACTTCTGCATGAACGGCCTGGTCAACGCCGATCGTGAACCGTACCCGGGCCTGCTCGCCGTCAAGCGCAACTACCAGTACGTCCACGTGAAGCCCGTCGATCTGGCTGCCGGCAGGGTGACGGTCACCAACTGGCACGACTTCAGGGCGCTCGACGAGGCGCTCACGGGCCGGTGGGCCGTGCAGGCCGACGGCTCGACGGTCGCGAGCGGCATCATCCCGCCGCTCGCGATCGGGCCTCGCGAGCGCAGGGAGATCGCGCTGCCGCTGCCTCCCGTCACGCCGCAGCCCGGTGTCGAGTACTTCCTCGACATCTCCTGGAGGCTCAAGGCCGATGCTCCGTGGGGCGGGCGTGCCGGCGACGAGATGGCGTACGACCAGTTCATGCTGCCCATCGGGCGCCCAGCGGCGCCTGTCCCACCCTCACCCGCCGCGACACTGGCGCTCGTCGATGGCCCCGATGCCGTGACGGTCACCGGCCCGGCGTTCACCGTGCTGTTCGACAAGGCCAGCGGCACGATGGCGTCGCTGACGTACCGCGGCACCGAGTTGGTGCATCGGCCGCTCGTGCCGGACTTCTGGCGGGCCTGGACCGACAACGACCGCGGCGCCACGCTCCAGACGCGGCTCAACGTCTGGCGCGTCGCAAGCGAGTCCTGGGACCCGAAGGGCGTCACTGCCGCGAAGGCCGCTGACGGCTCCGTGCGCGTGGACGTCGACGCCGCGATACCGGCCATCTCGTCCACGTACCGGGTGTCCTACACGGTCTTCCCCACCGGTGACATCCATGTGGAGGCGTCGTTCAGCCCCGGCATCGAGACGTTGCCGATGCTGCCCCGCTTCGGCATGCAGATGGCCATGCCGGCCGGCTTCGAGCGCGTCGCCTGGTTCGGGCCGGGTCCCGAGGAAACGTATGCCGATCGCAACGAAGCGCGCGTGGGACGCCACAGCGGGACGGTGGATGCGCAGTGGACCGAATACTCGAAGCCCCAGGAGAACGGCAACAAGGTGGACGTGCGGTGGATCGCGCTCACGAACAAGGCCGGCGTCGGCCTCCTCGCGGTTGGCATGCCGCATCTTTGCGCCGCTGCGCGGCACTACACGCATGAGGACATCTGGAACGCGAAGCACGCGCACGAACTCACGCGCAGGCCCGAGACGTACCTCAATCTCGACCATCGGCAGATGGGCGTCGGCGGCGACGACAGCTGGGGCGCGGTCGCGCACGAGCCGTATCAACTGCCGGCGAAAGACTACAGCTACCGCTTCCGGCTGCGTCCCTTCTCGACGGCGATTGACGGCGCGCCCGACGCGCTCGCGAAAAAGGCGCCGGCGGAGTTGCCGCGATGACAGTCGATGGAGTGGCGTGAACTCGAAGGCCGCCTCCGCCGGACTCAGGCGAGGTTCATCCTGACGAGCAGCGCATTGAACCGGGGATCGTCGCGGATGCCGTCATAGAACGGCATCGACGGGAGGTGCGTCACGATCGGGTCCCGGGCGTCGACGCCCTTGTTGAGCCACTCGAACATCCGGTCGTCGCCCGCGCCGATGCAGGCCAACGCCCATGCCATCGGCGGGACGGGCATCGACGTCGCCATTATCTCCAGTTCGGCTAGTCCGCGCCGCGCCCGGGCGCTCTGCCGGAACAACCCGTAGAGCATCGCCATCGCCCCGACCGCGAGGGGGTGGTGCACGTCGTCGTACAGCCGCTTCGACTCCCTCAATCCTTCGGCGAGCCGTCCGTTCAGCAGCAGCGCCGTGCCGTGGAACCAGTGCGCCCACCAGCGGCCCGGCGCCAGTTCCACGGCTGCCCGGCAGTCTTCCACCGCCGCGCCGTACTGACGCGCCGCCATCCGCACGAGGCCCAGCCGCCCGCGGACGAGTGCCGACAGGGGATCCAGCACTACCGCCTGCTGCGCCTCATCGAGCGCCCGGGCGAACTGCAGCCTCGGCACCAGGTGGAACCAGGCGTGCTGGATGAGCACCGTCGCCGAGCCAGGCCCGAGCTCCAGGGCCCGTTTGAATGCCGCCTCCGCGCCGGGCCAGTCGTAGTCGAGCGTCCCTCGAATCACGCCGTGCAGCGCATGCGCCTCGGGAAACGACTCGTCCAGTTCCAGCGACCTCGTGATCGCGGCACGCAACGGTGGCAGCACCTCCCGCGGCTCCACGAACCCGAATTGAACCGCCGCGAACAGGAGATCCGCCAGCCCGAAGTAGGGCTTCGCGAAGGCCGGCGCGCGCGCGATCGCGCCTTCGAAGCACTCGCGGGCCTGGGCGATCGCGCCCGGCGTGAACTGCTGACTGATCGATCGCCCCTTCACCCACAGGTCGTACGCCGCGAGGTCGCCGGTCGTCCGCTTGACTGGCCCGCCGATCTTCAGCGTCACCTGCAGGGCCGAGGCGATCGCCCGCGCAATGTCGTTCTGGATTTCCAGCAGATCGGTCAGCTGGCGATCGAAGCACTCACTCCAGGCGTGAAACCCGTCTCTCGTGCTGACCAGCTGCGCCGAGACGCGGACCCGCTTCCGCGCGCGCCGGACGCTGCCTTCGATCAGCCAGGTCGCGCCGAGCCGCCTGCCGATGTCGTGCACGTCACGGCCGCGGTCGGTGAACACGAACGACGAGGTCCGGGCAATGACTCGAAGGCCCGGGACGCGGACGAGTGCGTTGATGAGGTCCTCGGCGAGACCGTCCCCGAAGTACTGGTCGTCGGGACCGCCGGTGAGATCCAGGAACGGGAGCACGGCCACGGACACGGGCTCCGGCCGGCCCTGCGGACTGCCGACCCGCAGCCACGCGTCCAGTTCGGCTCGTGTCGAGAAGACGCGCGGCCGGACGCCGCCGGGCAGGTGGTGGACCGGAAGCCCGCGTTCGGCGGCCCAGCGCTGGACCGTCCGGACCTCGCGGCCGAGGTAGGCGGCGATCTCCTTCCACGAAGCGAGCCGCTCAGGCACTGGGCGCCCCTTCCCGGGAGAAGCGTAGCAGCACCGGGATGGCACGACAAGAGGCGTCATCCCGGATTGGCGCATCCGATCATGTCGCCCCGCGGGGGCCATCGCCTACTCTCTCCTCAGAGAAGGAGGCCTCGTATGTTCAAGCGGGTCGCAACCGGCGTCGCGTTCGTGTCGCACCAGGGTCTGCTTTGGGCCTGCATCGGCACTCTCGTCGCCCTCTCCACGGCGTGCAGCGGTATCGATCAGCAACCGGCCAACCCCGCCAGTCCGACCATGTCCACTGCGATGACCGGAGCGAGTCAATCGAGCTCCGCCGCGGCGGCGCTGCAGTCCGCCAAGGGGCCGGCGACGGTTCCCCGAGACGTCAGGGGGACGCTGGACGGCCGGTTCGACTTCACCCGCATGTGGGGTGGTGAATGGTGGCAGTTTTATTCAGACAGCCACGTGACTGGCACGATGAGCCACCTCGGCCTGACGCACGTGTATACCACCCATGTGCCCAATCTCGGGACCGGCGCACTCACACAGGGCACATTCAGGATTGTGGCCGCCAACGGCGACGAGATTCGTGGCACGTACGAGGGCGCCGGGACCTACGACGCGCATCGCACGGATCTGGTCCACGGGGCCGCGACGTTCGTCATCTCGGGGGGCACGGGCCGGTTTGACGGTGCCACCGGCACCATCAACGCCACCTTCCTCGAAACACTCGACGACCCGACGTGGGCGTCGGCCAAAGTTGCCTGGACCCTCGCCGGGACCGTCAACTACTGATTCTGCGGGCGGAGCCTTCGGCGGGAGGCTGGTCGCGGCGCGGGCTACCAGGCGCCCGCGCCGCCGCGTCACACGCGGTACTGTTCGGCCTGGTGCGCCCCGATGTCGTCGTCGATGCTGCCGCACACGTTGACGCGGATACCGAGCGCCTCGGCCATTCCGGCCTTGACTGCGAGCAGGCGGCGCGCATGCGGTGCGTCCGGTGCGTAGACGACCTGGATGTGATTGGCCTGGTGTTTCGCCATGAACTGGTCGCGCGTGACGCCGTAGAGCACCGCGTGCATCATCGGCCACTGGGGCGTCGTGGCCTCCCACCGCCGCGCGGTCTCCTCGTCGGGCAGGCGCAGCGCGCCTCCCCGCCCGATGTCCATGTGCAGCGCATCGCCGTCGACATAGACGCGGCTCCACACGATCTCGCCCGGGCGGCTGACGCCTTTGATGGTGGCGCCGCCCTTCGGGAAGTACATCGGCGGCTGGCGCTCGGAGCGCGCGCCGCGGTAGCCGCCCGCGAGATGGCTCGGCGGCACGGCGCCCGAGATCTCGAAGAGCCACACGAACTCGTTGACGCCGTGGCCCTCGAAGTGCGCGCCCCAGCGCACGTCGTGCAGCGTCGTGGACGGGTCGAGTCCGGCATCCATCCAGACGCGGTTCGTGATGATCGCATCGAGGCCGGCGCACTCGTCGACCTCGTTGAAATGGGGCACCGCCAGGCCGTCGAACAGCACGCCGCCGTCTTCGCCGACCACCGGCGGCCGATCGGGCGTGTTCAGCAGCCCTTCGGCGAGATCCGAGGCGACACAGACGTCTTTCAGACCCTGCTGATACTGGATGCCGATGGCCGCGCAACCGAACGCGTCCGCCATCCTGACGGCGGCGTCGTACATCTTCAAGCCCTCGAGCACCTGCCCCTCGGTGAGGTCGACGGCCGGGTCGGCGCCGATGGCGAAGGTCATGCCGCGCAGGCGCAGCCACGTCAGGTGGCGCCTCGCCGTCTCGTCGCTCACCTCGCCCATCGCCGCGTACAGGGCGGACTGGCTCAGGCGCTCCTTGAAGACGCCCGTGGCGTGCAGCAGGTGGTCCGGGATGATCGCGTTGTACATCCCCATGCACCCTTCGTCGAAGATGCCCATGACCGCCTGGCGCGCGCGCAGCTGCCGGCCGAGGGCGGCGCCGTGCAAGACCCCGCGGCGCAAGTCAACACAGAGGACGCGCTCGTCGAAGGGCTTCGCATGGCTCGTGTCGTGGTCGATGCGGCCGTCCGCCAGCCACTCGGCCAGGCCCCGGCGCGCGAAGTCGTCCTCGAACGTCTCGCTCCAGATCGAGCTGTAGCGCACGCCCGCCTTCGTGAGCGAGCCGTTCAGGTTCAGCAGGCCCACGAGGCCCGGCCACTGGCCGCTCCAGTTGGCCAGAGTGAGGATCGGGCCCCGGTGTTTCGTGAGTCCCGGCAGCACGTGGCTCGTGTACTGCCATACCGCCTCGGCCACGACCAGCGGCACCGACGGATCGATCTGCCGGAACGCCTGGATGCCGTGGATCTGGCTGTCGAGGAACCCGTGCTGCGCCACCGGATCGTAGGGATGCCCTCGCACGATGGTGGCGTCGAGCGCCCCGAAGGCGCGCGCCAGGGCGGCCTCGAGGGCCTCCTGGGCGGGCCAGCACACGCGGTTCGCCGTCAACCGGGAATCGCCGCTGGCGACAAGACAGATCTCGTGTGCCATGGGAGGTCCTTTCGAGCGTGCGGCTTCGCCCTTCTATAGACCTCGGGGGATGGCGCTGTCAAGGTGAGAGCGTGCAGGGAGAACCTCCAGATGGAGCCCCGGGGCTTCCCTTCGACTTCGCTCCGGGCTTCGCTCAGGGCAGGCAGCTCCCGGGTGCCGCCCGTGCGAAGCTCCGCCCCGCAGGAGGCGAACATGACACCGTGAGAGGTCGATCTTGCCGCCCTCCTCAGTTTTGAGGGCGTCTTCGCGCCGCTGCGTGCGCTTGACACGTTCGCTGAGCTGCACGTCGTGCCAGATCTCGGAACCATCTGGTGGCCGAATGGAGCCGACATTGCCCCCGAGACGCTGTACGACGCTGTCCTCCAGAGCCATTCGCCCACTCGAGCCGAAGGCTCACGGCCTTGCGGCGTCTTGCTGGAATGCTACTGAGGTCGTGCGGGGGCGCGAGCGGTTGCCCGCTCCAGCCCGGCGCTGATATACTTTGGTGTCCTGCCTGTCTCTTCGAGTGCGGAAGTGGCGGAATTGGCAGACGCGCAAGCCTCAGGAGCTTGTTGCCGCAAGGCAGTGGA
>JAWOGY010000015.1:0-2869 GCA_046496425.1 Vicinamibacterales bacterium
ATGGGCCGGCGCGAGAGGCTGATGCCCTCGCCGTCCATCGCGATCTTCATCGCGTCGCGCACGGCCTCGAAGTTGTAGAGCGGCTCGCCCATGCCCATGAGCACGATGTTCGACAGGAGGCGCGGGCGAGCCGCTCTACAACTTCGAGGCGGTGCGCGACGCCATGTAGATCGCGATGGACGGCGAGGGGATCAGCCTGTCCCGCCGCCGCATCACGCTGTCCACGTCCGGCGTGGTCCCCGAGATCGCACGGACGGCGACCGAGATCGGCTGCCTGCTTGCCGTCTCGTTCCACGCCACGACGGACGAGGTGCGCGACAGGCTCGTGCCGATCAACAGGAAGTGGAACATCGCGGCGCTGCTCGACGCGCTCCGCGACTACCCGAAGCTGTCGAACTCCGAACGCATCACCTTCGAATACGTGATGCTGAAGGGCGTGAACGACAGCGACGAGGACGCCCGCCGCCTTGTGAAGCTGATCCGCGGCATCCCGGCCAAGATCAACCTGATCCCGTTCAACGAATGGCCGGGTGCGCCCTACGAACGCTCGGACTGGGACCGGATCGAGGCCTTCGCCGACATCGTCCACAAGGCGGGCTACGCCTCGCCGATCCGCACGCCGCGGGGCGAGGACATCATGGCCGCCTGCGGGCAGCTCAAGTCCGCCACCGAACGGGCGCGGAAGTCGCGGGCCGAGATCGCGGCGGAAGCGGGTCTCTAGCGGCGGGCGGTCAGAACCGGCTCGGCCGCGGCCGGATCGTAGAGAAGAAGCGCGCCAGTCTCGTCGATGTCGAACCGGCCGACCGCAGCCAGCGCCGCGAAGAACGCCTGCTCCTGATTCATCAGCGCCTCCGGGCACATCATCTGCGTCGCCGCGATCTGGCCGACGCTCACCCCCTCGCCCCCGATCGAAAGGCTCGTGGCATAGCGGTTGCAGGAGGCGGTGCCGCTCAGGCCGCCGTCCTCGGCGAAGGTCAGGGTGACGCGGGAAGAATCGATGATCCCGCGCCGGCCGATATCCTCGACGACCCATTCCGCGCCGGTGAGAAGGTCCAGCGGATCGCCGCCGCAGCCCCGGAGCTCCCGGCCCTCGAACGTCAGGGTGACCGTCTCTGGATAGGGCATCCCGGTCATGTCGTCCCGGCAGAGGCCGGGCGCCATCCTGACCGTCAGTGGAAGCCCGGTCACGGCATAGACGAAGGCGCCGTCCTCGAAGCGTGCTTCGGGAAGCGCGGCCTCGACGGTTCGCGCGCCGTAGTTGGCGACAAGCATCAGCCGGCCTTCCGCGACGGTCAGCACCCAGCCGGGTTCGTTGCCCTGCGCGCGATAGGGCCGCGGCGCCGCGGGTGGAACGACCGAGCATTCCGGCAGCTCCTCGCCGCCCAGCGAGACAAAGACGGCGTTCCCCCGACCTTGCACCCAGGTGCCCGGGTCGCCCGGCGCCTCGAAGCGCGTGCCCGACGCGGCGGCCACCGGCTCGAGAACGGTCCGTGCGCCGTCCACCTCGAGCACGGCGTTGGCCTCGAAGTACCCCACCGCCAGTTCGCGTCCCCCGCAGCGGAGCTTGCTCGCGAAGCCCATCGGAACATAGCGCGACAGCACCAGATCGCCCAGCACAACAGGGTCTGTTCCAGCCGAAACCGTGATTCCGGCGGCATACCACGCGGGCTTTCCCTCCACGACAAGGGCCGCGCGCAGCTCTGCCTCCACACCCTCCGGCACGGCGATCCGGAACGGGACCGGCACCTGCGCGCCCCGCGTCCCGAGCGTCGCCTCGCCCAGGAGTCGTCCGCGAAGGTCCCGTGCCTCGACGACGGCGAGCGCGTCGGGCGGCAGCGCCACGCGTTCCCGGTAGGTCAGGTTTCCGTCGATCATGCGGACGCCGTCCTGTGCCGCGGCGCTACCCGCCAGCACGACCGCTACGGCCGCGGCAAGGCCGCGCCCCAGTCGTCCGATATCCCCCATCACGGTTACCCGCTTTTCGTCGTCCCGCAGGATACTTAGCGCGATTTTGCTGCAGGTGCACGCGCCTTATCGTCCGGGGATGACATGCCGCTTCGTGCCCGCTCCGGGCCAGTTGTCGATCAGGTCGACGGCCGCCTCCGCCGTCTCGACGAAGCGGAAGAGTTCGAGGTCCTGCTCGGCAATCGTCCCGGCCTCGGCGAGCGCTTCCCAGTTCACGATCCGCCGCCAGAAGTCCTCGCCGAACAGGACTATGGGCACCCGCCGCATCCGGCCGGTCTGCACGAGCGTCAGCGTTTCGAACAGTTCGTCGAGAGTGCCGAACCCGCCGGGGAACACCACGACGGCCCGCGCCCGCATCAGGAAATGCATCTTGCGGATGCCGAAATAGTGGAAGTTGAAGCAGAGATCGGGCGTCACGTAGGCGTTCGGCTGCTGTTCGTGCGGCAACACGATGTTGAGCCCGATCGACACGCCCCCGGCCTCGGCCGCGCCGCGGTTCCCGGCCTCCATGACGCCGGGTCCGCCGCCCGTCACGATCACGTCCCGGCGGTGACCCGAAGCGATAGACCGCTCCGTCATGATCCGGGCCAGCTTGCGCGCCTCCTCGTAGTGGCGCGACAGGCCCGCCAGCGTCTCGGTCCGTGCGCGGCTCTTGTGCTCCGGGTCGGGGATCCGCGCGCCGCCGAAGAGCACGATGGTTGATTCGACGCCATATTCCGACATCAGCAGCTCGGGCTTGAGGAGTTCGAGCTGGAGCCGGACCGGCCGGAGCTCGTCCCGCTTGAGGAAGTCGGGATCCGCGAAGGCCGGTCCGGCTCCAGCTCGAACTCCTCAAGCCCGAGCTGCTGATGTCGGAATATGGCGTCGAATCAACCATCGTGCTCTTCGGCGGCGCGCGGATCCC
>JAWOGY010000034.1:0-6710 GCA_046496425.1 Vicinamibacterales bacterium
GGCGGCACCGGGTCGTGCTCCTCGGCATCGCGCTCCTGGCCGTGACGCTGCCGCTGGTTCCGGCGGCGTGGCTCGTCCACCACGTCTACTTCGACCGCACCGGCATGCCCGATCTCGAGGCGTTCATCCGATTCGAGCCTCCCACCACCGGCGTCGTCCGCGACGCGCACGGGACGGTCCTGATCGAACTGGCGCGCGAGTACCGCAGCGTCGTGACCTATGACGAGGTGCCGCTTATCCTGCGCCAGGCCATTCTGGCCGCCGAGGACAACCGCTTTTTCTCCCATTCGGGCGTGGACTATCGGGTGGTCCCGCGGATTGTCCAGAAAACGGCCGTGCGCTCCGTGCGCGAGTGGTGGAAGGGCGGCCACGGGTTCCGGCTGCTCCTGCCGCAGGGGGGGTCGACGCTCACGCAGCAACTCGTCCGTGGCTACTTCCTGCAGGTCCTGACGGGCCGCAGCGACCGGGATCCGATATTCCATGCTGGCCTGGCCCCGCCGCGACTCCTGTCCGCGGTCCTCGGCGCCTCCGCCATGAACAAGCTCCTGCGCAAGATGGAGGAGGTCCGCCTGACGCTCTGGCTCGAGCAGGAAATGCGGAAACGCTACGGGTCGCCGGAGCAGGCCAAGCGCGAGATCTTCGCGCGCTACGCGAGTTTCATCTACCTGGGCAACGGCCGCTACGGCTATGCCGCCGCGTCGGAGTACTACTTCGGCAGACGCCTCGCGAGCTACACGATTGAGGACGCGGGCAAGGCGGCGCTGCTGGCGGCGATCGCCAAGTCGCCGCGCGACTACGCCCCCGTGCCCGGCAACCCCCGGCCGACGAGCCGCCGCAACCAGATCCTCGCCCTGATGGCGCGCCACGCGTACATCCCCGAGGGCCTCGCGAAGCGCTGCCAGGCCGAGCCGATCCGCGTCGCTCCCCGCAGCCCGATCAAGACCGATTCCCCTGCCGCGATCGAGCACGTCCTCAGCGAGCTCGTCCGGCATGGCGGGACCCGTTTCGGGGTCGAGGACCTGTTCCAGGGCCGGATCGAGGTCAGTTCGACGATCGACGCGCGGGTGCAGACGATCGTGAACGAGGCCCTCGAGCACGGACTGGCGCAGTACGAGGAGCGGCATCCCAGGGAACGGGGAAGGATCCAGGGCTCGGTGGTCGTGCTGGGGAACGCGGAGGCGGCCATCCTGGCCGAGGCGGGCGGGCGGCGCGTGTACAGGGATCGCGGGGCGCGCTACTCCGACTACAACCGCGTCACGGCCTCGCTGCGCCAGCCGGGCTCCGCGATGAAACCGCTGGTGTACCTGGCGGCGTTCGAGTCGGGGTTGGACCTCGACACCACGGTGCCCGACGAGCCCATCGAGGTGCCGCTCGGCAGCGGCGGCGGCACCAAGTGGATCGCCAATTACGACAACCAGTTCAAGGGCCCGATCCCGATGCGCCAGGCCCTGGCCGAGTCGCGCAACACCGTGGCCGTGTGGCTCACGCGTCAGATCGGCGTGCGAAGCGTGATCCGGACGGCCCGCCAGATGGGGATCCGCACTCCGCTCCAGCCCTACATCAGCACCGCGCTCGGCGCCTCGGAAGTGCGCCTGCTGGAACTGGCGGACGCCTATCGCGCGATCGCCTCGGCCGTGCTGGCGGAGCCCTACATCATCAATCGCGTGACGGACCTGGACGGCCAGGAGCTCTACGTGGCGCCCCGGGACACGCGGGTCATCCAGTCCGCGGGCCTTCGCCGGATCCAGGAGGGGCTGCGCGGCGTGGTGCGCATTCCGGGCGGCACCGCCAGCGTCCTGAGCCGCCGTGATTTCCCGGTTCCGGTGATGGGCAAGACCGGGACGACGAGCGATTTCCGCGACGCGCTGTTCGTGGGATCCACCTACGGGCCCTCGGGCATCACCGTGGCCGTCCGGATCGGATTCGACGACAACCACCCCCTCGGGCGGAGCGAGACCGGCGGGCGCACCGCGCTGCCGATCTTCCGCGAGATCATGCTCCGCATCTACGAACGCCGGCTCGTCGGGGAGGCGCCGCGCTTCCCCTACTCGATCGAGAACGGGATCAACCAGTACGTGGCGGTGCAGGCCGAACTGAAGGCCCGTCGCGTCACGGCGCACATACCCTCACAAGGAACCGAGGACCAACGATGGTGAAGAAGATGCTTCCGATCGCGCTCACGCTCATCTTCGCCGGTGCGGGCTGCGCCGATCGGGTCGATCTCGAGAAGGTGCCGGTCGGCACGGAAGTCCAGGTCACGCGGCAGGACGGCGGGGTGGTCCAGGGCACGCTGGCCGCCCGCGACGACCAGACCGTGGAGGTCAAAGTGGGAACCGTGAATCGCTCGGTCCCACGCAACGAAGTCGCCGACGTGCAGGTGGGGGCCGACACGCCGGTGCCGCTGCCGGCGATCGCGAAGTTCCGCGAGTTCACGGTGCCGGCGGGCACGACGCTCGATGTCCGCCTGCAGTCGGCCGTCGGCTCGGACTCGAGCCGCGCCGGGGATCCAATCGAGGCGACGCTCACCAGGGCGGTCGTCGTGGACGGCACCGAGGTCATCCCGGAGGGCAGCACCGTCCGTGGTGAGGTTGCGGCGGTCGATTCTGGCGGAAAGGTGAGCGGTCGCGCCAGCGTCGCGCTCCGGTTCAGTTCGGTCGCCGTTGCGGGGCGCGACGAGCAGTACCCGATCGCCGCCCATCTCTCCTGGCTGGCGCCGGCGACGAAAGGCAAAGACACCGCCAAGATTGCCGTCCCGGCTGGCGCCGGCGCGATCATCGGCGGGATCGTCGGCGGCAAGAAGGGCGCCGCGATTGGCGCCGCGATTGGCGGAGGCGGCGGCGCGGCCGTCGTGCTGACGACGCGCGGCCCGCAGATCCGGCTGGACCGCGGCGCCGCCCTGTCGCTCCCGCTCGAACAGGGCATCGAGGTGCGCGTCCCGATTACGAAGACCTAGGCCCACGGGAGGTCCTATGAACGCCAAAGCGAGTTGCATCACGGACCGGCAGGCGGCCCGTACGCTCAGCGCGATCGGCGACGCGGTGCTCAGTACCGACGTCCTGGGCAAGGTGACGTATCTCAATCCCGTCGCCGAACGCATGACCGGCTGGCCGCAGGAGGAAGCGCAGGGCCGGCCGCTGGCCGAGGTCCTGCGGATCATCGACGCCTCGACGCGCGATGCGCCGCGGAACCCGATGGAACAGGCGATGGAGCTCGATACGGTCGTCGGCCTGACCCCGAACTGCCTCCTGATCGACCGCGGCGGTTCCGAGACGGCCATCGAGGACTCGGCCTCTCCGATCCACGACCGCCGAGGCCTGGTGATCGGCGCGGTGATCGTCTTCAGGGACGTCAGCGAGGCGAGAGCCAGAACCCGGCAGGCCTTCCACCTGGCACAGCACGACGCCCTCACCGCCCTGCCGAACCGCATGCTGCTGGACGACCGGCTCAACAGAGCCATGGCCGGGGCCCGCCGCCACGGCCACCGCCTGGCGGTGCTGTTTCTCGATCTCGATCGGTTCAAGCACGTGAACGACAGCCGGGGACACCTGGCGGGCGACATGGTGCTGCAATCGGTCGCGCAACGCCTGGTGGCGTCGGTCAGGAACACCGACACGGTCAGCCGTCAAGGCGGCGACGAGTTCGTGGTGCTGCTGCCGGAGATCGCCCATGCAAACGACGCGGCCGTCAGCGCGAAGAAGATCCTCGGCGCGTTCGTGGCGCCGCACGAGGTCGCGCATCCGCCGCTGCAACTGACCGCCACCATCGGCATCAGCCTCTACCCCGACGACGGCCCGGATGCGCAGACGCTGGTCAGGCGCGCGGACACGGCGATGTACTGCGCCAAGAGCAGCGGCCGGAACACCTATCGGTTCTTCGAGCGGCAGATGGACATGCCGGCCGTCTAGGGAGAAGGCCACGCTTCAGGATCGCCGGGTCCTCGGGCGCCGGTCCTGTCCGAAGTGTTTCCCGGGTGTGCAATGCGGGACAGCGAGCAGGTCCCGGGTACGCGACACTGCTCGTGGACGCTAATGCTCGAGTTCCACATATCAGCGTTGAAGCACAGGAGAATTCCCATGAACGCACAGGCGACACGGTCTCGTGACTATCGGTTCACGGCAGGACTCGCATTGGGCAGCGTCGTCGGCGCGGGCCTGACGATGTGGCTGGCTCCGCGGGCAGCCGCGGAGATCAAGGAGCGGGCAGTCGGCTCGGCGAAGCACCTCGGCGACGCCATGTCCGATCATTATCGGGACGCCAGGCTCCGCATGAGCGGCGCCGTCGACGGACTGACCCGCAAAGGCCAGGGGGTACGCGACGGCATGATGGACACCGTCGTGCAGGGCGCGCAGGAAGTCGAGCGCGGCGCGCAGGGCGTCCAGCGGTACGCAGCCGACGCCAAGACCTAGAAGGCCGTGTAGGCGCCAGGCAAACAGGAGTACGTGGATATGATGACCGTGTTGATTGTCGTCCTCGTGCTGATGCTGCTGGGCGCGCTGCCCAGCTGGCAGCACAGCCGGAACTGGGGCTACTTCCCGAGCGGCGTCCTGGGGATCGTGGTGCTGATCCTGGTCGTGCTGCTGCTGGCCGGGCGGCTGTGACACGCCGGAGCGTCCTCAAGACGCGCCTCGCCGTCATCGCGGCGCTGCTGGTGACCCTGTTTGTCGGGAAGCTCTGGGGCGGCTTCGGCCGGTGGCAACTCGACCGGGCCCTGCAGGCCGCCGCGGTGCGCGGCGACCTGCTCGAGGCCCACGCCGCGCTGCTCGGCGCGCGTCTCAGCCTCTGCAACGCCGACGTCGGCGACGTGAGTCAGCGTCTCGATCACGCCCGGGTGCTTGTCGGGCGCGTCGGCGCGCGGCTCGGCACCGCGGGTGCCGCTGACGAACCCCTGCGGCTGGATCTCGCCGGCTTCGAAGCCGGCATCGACGACGCGCGGAAGTTGGCGGCCGGGCTCTCACAAGGAGCGGACCGCGCCGCGGGCGTTCAGGCGCCCGTGCTGCCGGTGAAAATCCGCGAGAAGCCCTGAGGCGGCGCGAACCGCCGCTCTCTCGCGGTCTGCTGTTCCTGCGATTCCTCACAGCCCTTGCAGCGAACAGCAAAGGGGAGCGCCCGCAGCCGCCCCTCTGCGATCTCGCCACCGCACTCGGCGCAGTAGCCGTACGCTCCCGCGTCGAGCCGCTCCAGCGCTTCCCGGACCCGCTGGAGCGTCTCCCCCTTCATCTGGAGCAGGGCGACCTCGAGGTGCTCCTGATAGTCCGCCTCGGCGTGCTCGGTTTCGTCGAGCCCCTCCGTTGGCCTGTCCGAAGGCAGGTACTTTACCCGATGCCGGAGAACGTCTTCCATCTCGCGCTGGCGGTCGTGCAGCATCGCCTGCAGATCACGCTGGCGTGCCTGGCGTGCCTGGCGGGCGGCGGTATGGGTGGAGGTCGTTCGGCTGGTTGCGATCATGGCTGGGGCCGTCCTTTCGTGACACGCTGATACCTGACCGCAACAGGATGCCCCACGCCGGGCCGGGCGTCTGTTCAATACGGCACAGTGCCGCGTGCGGGCGCATGCGACACTCGGCCATGTTCCATCTGATCGCCACGGTGAAGCGCGGGTCGGCGTCCTCGCTCCCCGGCACCTGGCTCCGTTATCCGACCATCGACGCGGCCCAGGCGGCGGCAGCGGCCCTGCTGCGCGAGGATCGGGTCCAGCGCGTCATGATCGTCCGGGACGAGATTTCCGGGGGGTTCGTCGAATGGCAGGATCGGTAGACGCCGTGCGGACGATTCTCAGCGGCCTTGCCACGCTCGCCGGAGCCATGATCTTCGCCCTGGCGGTTCCAGTCGCGATCCTGGCGCTGGGCATCCCAGTCGCGCTCATCGTCAGGCTGGTGCTCGAAGCGGTCCGGGCACTCTGAGGCCTGGCCGGTCAGTCGTGCAGGACGATGGTCAGCAACGAGTCGTTGATCTTCAAGCCGCCGTTGTAATCGATGAAGCCGAGCTTCCTGAACTTGTTCATGAAGAAGTTCACGCGCGAGCGCGTCGTGCCCACCATCTCAGCCAGCATTTCCTGCGAGAGCTTTGGCAGGACGCGATGGGGAATCTCCTGCTTGCCATAGCGGGCGAGCAGGAGCAGCGTGCGGGCCAGCCGCTTTTCGCTGGAATTGAAGAGCTGGTCGATCAGGTCGGCTTCCACACGGATGTTCCGCGCCAGGACGTGAGCCAGAAACCGATCCGAAAGCGCGACCTGCTCATGGAGCAGGCGGATCATGTACGACTTCTCGACGACGAGCACGGTGCTCGCGGCCGTCGCGACGGCCGTCGCCATTCGAGCAGGCTGTCCCGCCATCGCCCCCTCGCCGAAGAAGTCAGTCGGCCCGAGCATCGCGACGATCGCTTCCTTGCCGGCGTGGGAAATGACCCGGAGCGTCACGATGCCCTGCTGGATGTAGAATACGCTGTCGCAGGGGTCACCCTGGGAGTAGATGACCGCTCCTCTCCGGTGCTTCACGATTCTGCCGGAGATTCCGCCCGATTCAAGAAACGCCTGGAGGTCGAACGGCTCGGTTTTCGGGGCCTTGACGGTCCCCTCTTTGTTGCTCATCGAGCACCTCCGGTCCTGCCAACCGCTTCGAGCACAACCCCACGCCCTCAGATCTGAAGCTGAGCCCCCTGCACTCAATAAGAGACGTTTACATATTACACTCCGGGGGGGGGGGGGGGCAGGGG
>JAWOGY010000044.1:0-3152 GCA_046496425.1 Vicinamibacterales bacterium
TATCCTGGCGGCCTACCCGTTCGTGCCGCTCTATCTGCTGATGATGGGGCTGCCGACGGAGACGCCGGCCGAGCTCGCGGAGAGCATCCGCCTGGCCACTCAGCTCGCGGACGAGAACCCGCGCGCCGACCCGTCCTTCAACATCTATACGCCTTATCCAGGAACCGCGCTGTACAAGGCCGCCGTCGAACTCGGACTCAAGCCGCCTGCCCGACTGGAGGACTGGGCCCAGTTCAACTTCCGCAACGTGCCGCGGGACTGCACGTGGCTCGATCCGGAGATGAAGCGGCTCGTCGAGGGGCTGGACTTCCCGTTGCAGTTCCTGGCCAAGAACCGTTTCGTGACGCCGTACAAGAAGACCAACCGGATCGTCGTCGGTCTCTCCAGGCTCTATCGCCCGCTCGCGCAGCATCGCTTGACGCACCTCGACGTCCGCTTCCCGGTCGAGACGCGCCTGGTGAAGGCGCTGGGGCTGTTCGGCCGGCAGGACTAGCCGGCGGGCGCGACGGCCCCAAACCGTGGCGTCTGGGGTATTGTGAGTGACGGTATTCCTGGAGGTCACCGATGAGCGCGGGTGAAGCTGACCGTCTGGCGGCGCTGCGCCGATACAGGATTCTCGACACCGAGCCCGAGCAGCGCTTCGACGATCTCGCGCTCCTGGCCGCGCAGATCTGCGGGACGCCGATGGCGCTCATCAGCCTCGTCGACCGCGATCGCCAGTGGTTCAAGGCGAAAGTCGGGTTCGACATGACGCAGATCTCGCGCGAGCTCGCGTTCTGCGGGCACGCGATCACGCAGGCCGGGCTGTTCGTCGTGCCCGACGCCCAGCAGGACGCACGGTTCAGGGACAACCCGCTGGTGCGCGGCGAACCAGGCATCCGCTTCTACGCGGGCGCGCCGCTCGTCACGGATGAGGGGCATGCGCTCGGCACGATCTGCGTGCTCGATCGCGAGCCGAGAGTGCTCACGGCGGCGCAGCAGGCGGCCCTCGAGGCCCTGAAGCGTCAGGTCATGGCGCAGCTCGAGCTTCGTGTCAGCCTCGACGAATTGGCCGGCGCCCTCGCTGCCCGCGATCAGGCGGAGAGCGACCAGGACCAGCTCATCGTGGAATTGCGCGGGGCCCTCGACAGTGTCGAACGGCTTTCGTCGATCCTGCCGTACTGCTCCGAGTGCGAGCTCAACATGGTGGTGCCGGCCGACCCGGCCGCCATCATCGGCGTCACGGACGGCGTGACGCAGCTGCTGCGCAGCAAGGCCTGGCCCGAAGACAAGGCCATGGAGGTGGAACTCGCGCTGCAGGAGGCCCTGGCCAACGCCGTGCGCCACGGGTGCGGCGGGGATCCGGCCAAGCGGGTCCAGTGCTGCGTGACCCACCACGCCTCGGGAGAGATCGTCATCGTCATCCGCGACCCGGGAAGGGGTTTCGACGCCGGCGCCGTGCCGGACCCGCTCGCGAGGGAGAACATCTTCAAGCCGAGCGGGCGCGGCATCTACCTCATCAACCGCCTGATGGACGAGGTGCGCTTCGCCGACGAGGGGCGCGAAATTCGGATGCGCAAGCGACCGGGGAGGCAGCCCGCCGCCGGCGCCCAGACCCTCGGGGAGTGATAGAATCCCGCCTCACACCCCCGCCCGGGATGCCGGGCGCGCGGTGCGGATGCGGCTTTCTGCCGGCCGGAGCGGCCGGGAACGAGGGTGATCGATGAAGCGTGCCTCAATCTTCCGCGCGTTGACGCTGGTCCTGCTGGCCGGCGCCACCAGTGCCGGCGTGCTGGCTCAGCCCAACAAGTACGCCCGGGATCCGAAACAGCCCGTCGACGAGGAGTACACGAAGAAGATCAAGGAGTACACCACCGAGCCGTTCTTCCTGTCGCCGCTGGTGGACTACCTCCCGGCATCGAAGACCGTGCCGACGCCCAAGGCGGTCCTGGGCGACATTGCCGGCGCGCCAGGCAAGCTGCCGTACTCCGCGGAGGTGCACGACTACATGCGGAGGCTCGAGAAGGCGAGCCCCGGCCGCGTCAAGGTGTTCTCCATCGGGAAGTCCGAGGAAGGCCGCGAGATGATCGCGGTGGCGATTGCCGCCGAGACGGTCATGGCGAAGCTCGACGAGAACCGGGCGCGCCTGGCGAAGCTGGCCGATCCCCGGACGATCAAGCTCGACGACGCCGAAGCCGATCGCCTCGTGAACCAGTCGCTGCCGGTGTACTACATCGCCGGGTCGCTGCACGCGCCGGAAACCGGCTCGCCGACGGCCCTGATGGAACTGGCCTACCGCCTGGTCGTCGACGAGAGCCCGTACATCAAGGCCATCAGGTCGAACGTCATCACGATGATCACGCCTGTGCTGGAAACGGACGGCCGTGACCGCCACGTCGACGTCTACAACTGGCACCTCGCGAACCCGAAGGACGCCTGGCCCTCGGCCGTCTACTGGGGCAAGTACGTCGTCCACGACAACAACCGCGACGCGATGGCCGCCACGCTGGCCCTGACGCGCAACGTGATCGACTTCGTGGTGGGGCAGAAGGTGCAGGTGCTGCACGACCTGCACGAGTCGGTGCCGTACCTGTACGACAACACCGTCGGCGACGGCCCGTACAACGCCTGGGTCGACCCGATCCTCACCGACGAATGGCAGCTGCTCGGCTGGAACAACATGTCGGAGATGACGAAATTCGGGATGCCCGGGGCCTTTGCCCACGGCACCTTCGACACGTGGTCGCCCGGCTACCTGATGTTCATCGGGGCGATGCACAACGGCATCAGCCGGCTGTACGAGACCTTCGGCAACGCCGGCGCAGACACCGTGGAGCGCAAGCTGCAGCCGAACGACTACGCGCGCACGTGGTACAAGCAGAACCCGCCGCTGCCGAAGGTGATGTGGTCGCAGCGCAACAACAACAACTACACGCAGACCGGGCTGCTGACGGCGCTGTCGTATTTCGCCGGCAACAACAAGCTCTTCCTGAAGAACTTCTACCTGAAGAGCAAGCGCTCGATTCTGAAGCCGGCCGTCGAGGGGCCGGCCGCGTACGTGCTTCCCGCCGATGACGCGCGGCCGGGTCCGCAGGCGGAACTTCTCCGCGTGCTCCAGCGGCAGGCGGTCGAGGTGTCGCGGGCGACCGCGCCCTTCACGGTGACGCTGCCGG
>JAWOGY010000113.1:0-60152 GCA_046496425.1 Vicinamibacterales bacterium
GCTATCCGGTAGCGCCTGCCATCTTCGTGGTCGTGTCGTTGGTGATCACCGTGGCGGCAATCGCGGGACGTCCGGGTCCCTCGCTCTGGGGCGCCGTCATCATCGGCCTCGGCGTGCCGGCGTACTTCCTGTTCAAACGGACCATCAGGCAGGACTGATCTCGGGACCCGGGACTCGGGGCTCGGGACCCGCAGCCGAGCGGCGTCACCGATGCCGCGTGGTGAGCAATCCCCACAGCGTGACGAGCGCGAGCGTGCCGTCGGCGGCGGCGAACAGCAGATAGGACGCCGGAGAGCCGCGCAGCAGGCAGTCCGCGACGAACAACGCCGCGCCCGCGCCCTTCAGCATCGGCCCCATCACCCACAGGTAGCCGCGGTAGCGGTCGGGATCCCGGTAGGGCAACCAGTAGCCGGCGGCGACGGCCAGCGCGAACAGGCCGTTGAGGTCCGCATGAATCGGCGGCATCGGCTCCGGGACGCCGAACCACTGGACGAGCAGGCCGCGGCCGGCGAGAAGCCCTGCGCCGAGCAGGGCGTCGTAGACGAGCGACACGAGGGCGATGGCCCGCAGCGGGCCCGCGGACGACGAAGCCCCGGGCACTTCCGCCCGGGGTCTGGCCCTGTTGGGATGGGTCGCTGTCACGGGGCGGCGCGGCTAGCGGATGGGCTCCAGCCGGCCCTCGTAGACGATGGTGTCGTAGTCCTGCACGTTGATCTCGAACACGAGCGGCTGGTAGCCCGGCGCCGAGATCTCGATCCGGTGCGAACCGAGGCCGACTGCAAGCTTCTGGAACGCATTGTCGAAGCTGTCCACGGTGCCGGCGTAGTAGCCGTCGACGTAGACCGACGCCGTGTTGGGCTTTACCTTGAACCGGATGCTGCCCATCGGCTGGCCGCCGTACGAGCCGCCGCCGCCGCCCCCATAGGCATAGTTGCCGTAGTCCCAGGCGAACGGGTTGAAGTAGAAATAACCGAGGCCGAACGCGCCGTAACCCCAGGGATTACCGCAGCCGTAGGGATAGTAGTAGCAGTCGTAGTAGCCGTTCCAGTACCCGCCGTACCCGTACCAGGGGTAACTCGGATAGCCGGGGTAAAAGCCGCCGCCGCCGCCGCCGGATGGCGCATCCGGCCTGGCCACCGCGGTGCCGGTGACGGGATTGCTGCCCCTCGGGCGCGAGTACCACGGCACGGACGAATCCACGCCCGATGTCCCGGACCCGCTGCGGGAGCGCCCGGCCATCTGGTCATCGGTGGGTGTGCGGCCGAATGCGGACCCGTCGGCCGGACGGCCTTCCCGGACCACGCCGTCGCCGCCGGCTCCGCGGGGGCTCGCACTACCCGGCGCGCGCCCGCCACCCGCGTTCGTCCTGCCTGCGCCCCTCGGGATGGCCATCGGCCCGGTGTTCCCGCCCGTCGTGCCGCCGCCGCCCCACACGGGCCCGCTGCCCGAACCGCCGGAACTGGGCGGAGCCGGCGCCGAAGCGGCACCCCCCCCGCCCCGGGCGCCACCGGCGTCGCCGCTGCCACCGCCCCTCGGGACGGCCCCGCCGCCACCCCCGCCGCCTTTCGGGTCCTGGGCGAAAGCGCCCGGGCCAGAGGCGGCCACGAACACGACTGCGAGCGCCGCAACGAGTACGCCGAGAGCCGGTGTCCGCTTCATGGCTGGATGTCTCCTCACACACCCCTGCGTTGCAACTCCGCTGCCAAGGGAGGCCCCCGTGGGCTATTGGGAAATCTACGCCCGGCGCGGGCCATTGTCCAGTCTGGATGCCATCGAGTGGTTGCCCCCGTCCCGTTTTCTTGACACTATTCTTGCGATGATCCACGCAACCACCATCCTCTCCGTCCGGCACGGGGGCCGGGTGGTCATGGCCAGCGACGGCCAGGTCACTCTCGGTGACGCCGTCGTCAAGCACGGCGCCCGCAAGATCCGGCGCCTGTACAACGACAAGGTCCTCGCGGGGTTCGCCGGGTCGGCGGCCGATTCGTTCGCCCTGTTTTCCCGTTTCGAGGCGAAACTGGAGCAGTACCGCGGCAATCTCGAGCGATCGGCGGTCGAACTGGCCAAGGACTGGCGCACGGACCGCTCGCTCCGGCGGCTCGAGGCGATGCTGGTCGTCTCAGACGAGCGCTCCACGTTCCTGCTGTCGGGCACGGGCGATCTCATCGAGCCCGACGACGGCATCATCGGGATCGGGTCCGGCGGGAACTACGCGATGGCCGCCGCCAGGGCCCTCGCCCGGCACACCGGGATCGACGCCCGGACCATCGCGGAGATCGCGCTGGGGATCGCGGCCGAAGTCTGCGTCTACACCAACGCCAACTTGACCATCGAAGAGCTCGGCCCCGCGCCGGGGCTGTAGCCGGTTTTTCACCCATGCCTACGTTCAAGCCGCTGCCTCCGGAATCCCTGATGTCGTCGCTGACGCCACGTCAGATCGTGTCGGAGCTCGACAAGTACGTCGTCGGCCAGCACCGCGCCAAGCGCGCCGTGGCGATTGCGCTGCGCAACCGCCTGCGGCGCCGGCAGCTGCAGCCCGACATGGCCGACGATGTGTCGCCGAAGAACATCCTGATGATCGGGCCGACCGGCGTCGGGAAGACGGAGATCGCCCGCCGCCTCGCGAGGCTGGCGCAGTCGCCGTTCCTGAAAGTCGAGGCGTCCCGCTTCACCGAGGTCGGGTACGTCGGCCGCGATGTCGAGTCGATGGTCCGCGACCTGGTGGAAATTGCCGTCGGCATGGTGCGCGACGAGCGCGTGCGGGAGGTGCGCGAGGCGGCCGAGGCGCGGGCCGAGGAGCGGCTGCTCGACCTGCTGCTGCCGCCGGGCCCGCAGGCGTTCGCGGCGGACGGGACCTCGCCGGACCAGCCCGGCCAGACGCGCGAGCGCCTGCGCGCCCAGCTCCGGGACGGCAAGCTGGACGAGCGGACCGTGGAGATCGACGTGCGCGACACGTCGATGCCGCTGATGCAGGTGGTTGGGGGGACGTCGATGGAGGAGATCGGCCTCAATCTGCGCGACATGCTGCCCGGCATGTTCCAGGGCCGGCGCCACTCGAGCACCCTGCGCGTGCCCGACGCGCGCGCGCACCTCATCGAGGAGGAGCAGCAGAAGCTGGTCGACATGGAGAGCATCGCGCGCACGGCCATCGAGCGCGTCGAGGAGAGCGGCATCCTCTTCGTGGACGAGATCGACAAGATCGCCGGCCGCGAGGGCGGCCACGGCCCCGACGTCAGCCGCGAGGGCGTGCAGCGCGACATCCTGCCGATTGTCGAGGGCACCACCGTCAACACCAAGCACGGGATGGTGCGCACGGACCACGTGCTGTTCATCGCGGCCGGGGCGTTCCACGTGTCGAAGCCCTCCGATCTCATCCCCGAGATGCAGGGCCGGTTTCCCATCCGCGTGGAGCTCGACGCGCTCGGGCGCGACGAGTTCGTCCGCATCCTGCGCGAGCCCCGGAACGCCCTGATCGCGCAGTACACCGCGCTGCTCGCGACGGAGGGCGTGGACCTCCGGTTCACCGACGACGCCATCGAGCGGGTGGCGGAGCTGGCGGCGCTGGTCAACGAGCGGATGGAGAATATCGGCGCGCGCCGGCTCCAGACGGTGATGGAAAAGCTGCTCGACGAGATCTCCTTCGAAGGGCCGGACCTCTCGGGCAGATCGATTACGATTGACCGGGCGTACGTCGATCGCATGCTCGCCGACATCGTCAAGAACGAGGACCTGAGCCGGTACATCCTGTGAGATCCGCGCGCGTGATGCTGTTGTTGTGCCTGACGGCCGCCGGGCTGGCGCCGACGGGCTGCGGGAAGAAGGGCCCGCCGCTTGCGCCGCTGGCCCGCGTGCCCGGGCGCGCGATGGACATCGCGGCCCGGCGGACCGGCGACGTCGTGGCGGTCACCTTCACCATCCCGTCGGCCAACATCGACGAGAGCAAGCCGGCCGACATCGCACGCGTCGACGTGTACGCCTACACCGCGATGGCCCAGAACGACGTGCGCGACACGAAGCGCATGACGCTGGTGGGCACCGTGGCGGTGCGGAAGCCGCCTGAGCCCGGAGCCGAGGACGAGAAGAAGGAGCCCGTGCCTCCGCCTCCTCCCGGGCCGGAGGAAAGCCAGGGCGCTCCGGTCACGGTGATCGAGACCCTGACGGCCGCGATGCGGGTGCCGCTCGAGCCCGACGAGAAGCCGCGCGTGGCTCCGGTGGCCGATCCGGTCACGTGGTTCGACCCGGCGCCGGCGCCGCCGCTCGCCGGCCCCGCGCCGCAGGCCGAGCCGCGCCGCTACTACCTCGTCTACGGCGTCAGCCGCGGAGGCAACCGCGGCGGCGCATCGCCGAGGCCGGCCGTGCCGCTCGGCCCGCCGCCGGCGCCGCCGCTCCGGCCGCGCCTCGAGACCACCGAGGGCGGAATCGTCGTGAACTGGGACGTGCCGCCGGGGGCGCGCCTGCCTTACCAGGAGCCGGCCCGGGAGGGCGAGCTCCGCGCGACCAGCCTGGGCATGGAATCGGCGCCCCCGCTGTCGTACGTGGTGTACCGGGTGCCGCCCGCGGAGGGCAGCGCCAGGCTCACCGAGAAGCCCGTGACCGCGCTCACATTCACCGACCCCGGCGTCGAATTCGGCGTCGAGCGGTGCTACGACGTCCGCACGGTGCGCGTCCAGGGCACCGTCACCCTCGAGAGCGAACCGTCGCCGGCGGCGTGCATCACCCCGGCCGACACGTTCCCGCCGCCGGCGCCAGCCGCCCTGGCCGCGGTGGCGGGCGAGGGGGCGATCAGCCTCATCTGGAAGGGCGTTGCCGCGGCCGACCTGGCCGGCTATGTGGTCCTGCGCGGCGAGGCGCCGGGCGGCGAGTTGACGCCGCTCTTCGAGGCGCCGCTCGGCGAGAGCACCTACCGGGACGCGACGGCGAAACCCGGCGTGCGCTATGTCTACGCCGTCGTGGCGGTGGACCGGGCCGCGCCGCCGAACCGGAGCGCGATGTCGAACACGGTGGAAGAGACGGCGAGGTAGGCGGGACGGCGGAGGGGATAGGGGAGAGGCGAGAGGCGAGAGGGAAGAGGGAAGAGGGGCAGAACGGGAGCAATTGGTCAGGAACCAGCGGCAGGACGTCCGACTAGCGCCCAGCGCCTAGTCCCTGGTCCCTGCCGGCAGAGGGTTGAGCAATGGACCGCATCTACCGGATCGAATGGAAGGGCGAGGCGAGGTACGCCGTCGAGCGCGACGGCGTGCTGGCGCTCGTGAACGGCGACATCTTCGGCCAATACGAGGCGGCCGAGCCTCTCGCCACCGGCGCCGGCGTCTCGTTCACGCCGGCCGTGCGCGTGCTCGCGCCGGTCCGGCCGGGCAAGATCGTCGCCATCGGCCTCAACTACAAGGACCATGCGGCCGAGCAGGGCAAGCCGCTGCCCGTCGAGCCGATGATCTTCCTCAAGCCGTCCACCGCCGTCATCGCGCCGGGCGAGCCGATCCGCCTGCCCGCCGGCCTCGGCCGGATCGACCACGAGGCCGAGATGGCGATTGTCATCGGCCGCCGCGCGACGCGGGTCCCGGCGGCGGAGGCCGCCGCGTACATGCTCGGCGTGACGTGCGCGAACGACGTGACGGCCCGCGACCTGCAGAACCGGGGCGTCCAGTACTCCCACGTCAAGGGCTTCGACACCTTCGCCCCGCTCGGCCCGTGCATCGCCGCCGGCCTCGACCCGGCGGACCTCGCCATCGAAGGCTGGGTGAACGGCGACCGCCGCCAGTCGTCGCGCACGAACCAATTGGTGTTCTCCGCCGCCGAGCTCATCGCCTTCATCTCCGGGATCATGACGCTCGAACCCGGCGATATCATCTCCACCGGCACTCCGTCCGGCATCGGCAGCCTGACCGCCGGCGACACGGTGACGGTCAGGATCGAGGGCGTGGGGGAGCTCACGAACCCGGTCGCAGACAGGGACTAACCATGAAACTGTTCCTCGACACCGGCAACATCACGGACATTGAAACGTATTGCGCCATCGGCATCATCGACGGCGTCACCACGAACCCGTCGCTCATGGCGAAAGAGCAGGGCGACCCGCGCGAGATCACGAAGCGGATCTGCCAGATCGTCAAGGGCCCGGTCAGCGCCGAGGTGCTCGCCACCGACGTCGAGGGGATGATCCGCGAGGGGCGCGATCTGGCGGCGATCGATCCGCACGTGGTCGTCAAGGTCCCCTTCGGCAAGGCGGGCGTGCAGGCGTGCAAGGCCCTCCGCGCCGAAGGCATCCGCGTGAACGTCACGCTGGTGTTCTCGGCGGCGCAGGCGCTTCTGGCCGCGAAGGCGGGGGCCACGTTCGTGAGCCCGTTCGTCGGCCGGCTCGACGACATCGCCACCGACGGCATGGAACTCATCCGGGAGATCGCCGACATCTACCGGAACTACGGGTTCGAGACCGAGGTGCTCGTGGCGAGCGTGCGGCACCCGATGCACGTCGTGGCGGCCGCCCGGATGGGCGCCGACATTTGCACGTGCCCCGCGTCGGTCATCGAGGCGCTCTTCAAGCACCCGCTGACCGACATCGGCATCGACCGGTTCCTGAAGGACTGGGCGGCGGCCAAGGGAGCGACACAGTGAAGACCTCAGCCGAGAGACTGGCGGACCTGGAGCGGCGGGCGGAACTGGGCGGCGGCGAAGACCGGCTCACGCGCCACCGCGGCGCCGGGAAGATGACGGCGCGCGAGCGCATGGAGGCGCTGTTCGACCCGGGCACGTTCGAGGAACTCGACAAGCTGGTGACGCACCGCTGCCTCGACTTCGGCATGCAGGACCAGCTCGTGCCGGGCGACGGCGTCGTCTCGGGCCACGGCAAGGTGGACGGCCGGCAGGTGTACGCCTTCGCGCAGGACTTCACGGTGTTCGGCGGCTCGCTCTCCGAGACCAACGCCGCCAAGATCTGCAAGGTGATGGACCTGGGCGTGCGCATGGGCGCGCCCATCGTGGGCCTGAACGACTCGGGCGGCGCACGCATCCAGGAGGGCGTCATGTCGCTCGGCGGCTACGCCGACATCTTCCTGCGCAACACGCTGGCCTCGGGCGTGGTGCCGCAGATCTCGGCCATCATGGGGCCCTGCGCCGGCGGCGCGGTCTACTCGCCGGCGATCACCGACTTCAACATCATGGTGAAGGGCACCAGCTACATGTTCGTCACCGGGCCGGACGTCATCAAGACGGTGACCCACGAGGACGTGACCAAGGAGGACCTCGGCGGCGCGATGACGCACAACCAGCGGAGCGGCGTGTCGCACTTCGCGGCCGAGAACGACCGGGAATGCCTCGCCCTCATCCGCGAACTGCTGGGCTTCCTGCCCGGGAACAACCTCGACGACGCGCCGCGGGTGGCCACCGAGGACCCCTCCGATCGCGAGGATGCCTCCCTCGACGCGCTCGTGCCGGCCTCGCCGTACCAGCCGTACGACATGCTCGACCTCATCCACACGATCGCCGACGACGGGTACTTCCTGGAGGTGCACCGCCATTACGCGCCGAACATCGTGGTGGGTTTCGCGCGCATGGGCGGCCGGTCCGTGGGCATCGTCGCCAACCAGCCGGCCCACCTGGCCGGCACCCTCGACATCGACGCGTCGGTGAAGGGCGCGCGCTTCGTGCGGTTCTGCGACGCCTTCAACATTCCGCTCGTCACGTTGGAGGACGTGCCGGGCTTCCTGCCCGGCACCGTGCAGGAGTTCGGCGGGATCATTCGCCACGGGGCGAAGCTGCTCTATGCCTACGCCGAGGCCACGGTGCCGAAAGTCACCGTCATCACCCGCAAGGCCTACGGCGGCGCCTACGACGTCATGGCGAGCAAGCACATCCGGACCGATTTCAACTACGCGTGGCCCACGGCCGAGATCGCCGTGATGGGGCCCGAAGGCGCCGTGAACATCCTGTACCGGCGGGAACTCGACGGCGCCCCCGACGCGGTGGCGAGGCGGGCGGAGAAGACCGCGGAGTTCCGCGAAACGTTCGCGAACCCCTTCATCGCGGCCTCGCGCGGGTTCATCGACGAGGTGATCCGGCCGCGCGAGACGCGGCGGAAGATCATCTCGGCCCTCGAGGCGTGCACCAACAAGCGCCTGTCGAACCCGCCGAAGAAGCACGGCAATATCCCGTTGTGACGCCGGCCTCAGCCGTCGGGGCCACAGCCGGAACGCCTACTTGGTGACGGGCAGGAAGTTCTCCATCACCCACACCTCCGACCGGTCACCGCCGCTCGTGAAGGCGATGCGGCGGGCGTCGGGATGGACGCACAGCTCACGCATGCCCGGTGCTCCGAGATCAAGCTTCCTCGGCTCGCCGCCCTGGACCGGCACGAGCCACAAATCGGTCTTCGGGTCGCCCGGGTTCGGCTGCTTCACGAAGAGCACACCCCGGCTGTCGGGCGCCCACGCAATCGACGGCGGCCACGCCATCTGGCCGCTCCGCAGTACGTCGCGCGCCTCTCCGCCCGCGAGGGGCACCACGACCACGACCTTCGATCGGCTCTCGGCGTCGTTGACGACCATCGCGAGGTGCTGGCCGTCAGGAGACACAAGCGGGCTCGACACGTAGACGGACGGGTCTGCGAGGCTGTGGATCTCCCGCTCCTGACCGGTTGAGACATCCCGCGCGACGATGGCACTCGTCTTCTGCCCGCGCCAGCGCTGAAAGAACATCGTCCGGCCATCGCGCGACCAGGCCGCAGCCCCTGGGCCGGCCACTTTGAACAGGTCGACAGGCTCGGACTCGCCGGTTTGAACGTTGATGCGGAACTGGCCGGGCGTGCCGCCCCCGAGCTGCGCAATGGCAAGCAGCGACCGGCCGTCGGGGAACCAGCCGGCGCGGATCACCGTCTCGAGCCCGGAAGGTATCTCGCGCACCTCACCGCTTGCCATGTCCTTGAGCCAGACGGCCATGGACCCCCAACCGGCCCCGGGGCCGCGCCGCGACAGGTACGCGAGTTGCCGGCCGTCGGGCGACCAGGCGGGCCAGCTGTTCGATCCGGCGAAGCGCTGGGTGGCCAGGACCGGCGGCGCGAGCAGCCGTCCGGATGCGAAATCCACTTCGGCGATGAACACGTCGCTCAGGTTCGTCCGGCCGCGGTAGAAGTACGACCCGTCGCGCGTGAAGCCGATCGGCCGCGCGTCCTGCCCCACGTCGGGCTTGATCACTTCGGGCACTCCCTCAACCTGGCCGCCCGCCATCGTCACCCACCAGACGCCCATGGTCCCGCTGCGGTCGCTGCCGAAGAGGAGCTTCTTCCCGTCCGGCGTCCAGTCGAAGAGCACGTCATTCGCGGGATGCTGCACCACCCCCGTCTCTCGCCCGCCGTCCACCGCGAGCACGAACACGTCGTACTTGGCCGAGCCCGGCTGTGACTGGATGTCGTACGCGACGAAACGGCCGTCCGGAGAGAAGCGGACCCGCTTGGGTCCGCCCCCGTCCAACGACTTCAGGACGCGCACGGAACCATCCACGACGGACACCAAGGCAATCTGGCAGCCTCCGCGCTGCTTGTAGAAGACCGCGAGCACATGCCTGCCGTCCGGCGACCAGTCGAAGGGCTCCGCCTCCTTGAACGCTGCATCTGCAGCCAGCACGCGAGGATTGGAGCCGTCCATCCCGACGAGGCGCAGGTCCGTGAAGCTGTCCTTGTTGTACCAGGCATACGCCACGTGCCGTCCGTCGGGAGAGGGCACGGAGAGCGCGGCGAACTCGTAGGTCTTCGGATCCTTGTTCGTCAGCTTCCGTAACTGGCCGGTGGCGAGATCGCGGACGGCCAGGTTCTCGCTCGGCCAATCCTGCAGCGTGAGGGAGCGGCCATCGCGCGTGACGGCGACAGGAAGGTCGCCTGCCGGACCTGCCCATACCCGCCGCACGCGCATGGCGGTGTCACCGCCACCCAGCGCCGCAAGGCGCCCGCGCGCCAGCCTGGCTTCTTCCGGCTGATCGCCGAACTCGCGGACAAGGCGCTCGTAGGCCTTGCGGGCCTCGGCGTTCCCGAGCTTCTCGTAGCACTGGCCGAGGTGCAGGAGCGCCCTGGCGGCAGTCGCGCGTGGCACGCCCTCGAGAGCCACGATCTTCTGATACGTCTCGACGGCACCCTTCAGGTCGCCGTCGACCACTTCCTGCTTCGTGGCCTCTTCCACCAGGAGCTTTGCCGAAATGGGCTGTTGTGCCTGCTGCGGGCTGGCCATGGGCGCGGTCGTAATGATGAGCCCGGCGCACAGCACCAGGTCCGGAGCGAGCCGCCATCGCGGTGAATGCCTCATGGTTCTGTTCCTCCGGCATTCAATGTGGGCCCTGAATGTGTAGATCGTGTCACGGCGATTGTCAGGACTCCGTGACATTCACCCGTCGAAGCGATAGCCGAGTCCGCGAACATTGATGAGATAGCGCGGAGTGTGCGGCTCCGGCTCGATCTTCTTTCGAAGCGCCACGATGTGATTGTCCACGACGCGGTCCGTGATGTACGTGCCTGGGCCCCATGCTTCGTCGAGCAGTTGCTGGCGGTTGAGCACCCGGCCTCGGTTGCGGATGAAAGCCGAGAGTAGCTTGAACTCGAGGGACGTGAGCTCGACCACCTTGCCCGCGCGGCGCAGTTCGCAGCGGGCGAAGTCCACCGCCGCGTCGCCGAAGCGACAGACGGGCTCCTCGTCGCCGGAGGTGCGGCGCAGCACGGCCTTGATGCGCGCCCGGAGTTCCGGCGGGCTGAAGGGCTTGGTGACGTAGTCGTCGGCGCCCCACTCGAGGCCCATGACCTTCTCCACCTCCTGGCTGCGGGCGGTCAGGAGAATGATGGGCGTTCTGATCCCGGCGCGCCGCAGCTCCCGGCACACTTCGAAGCCGTCTTTCCGGGGCAGCATGACGTCGAGGAGGATGAGGCCGAAGCCGCCCTCGCGCGCCCGTAGCGCGGCCGTCTCACCGTCGCCCGCCACCTCCACGTCGTAGCCTTCGGCTCTCAGGTCCGCCTCCAGGCCAAAGGCGATGGCCGGCTCGTCCTCCACCACCAGGATGCGAATCATCGTGTGGTCTCCATGGGAAGGAGGATCGTGAAGCGGCTGCCGTCGCCCGGGGCGCTCTCGAGGCGGATCTCGCCGCCGTGCGCCGCGATGATGTGCTTCACCATCGCGAGACCGATGCCCGTGCCCTTGATGCCGGCCTCGCGCGAGGCGGCCCCGCGGACGAACTTGTCGAAGATGGTACGGTGCTCTATGACCGGGATGCCCATCCCGCGGTCCTTCACGGCGATGGCGAGGCGGGCCCGCTGCTCGTCGTGCAGGAGCACCACGTCCACCCACACGTTACGCTGGTCCGGCGAGAACTTCACCGCATTGTCGAGGAGGTTCCAGATCGCCCGGCCCAGCGCGTCCCTGTCGGCGAGGATTCTGTGGCGGACGGCAAGGCCGTCCGCCGGCTCCCCGCTCGACGAGGCGGGCAGCGAGAGTTCCACCTGGTAGCCTCGCGCGGTAACCGTGCGTTGGAACGCGGATACGGTGTCACGCACCAGTTCCACGGCGTCGGTGCTTTCCAGGCGGTATCGGGCCTCGCCGGCTTCCATCAAGCCGAAGTCCAGGAGCCCTTCGATCAGGCGATCGAGGCGGCCGGTTTCGTCGGCCAGGAACGCGTACGACCGCTGACGCTGTTCGTCGGACGCCAGGCGTCCCTGGACCAGCATGCTGGAGAGCTGCCGCATCGACGTGAGGGGGCTGCGGAACTCGTGCGAGACCGAGGCCACGAAATCCGACTGGAGCCGCGCTACAGCCAGCTCCCGGGTCATGGCCCGGACGATGAAGCAACTGGTGACCAGCAAGAGCAGCGCAAGGATTGAAAGGCCCGCGAGCAGGAGCCGGCGGCGGGCGGCCAATCCCGAGACGAGCGCCGAGGGGTCGGCCGCCGACACGTAAAGCGTCCAGGGCAGGTTGGTGACCGCGGCGGTTCTCACCGCCGAGCGCTCGGCTGGACCCGGCGGTGCGCCGAAGATCGTCTGGCCCTCCGCGTCGGTGAGCGCCAGGCGGGTCCTGGTGCGATCAGGGACCGCCTCATTCCACACGGCTCTGAGGTACTCGACACCGGCGAGCGCCGCCGACAGGCGCGTTGGCGTTCCGCGCCACACAGCCAGCACGGCCTGGGAATCGACGAAGACCACGCGCCGGCCGTTGGAGGGGCCTGGGCGCGCGCGCCATTCGTCAACCAGATTACTGACCGTGGCGGAAAGGGCGAGGGCTTCTGCAGGGGGCGGAGGCAGTGCCCCATTCCCGATCCACCGGCGAGCTTCACTGGCCCGGAATTCGTAGGCCGTGCGCGACAGTCGCCAGCGACCGTTCTCCAGATCGCGAAGGAGTGCTCCCGCCTCGCTCTTCAGTTCGTCGTTTCTCCCAGCCTCCGCCAGCGCAGTGCATCGTGCCTCGCGGGCCACCAGCGCGGCGGGGAGGTTCAACTCCGGCATGGAATCCAACGTGGCCAGTTCGGCGTACGCATTGAGGGCCTCGTCCGTTCGGCCGGCCCTCCGGAGGCTCCTTCCCAACCGCAGAAGGGCCGCTGCCCTTACTGCCAGGTTCTTCGACTGCGCCACTTCGCGATAGAGCGCCGCCGCTGCCAGCGGAGCGTTCTGCTGAAACTCGATCCGTTCGGCCGTGCTCAGCGCGTCGTTCACCCGGGCCGGCGCTGTGTCGACCTCGGGGTAGAAGAGCAGTCGCGGGATGCCGGACAATTCGACGCTGGTCGCGTCGGCAAGGATGAGGAAGGTTCCGTAGGGGAGCTTCCCGTCGCGAGGAGGGATGGCCAGGACCTTCTCCAGCTCCGCGAGGCTTCGTTCCAGGGAAGCCGACGTCAGGTCCGCGGCGACTTCGAGCTGCTCCTGAATCCGCTGCGACTCCAGGGCCCGATCCTGGTCGAGCAACCGGTAGCCCAGCCACGCCAGGGCCCCCACGCAGGCCGCTACGACGACGAGGAAGCTCGTCAGGATGCGACGCGGAGGCTGAAGCCAACGCCTGCCTGCCATCGGCCCACCTGCGTGCCCATCATAGTGCTTCTGGCCCCCGCCGGGCGGACTCCGGCGCCAGCGCGGTGGGAGCCGGAGGCATACCGTGACCCTTGAATTGGGCAATGGTGTCGGGACTGGTTGTACAATGACGTTCCGATGCCCCAACCCGTGACGAAAGTCCTCGTCGCCAATCGCGGCGAAATCGCGGTCCGCATCATCCGGGCCTGCCGCGAGATGAGCTTGCCGACGGTGGCGGTCTATTCGGAGTGCGACCGCACCGCCCTGCACGTCCGCTATGCCGACGAGGCGTACGCCATCGGCGGCAACGCTCCGCGCGAGAGCTACCTGCGCATCGACACGCTCATGGACGTCGTGCAGCAGTCGGGCGCGGACGCCGTGCATCCCGGCTACGGGTTCCTCGCCGAGAACGCGGGGTTCGCCCGCGCCTGCCGCGACGCCGGCGTCACGTTCATCGGGCCCTCGCCCGAGGCCATCGACCTGATGGGCAGCAAGACCGCGGCCCGCGCCGAGGCGATGGCCGCCGGCGTACCGGTCGTGCCGGGCACGAAAGACCCTCTTGGCCCGGACGTCCCCGACGCCGAGGTGGCGCGCATCGCCGGCGACGTGGGATACCCCATCCTCATCAAGGCCGTGGCGGGCGGCGGCGGCAAGGGCATGCGCACGGTGGCGCAGGCCGCGGACCTCCCTGGCGCCCTCCGCGCCGCGCGCTCCGAGGCGCTCTCGTCGTTCGGCGACCCGGCCATCTACGTCGAGCGCCGGATCATGCGGCCGCGCCACATCGAGGTCCAGCTCCTCGGCGATCATCACGGCACCGTCCTGCCGTTCGTCGAGCGCGAGTGCTCGATCCAGCGGCGCCACCAGAAAGTCGTCGAGGAGTCGCCCTCGCCGGTCATCACGCCCGAGCGTCGCCGCCGCATGGCCGCCGCCGCCGCGGCCGTCGCCCGGCGGGTCGGGTACCACAACGCCGGGACCATCGAGTTCCTGCTCGACGAGTCGGGCGAGTTCTTCTTCCTCGAGATGAACACGCGGCTCCAGGTCGAGCATCCGATCACGGAGCTCGTGACGGGCACCGACCTGGTGCACTGGCAGATCCGGATCGCCCGCGGCGAGCGGCTCGACCTCGACCCGGAGCGCGTGCTGACGCCGGTCGGGCACGCCATCGAGTGCCGCATCTACGCCGAGGACCCGGATCGCGACTTCCTGCCGTCGCCCGGCCTGGTCACGGCGCTCCGCGCGCCGGCGGGGCCCGGCATCCGGCGCGACGATGGCGGGGCGGTGGCGGGCGTCGTGGTGCCGGTCTTCTACGACCCGCTCATCGCGAAGCTGGCCGCGTGGGCCGAAACGCGGCCCATGGCCATCTCCAGGATGGCCCGGGCGCTCGGCGAGTACGACGTCCGCGGCATCAAGACGACGATCCCGTTCTTCCGCTGGCTGCTGGCCGACCCCGATTTCCAGGCCGGCCGCATCGACACCACCTACATCGACCAGGCGCTCGCGGCGCGGAACGGGCGGCCGTTCCTCGAGGTGCCGGAGAACGCCGACGACATCGCCGCGGCCGCGGCGGCGCTGCAGGCCTTCACGCGCAAGGCGCCGCCCCGGTCCGGGCCGGCCGCGTGCGAGAGCCGCTGGCAGCGGGCGGCGCGGACCGAAGGGCTGCGCTGAACGCGAGGGTGACACGTTCCATTTCCGTCTGCCGGGAGCCGGAAATGGAACGTGTCACCTTGCTGTCGCCCGGAGAAGATGATGCAACTGCAGATCGAGGTGAATGGCCGCCTCAGGACGGTCGACATCTCCCAGCAAGACGGCCTCTACCGCGTCGTCGTCGACGGCGTCGAGCGGGTCGTCGACGCCGCCGCCGTGGACGCGTCCACCTTCTCACTGATCTGGCCTGACAACGGCCGGTCCAGCCACGAGGTGGGGCTCTCGCCGACGGGTCTGCCCGGCGAGATCGCCGTGCACATGCCCGCCGGCGTCGCGTCGGCGAAGGTGCTGACGGGCGCGGCCAGCCGCTTCGGCCGGGGCGCGGGCGCCGCTCAGGCCGCCGGCACGCAGCAGGTGCTCGCGCCGATGCCGGGCAGGGTGGTGAAACTGCTCGTCCGGGCCGGCGACGAGGTGAAGGCCCGCCAGGGCCTCGTCGTCGTCGAGGCCATGAAGATGGAGAACGAACTCCGGTCGCCGAAGGACGGCCGCGTGATCGAGGTGCTCGTGGCCGAGGGGGCGTCGGTCGAAGCCGGACGCCCGCTCGTGGTCGTCGAGTAGCGTGACCAGGACATGAGCGCAGCCGAGTGGGCCCGCACCAGTTGGCGACACGCCCGCAGGGCGGGCGTCGTCGCGATCGGCGTCCTTGCGGCCGCCGTCGTCATGTCGCTCAGCGTCGATGTGGCGGAGTTGGTGCCTGCCATCACCCTGGGCCGCGTGGATCTGCGGCGCAGCGCGGAAGCCTGGGCCGGCCGCCAGGTCGACCGGCCCGTTCGGATCGGCGGGCTCTCGCTCCGCGTCTTCGACGGCCGGTTCATCGTCAGCGATCTCTCCATCGGCGGCCCGACGCCCGCGCACGCGCCCTTCTTCAAGGCGCGCGAGATCCTGGTGCACGTGCCGCTCTGGTCCCTGCTCCGGAAGCAACTCAACATCGTCAGCGTCGAGATGACCGACTGGCGGATGACTGTCGAATACTTCGGGAACGGGCGCCACAGCTTCCCGAAATTCCGGCGCCGGGAGCCGGGCGGCGGCCCGAGCCCCATCAAGGTCTCGGTCGCCTACGTGCGCACGCGGCGGGGCGAGTTCGCCTTCCAGGACCACAGCACGCCGTGGGGCACCGTCGTGCGGAACCTGGACATCACCGTCCTCAAGCTCGTCGGCTACCGCGGCTACTCGACCTCGTCGGGCGGCACGGTCACGGTCCAGTCGTACACGCCCATGACCGCCGCCCTCCGGACGTGGTTCCGGATCGACGGCGCCCGGGTGCTCCTCGATCGCATCGAACTCGACACCGACGGGGCGGCGTCGACGCTGACCGGGGCGGTCGACATCGCGAACTGGCCGGAACAGACCTATGACATCGACTCGGTCATCGATCTCGCGACGCAGCGCGGCATCTGGTGGGCGCCGTACAACTTCACGCTGTCGGGCGAGGCCGTGTTCAAGGGGCGCTTCCACTACTTCAAGGGCGGCCGGGAGCTCACCGGCCGGTTCCGCAGCGAGGAGGCGGGGCTCGACTGGTACCGGTTCCCGCAACTCGAAGGCCACGTGCGCTGGACGCCGGACCGGGTCGAGGTCACCGACGCGAGGTCGAAGCTGTACGGCGGGGACGCACAGTTCACGTACACCATGTCGATGTTCGGCAGGGACATCCCGACCGCGGCCCGCTTCGAGGCGACGTACGACAGCGTCGACCTGCGGGCGTTCACCGACGCGATGGAGATGAAGGGCCTCCGTCTGGCCGGGAGCATCAGCGGGCACAACCTGCTCGAGTGGCGGCTGGGGCACTGGGACGAGCATCACGGCCACGGCAGCCTCACCGCCACGCCGCCGCCGGGCGTCGTGCTCCAGGGCCGGGCACTGGCGCCCGAGGGCCGGCCTCCATCGTTCGCCCACGTCTTCGGCGACCCCTTTCCGCCGCTGGGCGCGGTGCCCATCGGCGGCAGCCTCCACTACCAGTACGGGCCCGAGTGGGTGGACGTCGCGCCGAGCCTCGTCGCGACGGAGACCACGTGTGTCGAGTTCCAGGGGCGCACGGCGTATGGCGAGCGGTCGGTGATCCCGTTCCATGTCACCAGTGCCGAATGGCAGGAAAGCGATCGGCTGCTTGCGGGGATCATCACCGCCTTCGGCTCGCCGACCCGCGCGGTCGAGATGGGCGGCGCGGGCACGTTCGACGGCGTGCTGCTGAACGCGTTCCGGGCGCCGCGCATCGAGGGCGTCTTCGCTGCCGCGCGCATGCGCGCGTGGGACGTGGAATGGGGCCGCGGCGAGAGCCGCATCGTCGTCGAAAACGGGTACGTCGACGTCACCGACGCGGTGGCCCGCAAGGGCAACGGCACGCTGCGCGCCAACGGGCGCTTCTCCCTCGGGTACCCGCGCAAAGACGGGGGCGAGGAGATCAACGCCGTCGTCACGATCGACGGCTGGAACCTGAAGGACCTCCGCCACGCCTTCATCCTCGACGAGTATCCCTACGACGGGGACCTGTCGGGCGAGTTCCATCTGTACGACAAATACCTCGAGCCATACGGGTTCGGCCGGGTCACGGTGGCGCCAGCAGTCGCGTACGGCGAGACGGTGACCAGCGCGTCGGCCTCGCTGCGGTTCGTCGGGCCCGGGCTGTGGCTCGACGCCATCGAGATCCGCAAGGGCACCACCGGCGTCGTGCGCGGCGCGGCGCACGTCGAGTGGGAGGGCTTCTACTCGTTCAACGTGGACGCGCGGCAGATTCCCATCGAGTCGATCGACATGCTGGCGTTTCCGGAGGCGCCCCTCACGGGGACCCTGGACTTCACCTCCTCCGGCAGCGGCGCCTTCCTGGAACCCACCTACGACGTCGACTTCCAGGTGCGCGATCTGTTCGTGAGGGACGAAGGCATCGGGGATCTCCGGAAAGGGCGCCTCGAACTGCGCAACGACGATCTGAACTTCTCCTTCGTGGTGGGCTCCGCGCGGTTTCCCGCGACCGCGGTGGGCAAGGTCACCCTGCTCGGCGACTATCCGGGCGACGTGAACATCCGGGTGACCGACGCGTCGCTCGATCCCTACGCGAGGGTCTTCGTCCCGTCCCTGTCGCCGTTTGCCCAGGCGGTGGCCTCGGGCACGCTGCGGCTGAGCGGCGCGCTGGCCAGCCTCGACAACCTCGTCGCACGCCTGCACGTCGACACGCTCGATCTGAAGCTGTTCGATTACCGGCTGCACAACGACGGCCCGATCGACGTAACCCTGGAGCAGGGCCTCGCGCGCGTCGGCCGGTTCAGGCTCGCCGGGGAGGACACGCAACTCTCCGTCAGCGGCAACGTCGACGTCGTGCAGGGCGTCCTGGGCCTGCGGGCCGAAGGCGCGGCGAACCTCGGCATTCTCCAGGCGTTCCTGAAGGACATCCGGGGGAGCGGGCGGGCGCAGGTCACGGCCGACTTCACCGGCACGATGGAGAAGCCCCAGCTGAGGGGCAGCGCGGTCATCGACGGCGGCCGCCTGCGCCACATGTGGCTGCCGCACGCCATCGACGCGATCGACGGCCGGGTCACCTTCACGGGATCCAGCGTGCGGTTCGACGACGTCGCGGCGACCATCGGCCGGGGAGCCGCGCGCTTCGGCGGGCGGATCGGCCTCACCGGGCTGTGGCCGTCGCTGCTCGATCTCACCTTCACCGGCGAGAACATGGAACTGCGCTACCCCACAGGGTTCCGGTCGGTTGTCGACGCCGACCTGGGCTTGCGCGGCAGCCTCGACAACCCGACGTTGAGCGGCACGGTGCTCGTGAAGCGCAGCGAGCTCAGGCGCACGGTGGACCTCGGGGCGGACCTGGTCGAACTGGCCGGCAGCGCCGGCGCCGGGGCGCCGGCCGCGCCCGCCCCGGCTGCCTCGTTCCCGCTCCGCTTCGATCTCAGGCTGACCGCCCCCTCCACGCTCGAGATCGACAACAAGCTTGCGCGCCTGACGGCCAGCGCCGACCTGCGGCTGCGCGGCACGTACGACAGGCCCGTGCTCGAGGGCCGGGCAGAGGTCGATCGTGGAGAGGTGTGGTTCGAGGGCCGGAGGTACCTGGTCTCGCGGGGTACTGTTGATTTCACGAACCCGTCGAAGATCGAACCGTTCTTCGACGTCGAGGCCGAGACCCGGGTTCGGGCACCCGGGCAGACCTACCAGGTCACGCTGCGCGCCTCCGGGACGACCGCGAAGCTGGAGTGGGAGCTGTCGTCCGACCCGCCGCTGCCCGAGGTCGAGGTGCTGTCGCTGCTGCTCGGCGACGTGCGCTCGACCGAGGATGCCGAGCTGCGCGCGCTGAGGACGCCGGACAGCGCCGAGCAGAACCTGCTGGTCTCGCGCTCGGCGCGGCTGCTGGCCAGCCCGATCTCGAGCAACGTGCAGAAAGTCGTCGAGCAGACCTTCGGGCTCGACTCGGTCCAGATCAGCCCGTTCTTCGTCGATCCGAGCCAGCAGACCGCGCGCTTTTCGCCCGGCGCCCGCATCACGATCGGCAAGCGGATCTCCGATCGCATCTACCTCACGTACTCGCGCAGCCTGACGTCGGCAGCCCAGGACCAGGTCATCCTGCTCGAGTACGACCAGAACGAGCGGCTCTCCTGGATCCTGACGCAGAACGAGGATCGGACCTACGCGCTGGATGTCCGCGTGCGGTACGTGTTCAAATGACGCCCCACCCGCTCGGCCGAGTCTGCGTCGTGGCGATGGCCTTCCTGGCCTGGTGCGCGCCGGCGGCGTCCGGCCAGGTGCCGGACCGCTTCGTGGGCCGCGTCGTCGAGCAGGCGCAGCTCCGGCTGGACGGCCGGCCCGTGCGGGACGCCCAGCTCGAGGGCCTCGTCGAAGTCCGGCCGGGCGAGCCGCTCGACATGCGGGCCGTCCGCGAGACGATCGTGCACCTCATGGGCATGGGCCGGTTCCTCGACGTCCAGGTCTCCGCCTTCGAGGACACCGGCGGTGTGCGCGTGGAGATCGACCTGGTGCCGCTCGGCGACGTCCGGCGGCTGGTGTTCACCGGCGAGACGGGCCTGCCCGAGTCGGCGCTGCGCGAGGCCGTGACCGACCGCTTCGGCGCCTCTCCGGCGTACTCGCGCGCCGCCGACATTGCCCGGGCGCTCGAGGAGCTGCTGTCCAGCCGCGGCTATCTGCGCGCGCGAGTCGAGCATCGCGCCCCCGCGGCCGGCGCGGCGGGCGGTGAGTTCGTGTTCCACGTGGCGAGCGGCCGGCGGGCGGTCGTGCGGAGCGTGTCGTACCGGAGCGATAATCCCGCCGACGCCCGGGACATCCAGGAGCGGGTGCCCCTGACGCGCGGGGCGTTCTTCGACCGCGCCGAACTTCGCCGCCGCCTCGACGAGGCCGTCGAACGATGGCGGGCGCGGCGCTACTACGAGGCCGCGGCCGAGACCGCGATCGACGAGTCGGAGCAGGGGGACGCGGTCGACGTGACCATCACGTTCGTCCGCGGCCCGCTGGTCACGGTGTCGGTCCGGGACAACGCGCTCACGCCGAAACAGCTCGCCGAACTCGTGCCGGTTGAGCGCGAAGGATCGGTCGACGAGGACCTGCTCGAGGATTCGGAGGCGCGCATCGAGGAGACCCTGCGCGCCCGCGGGTACCGGGACGCCGACGCGTCGTATATCCGGACGGCGGATGGCGAGGAACTCCGGATCGAGTACACGGTGCGATACGGGCCGCTCTACCGCGTAGCGGGCATGCGCTTCGAGGGGGCCCAGGCGGTCGGGGCGGGAGACCTCGCGCCGCTGATGGGCCTTGTCGAGGGCCAGCCCTTCGTGCAGGCGCGGCTCGACGCCGACGTGCGGGCGCTTGTCGCGGCCTACCGGCGGCGCGGGTTCGGCAGCGCGTCCGTCGCGCCGGCCATCGAGCCCGTGCCGGGGGCGCGGACATCACGCGAGGCCCCGGTGGTCGTGGTCCTTCGGATCGCCGAAGGACCCCGGACCATCGTGACGGCTGTCGAGATCGCCGGCACGAGCGTGGTGCCTCCGGCCGAACTGGAGGCGGGGCTGGCCACGCGCGTCGGCGGGGCGCTCGTCGATCCGGATGTCGAGGCCGATCGCGATCGGCTGCTCCTCGGGTATCTCAATCTCGGCCACCGCCTCGCGCGCGTCGAGTCCTCCGTCACCGTGTCGCCCGACCGCACGGCGGCGCAGGTCCGCTTCGAGATCGAGGAAGGGCCGCGGGTGTACGTGGACCACATCCTCGTTGCCGGCAACGTCCGCGTCGGGGAAGCCACGATCCGGCGCGAACTGCTGCTCAGGCCCGGCGAGCCGCTCGGCCTCCAGGCGATCGAGGAGAGCCAGCGCAGGCTCGCCGCCCTGGGCGTGTTCCGGCGGGTCACCATCTCCGAACTGCAGCACGAGGCCGACGACCGCCGGGACGTGCTCGTCACGGTCGAGGAGTCGCCGGCCACCACGCTCGGCTACGGCGGCGGCGTGGAGTTCCAGGACGTCGAAACCGTCGAGTTCGCGCCGCGCGGCTTCTTCGAAATCGGCCGGCGGAACCTCTGGGGCAAGAACCGATCGGTCAACCTGTTCAGCCGGCTCAGCCTCCGGCGCCGCTCCTACACGGAAGTGGAGCCGACGGGAGAGGAAACCGAGTCGTCTTCGACGACGGTCGAGTACCGCGTCGTCGGCGCGTACCGCGAACCGCGGTTCGCCGGCACGTCCTCCGACCTGCAGGTGACCGTGGGGTTCGAGCAGGGGAGCCGCACGAGCTTCAGCTTCCGCTCCGACACCGCGCGCGTGAACCTGTCCCACCGCTACGGCGACACCTGGAGCCTGCAGGGCGAATACGCCATCCAGCGCAACGACATCTTCGAGGACCGCATCAATCCCGTCGATCAGCCCCTGATCGATCGGCTCTACCCGCGAGTGCGCATCGGCTCGGCGTCGATGAGCGCGGTCCGCAGCACCCGGGACGATCCCTTCAACCCGAAGCGGGGCACGCTCGTCGGACTCAACGGAGAGCTGGCCCTCCCGGTGCTCGGTTCGGAGGTCGGCTTCTTCAAGACGTTCCTGCAGGGCTTCGTCTACCGTCAGCTCCCGTCGACCCCGCGCGTAGTTGTCGCGGCCGGAGCGCGCCTCGGCGTCGGCCTCGCGGAACAACTGGGCGGTGACGCGCGGGACCTGCCGGCGAGCGAGCGCTATTTCGCCGGCGGCGACACGACGGTCCGGGGATTCCAGCTCGATCGGCTCGGCGAGCCCGACACGTTCGATCGCGACGGCACGCCCATCGGCGGCCGCTCGGAGATCGTCCTGAACGGCGAGGTCCGCCTGGCGCTCTGGAAGGACGTCGGAGTCGTGGGCTTCATCGATGCCGGCAACGTGTTCTCGACGGTCGAGAACCTGTCGCTCGGGAGCCTGCGGGCCGGGACCGGGTTCGGCCTCCGGTACAATTCGCCCGTCGGCCCCTTCCGCGTCGATTTCGGGTTCAAGCTCGGCACGCTCCGCAGTTACGGGCCGGAGCGGGAAGACCGGTTCGCGCTGCACATCAGCATCGGGCAGGCGTTCTAGGGAAGAAGACAGAAGCAAGAAGCAAGAAGACAGAAGACAGAAGCAGACGAGCGCCCGTCAGCGGCACGGTGTCACGCTGAAGGGGTATGGAGCGCGCGGTGAGGGAATCGACAATCAGGCGGCGAGGGACGGGTGCCGGGGCCGTTGCGCTGGCGGCGCTCGGCCTGGCGGCGGTCCCGCTGAGCGGGGCGCAGGTCATCGACCGCGTGGTCGCGGTTGTCTCGGGCACGGTCATCATGATGTCCGACGCACGGGCGGCGATCTCCCTCGGCCTCCTCGACACCGGTGGCGCCGCCGACCCTCTCGAGGCGGCCACCAAAGGGCTCATCGATCGGCAGCTCGTGCTCGACGAGGCCGGACGCGGCGGGCGCGTCGATGTCGACCCGGCTGCCCTCGGCCGGGCCTTCGATCAGGCGAGGCAGCGGTTCGCGTCCGAAGAGGAGTACCGTCGCGCCCTGGAGGGGCTTGGACTCGACGACACCGGCGTGAGGCGCCTCATCCGCGACACGCTGACGGTCCGCCGGTACGTCGAGGATCGCTTCGATTCGGTGCCGCCGGCGTCCGACGAGGAACTGCGCGAGTACTATGCGACCCATGCGGACCGCTTCGTGCGGGACAACCGGCGGATGAGTTTCGAGGACGCCCTCGCCGAGGTCGCCGCCGCCGTGCAGCAGGAACGCCGCGCGCAGGCGGTGTCGGCGTGGATGGACCGCCTCCGCCGCCGCGCCGACATCCGCGAAGTCTATCGATCCGGCCGCTGAGTGAGGCGGGCCCCGGCGGCGCCCGGCTCAGGGCGTCAACGGCGGGGGAGTTCCAGAATGCGGAGCTCGGGACCCGGATTCTGCCTGGACGGCACAATGACCTTTCTGGTCTGCGCCCTCAACATCAGGTCATGGTAGGCCGCCGGCGGGTTCTGTCCGGCCCGGTATGCGGGATCGACCCGCTTCCACGTCTCGGACGAGAGAATCACCCATCGGACCCCTGCGGCCTCCATCTCGGCCACGTCACGCTGCGTCACCGGACGAATGGTCTCCGCCCGGTACCGCTCGGCAGGAAAGTCCAGCCCGCTCGCCTCCGAGAGAATGAGGTCGTCTCGCCACACGGACGACGTCACCCACTTCCAGGCCAGGGCCTGCGTCGTTTCGGCGCCGAACTGGCGGACCCACTGCACAGAACCAACCGCCGGCGGGGTGAAGACCGCGATCGCGAGGCCGGCGATCACGGCGCGCCGCGCCGCCGTGGAAAACCGCAGCCGAGAAGCCGCCTCCGCCGCGGCCAGCATGCCGACACCCGCCCACAGGCAGAGGAACGGGACCATGGGTAGCGAGTAGCGCGCGAACATGTAGGCCCAGCCGTTGATCAGGTAGAAGTACACGGCGGGAAAGATCAGGAGCAGGCTCCAGCGGGCGCGGTCCGGACCGGCGTAAACGCGGTAGAGGCTCGCGCCGAGGCCGGCGATCGCCAGCAGAGAGGCCGGCCACCCGAGAGCGAGCCTGAAGTGCTTGACGTAGACCAGCCAGCTCGGCTCGGCCGACGGCTGGCGGGGTCCGAATGCTGCGGCCTGCGTCCCGAATCCGTTCAGGAACGCCGGCAGGTCGAGCAGGGCGAACGGCGTGGTGACGAAGAACGCCGCCACGCATGCCGTCGCGGCCAGCAGCGCGGCGCCGCACCTGGGCAGCGCCCGGCCGTCGAGCGCGGCCGCTGCCGCCAGGGGCATCGACACCGCCACCACCCCGTTGTACTTCACACCGGCGACCAGGCCGGCCGCCGCGCCGGCCAGCACGAAGGCCCCCGCCGAAGGTTTCTCCAAGGCCCGCAGCGACAGCAGCAGTGTGAGCATCGCGGCGAAGGTCATCGGGACGTCGGTGAGCACGAAGTGCGATTCGCGGACGTGGAGGGGCATCACGGCGAGAAGGGCCGCCGCCGGCAGCGCGACCCGAACGCCCCACCGTCGCGCGCACTGGTAGGTCAGCGCGATCGTGGCGGTGCCGATGGCCGCGGCGACGAACCGGCCCCACAAGTAGAAGTCCGAGGCGCCGACCTGCTCGACGGCCTTCCAGGTGTGCTGCATGGCCCCGACGATGAACCGGACGACCGCGGCGCCGACCTGGACGTAGATATACGCGGTCGGGTACTCGAAGAAGTGGGGGTTGAAGCTGCCCGACTTCAGGATCCGCACGACGGTGGTCATGATCGCCGGCTCGTCGATGCCGACCGCGAAGGGGATGCCGCTTCCGAGGTTCCAGACGCGCAGCAGGAACCCCGCGGCCATCACGACCGCAAGCGCCGCCGCGAACGGCCGGCCGCCGGGCTGGTCCCGTCCCGCTTCGTCGGTCACACGCGTCCCTTTCCGGTGAGGAGTTCTTCGAAGACGGCCAGCATGCGATCGGCCGAGCGGTCCCACGAGAACTCGGCCTCGACCAGCGCCCGGCCGGCCGAGCCCATTGTAGCGAACTCCCGCCGGGCGCCGATGGCCGTTCGCAGCGTGCGCGCGAGCGCCGGCGCGTCCCCGGGCGGCACGAGCCATCCGGTTTCGCCGTGACGGACCTTGTCGGGCAGGCCGCCGGCGGTCGTGGCGACGACGGGCCGACGGTGGGACATCGCTTCGAGCGTGACGATCGAACTGCCTTCGTACTGTGTCGGGTGCACGAAGAGAGACGCCGCCTCGTACCACGCGTGCAGCGGCGCGTCCTGGAGGCGTCCGGTCAGGAGGACCCTGTCCCGCAAGCCGTTCCCGGCCACGCGCGACTCCAGCGCGCGCCTGAACGGCCCGTCGCCGACGACGACCCATCGCCAGGCGAGATCCTGCAGCGACGCGAGCGCATCGGCCAGCACGTGCAGCCCCTTGTTGCGCTCCAGCCTCGCCACGCTCAGCAAGACGATCTCGTCGGCGCCGATCCGCTCGCGCTCGCGCAGCCCGATGCCATCTCGCGGAGAGGCGAGCCCGTCAACGACGCGCAGGTCGACCGCGTTCGGCACCAGCCGCATCCGGTCCGCGCCGACACCGAGCGTGCGCGCGATCATCGGCTCGAGCGCCCGGTCGGTGGCGATGACGCGATCGGCGGCGCCGGCGCAATAGCGCACCGCGCGGCGCAGCGGCTCGTACCCCAGCCGCTTCGCCGGGCGGCCGCCGTACGATCCGTCGATGCCGCCGAACTCTTCGAGCCCCTGCGGGTTCAGGACGAACGGCACCGTGTGCCCGGGCGCGCGCCGGCGGGCGGCGGCATAGCCGAGGGTGCTCGCGCCGAGACCGTACACCACGTCCAGTTCCCCGGCGGCGGCCAGGGCGGCCGCCGCGCGCCCCAGCCGGTAGCCGAACAGGGGATACGCCGTCGATCGATCGATGATGGTCGTGCCCCGCCGGCCGGCCCCGGGAAACGTGCGGTAGGGCACGAAGCGGCACGTCAGGCGGTCGTCGGTCCACGGCTCGCGCGTGGTGGGGGGCCGCGTGAACAGGTCGACCCGCGCCCCCCGCGCCAGCAGGTGCTGCACGAGGTCGTAGGTCGATCGCTCGAGGCCGCCCACGCCGTGCAGCGGCGTCACGGCGCGTGTCAGCACGGCCACGCGCAGACCGTCCGCGCGCCGGTCAGGCATGGCGCGACCGCCCGTCGATGAGCTCCCGGTACAGCGTTTCGATGCGGCCGACCACGCGCGCCGTGCCGAAGTGCGCGTCCACGTGCCGGCGGGCGCTCATGGCCAGGCTCTCGGCGAGCGCGCGGTCCGACGCGAGGCGCGCCACGTGGTCGCCAAGCTCATCGGGTGTCGCCGACAGCAGGCCCGACACGCCGTGCTCGATGATGTCGCCGGTGCCCCCGGTCTCCATCGCGGCGATGGGGATGCCGATGGCGGCGGCCTCGAGGAGCACGCGGCTCAGCGACTCGGGGCCGTACGACGGGAACACCAGCAGCGACGCGTGGGCCAGCCACGCCAGCACCCGCGGCCGGTCGAGCCACCCGAGGAAGCGCACGTCCCTGTTGCGGCGCCGCGCCTCGGCTTCCAGTTCGCCGCGCTGCCGCCCGTCGCCGACGACCACCAGCGGCCAGGCGAGGCGTGCGCGATCCAGGGCCGGCAGCAGGAACCCGGTCCCCTTGTTCTGCTCGAGCTTGCCCACGAAAATCGCGTACGGCCCTTTCACCGGCGGGGCAGCCGCCCGCGCCGCCAGGCGGATGCCGGCCACGTCGACGGGATTGGGGATGACCTCGATCCGCGCGGACCCCAAGAGCGGGGACCGCGCGCGCAGGTCGCGCGCGATGGCCGAGCTGACCGCCACGATCGCATCGGCCCTGGCGAGCGCCTGCTGTTTGCGCGCCAGGTTGCCGCGCATGTACGGGATGAAGGGCAGCGCCAGCGGCCAGGCCGCGCCGGCGCGCGGGCGCAGGCACCGCGTCATCATCGATGCCGAGCAGGCGGGACACAGCCCGGGCGAGGCGGGATCGTGGATGAGCGTGCCCCAGTAGCAAACGGGCCAGTAGTCGCGCACCGTGCAGACCACGGGCAGGCCGAGCGTTGCGCCTGCGGCGGTTGCCGCGGGCGACGTCAGCACGTGCTGCGCGTGGAGGATGTCGGCCCGCGTCTCGCCGGCCAGGGCGCGCAGTTCCCGGGCGGCGCGCGCCCACAGGCGCTCGTTCTTGAAGTAGTTGCGGACAAACGGCACCGCCGGCGCGCGCTGCTCGATGGCGCGGACGCGGAACCCGTCGTACGACCGGCCGTGCTCCGCCGGCGACCCGGCGTGGGCCTGCACGATCGACACCTCGTGGCCGCGATCGCGCAGGCCGCGGGCAAGCTCGTACGTGCTCCAGCCGCTGCCGCCGCAGACGGGAGGAAAGGCGTCGGTCGCGACCAGGATCCGCATCATCGGCTCCGCCGGCGCATGACCCGCCGGATCGCCTCGTCCAGCGTCCGGCAGTGCGCCGCCCAGCTGTACTCGCCGCACACGCGGCGGCGGGCCGCCTCGCCCAGCCGGCGCCGGTCGTCCCCGTGGCCGGCGGCGTAGGCCAGCGCCCCGGCGAGAGCCCCCGGCGCCCGGGCGTCATAGAGCAGGCGCTCGTGGCCGGGCCCGAGGATCCGCGCCAGGCGCGGGATGGCGGGCGCGACCACCGGGAGGCCGGCCGCCATGTACTCGAACACCTTCAGCGGCGACCAGTAGAACGCCAGCCGGAGCGGCGGGTGGGCTTCGACATCGAACGGCGCGACGCCGATGTCGGCGGCCGCGAGACAGGCCGGCATCAGATCGTGCGCCACGGCGCCGGTGAACGTGACGTTGTCGAGCCCCTCGGCCTCGGCCTTCGCCCGCGCAAGCTCCGGGCCGTCGCCGATGAGCACGGCGTCGAGGCCGCCGCAGCCTGCTGCGCGCAGGTCGCGCATCGCGCGCACGAACGGGACGGCGCCGTGCCAGGCGCGGAACGCCCCGGCAAAGACCGCCACGATCGCGCCGGGCCGCCGCGAAAAGGGCACGGGCCCGCCGGCGCCGGGCGTGAACCGATCCGTGTCGGCGCCCCACTCGATCTCGACGATGCGGTCGCGGGGGACGAAGGCGGGCAGAACCTCCGCGGCGGGCGTCACGACGAGATCGGCCATGCGGCATTGCCGGTCGCGCCAGCGGCGCATCGGTTCGACGACCAGCGCCTTGTCGAGCCGCGCTTTCGGCGAGCCGGGATAATCGATGACCGGCGCGTTGACCTCCAGCACGGCCACCGCGCCGAGCGCTTGCGCCGCGCGCAGGCCCTCGCCGCCGAAATTGTGGTACCGCTCGATGATGACCTCCGCGCCGGCGCGTTCCGCGAACGCGCGGACCGACCCGGCGCGGAAGGCCCGGAGGTGACGGAGGCCGAGCGGCGGCGGCAGCGCGTGCCAGCGTGCCGGGCCTTCCGGAAACGGCCCCGGCCCCGGCGTCGTCAGGACGTCGACCTCGTGGCCGAGCGCGGCAAGTCCCGAGGCCACGGCCACCACGTGCGTCGATCCGCCGGTCGTGCCCGGCACGCGCTGGTCGAGGGCGGCGTAGACGATCCTCATGCGCGGCCGTTCCCGCCGCCGTCCCGGACGAGCAGGGCGAAATAAGGGCCCGACCGCACGCGGCCGAACAGGACCAGGTCGAGTTTCATCACCCAGGTGACCAGGCGCAGGCCCGCGTACGCAGGGCCCCGTCGGCTCACGCGGGCCTTGGCGGCGGCCCGCGCCTCGCGCGCCGCGTCGTTGGCGTCGAGCGCGCCTCCATCGGCACCCCGGCCGCGCGCCGCCCGCTTCGCCATCCAGTGCTCGCCGGCGCGCATGAGGATGTTCTCGACGAACCCGCCGACAAGCGGCGTGTAGTAACGGATGCGCGCGATGCGGAACCCGGCCGCGGCGACCGCGCGCTCGAGGTCGGGGATGTCGGCCAGCGGGTTGAGATGATCGGACTTGCGCAGGCGCTCGCGGGCCAGGTCCACCAGGCCGCGCCGCTCGAGCCATCGCGCCAGCCGGTTGATCTGCTTGAGGCCGAGCGCCAGCCTGGAGTTCCGCCGCACGTGGCTGTAGACGAACAGCTGGCCGCCGGGCGCGACCACGCGCGCGGCCTCGCGCAGCACGTCGCCGAGCGCCTCGCGCGACAGGTGTTCGAACACGTCGAGCGCGGAGGCTTTCGTGAACACGCCGTCGCCGAAGGGGAGCCGGCGCAGGTCGCCGAGCACGAGGTCCGCGCCTTCGCACGCCTCGCGCGCGAAGTAGGGGCTGACGTCGATGCCCACCTGGTAGGCGCCGAGGTCGGCGTTCCAGACGAGCGTGCGCCCGCTGCCGCAGCCGAGGTCCGCCACGACGTCGCCCGGGCCAGGCGCGAGGAACGACCGCAGCACGTCGTTCCTGATCTTCGCGGAGAGCAGCGGCGGCGTGACGTGCTCGTGGCGCGCGTCGGCGTGCAGCGCTTCGTCGAGGTACTTCGTCTGCTCCGCGAAACTCACGCCGGGGTGCAACACGAGGTACTCGGCAGTCGCGGCGAACCGGCGCGTGCAGGCCACGCAGGCGACATCCGGCGGCGCACCGCGGATGGCGCCGCCGCAATCCGGGCACCGCACCAGTTCCATCAGCCGCGCAGAAATCACGCCCGCCTCCCCGTCACCGCCTCGAGCAGCGCCTCGATGCGCCCGGCGCGCCTGTCCCAGGTCCACTCCCGCACGTCCTCGCGGGCCTGCGCCGCCAGGCGCGCCGCCAGCGCCGCGTCGCCGAGCACCCGCGCCAGGCCGGCCGCCAGGGCCTCGGCGCTGCCCGCCTCGACCAGCACCGCGTTCTCGTCCGGCCGCAGGATCTCGCGCAAGGCGGGCAGGTCCGACGCGACCGTGGGCCGCCCCGACGCCATGTACTCGAACAGCTTCAGCGGCGACGTGTAGGCGGCCGACACGCGGCCGGGTGTGTTGGGCAGCACCAGCACGTCGGCCTGCCGCAGCAGCCCCGCGACCCGCGGCGGATCCACCTGCCCGGCGAACGTCACGCGCCCCGGCGCCACGCGGCCGGCCAGCGCGCGGACGCGCTCGAGATCCGGCTCGCCCGCCAGTCCGCCGACGATGAGCGCCTGAACACCCGGCAGGCGTTCGAGGGCCGCCAGCAGCACGTCGGGCCCCTTCCACGGGTACAGATGCCCAGCGTATCCCACGACGGGGCCGCCCGTCCCGGTTGTCCGGCGAAGCCCGACATCCTCCACGGCCGGCACCCGCGCGCCGTCGGGCACCACCGCCAGGCGCGCACGGGGGCCGAAACGCCCTTCGAGTTCGCGGGCCAGCGCCGCCGTGATGGTGAGATACCCGCCCGCGCGCGCCCACACCAGTCGCTCCCGGGCCTCGAGGCGCTGCCGCTTGGCCGGCGACAGGCCGGCCGCACTCGAGAGCATCGCCGGCAGGTCTTCGCCCACCGTCGGCGCGAAGCCGTGCGACTCGTAGACGACCGGCGCCCGCGCGGCAGGCGGCAGGCGGACGAGCAGGCTGGCGACGCCCAGGTCGCGCGTGATGATCACATCGGCGCGCGAGCGGCCGAGCGATCGCCACACGCTGTGCGCCACGTAGGCCGCACGCCGCCCGGCCGGCGCGCCCGGAACGGGCACGCGCTCGATCGTGAACGACGGCAATGGCTCGAGCCCGTAGTAGACCCACGGGCTTCGCGGCGGCGCGGCGGTGTCGGGGCGGACAACCAGGCGCACGTGGTGGCCCCGGCGCGCCAGTGCGTGGCACGTCTCCATCGTTTGCACGCCGTTGGCGCGCTCGAGCGGGAACCGGATGTCGGCGAAGTAGCTGATGCGCAAGAGGCGACCCCGCGGGGTTACGACGGCCCGCCCGGCGGCGTGTGGCGGTAGAAGCTGCCCCGATCGAACACGTACCGGTACGCGAGGTCCGGCAGGCGCCTGGGGACCTCGACGAACGTATTGTAGGCGTTGCGCGGCAGATCGAGGCGCTGGCGATCCATCAGGCCCGCGCCGAACTGCACCATCAGCCCCAGGTTCCACCACACGCACAGGCCCGCGAGAACGGAGGCAGCCGCCCTGGCGCGCGAGCGGACAAGATGGGCGCCGACGACCGAGAGGCCGATGACAAACGGCGAGGTCATCGCCACGAACCGCCGTTGACCGAAGGCGCCGGCCACCGTCCAGCTCTCGACCGATCCGGCGATGTACACCTGCGCGAGCACGATCGCGACGAGGCCGGCGCCGATCCGCAGCGAGGCCTCGCGGGCGCCCGGGACGCCGGCCGCCTGCCCGCGCGCGCCGCCCGGCCGCGCGACGAGGAGGAGGAGGCCCGCCACGGCGAGCAGGGCCAGGGGCGTCCAGAAGAAGAGGCCGTGCTCCGGTGAGAAGAGCACGCCCGCGGCGTGCGGCGACGTCCACGTCATCTTGCGGCTGACGAGCGGCGACGGCCCGAGTCGGCCGTTGATCGCGAGGTACGCGGCCGCCTGCGGCAGATAGACCAGGATGGCGGCCGCCGCCCCGGCCAGCGCCGGCCCGATGGCGCGCACCCGCCCGTTGCGCAGCACGGCCCACGCCAGGTCAAGCGCCGGCCCGACGACGACAAACGCGTCCTGCTCTCGGACCATGGCCATCAGGCCGGCGAGCGCGCCGAGGACGATCAGGCCGGCGAGCGACCAGCGCTCGCGCACGACGACCCAGGCGAGCACGAACGCCGCGACGGCGAACGCGGAGGTGGCGTGCGCGAACCCCGGCGCGATGTACATGTAGAAGAGCAGCGGCGTGCCGAGAGCCGCGGCCGCGGCCGCAAGCGCGGTGTGCGCCCCGGATGGCAGCCCCGCCGAGTCGAGCACCCGGCGCGCCGCGCTCCACGCGAGCAGCAGGGCGAGCAGGCCGTACACGGCCGACCCGATGCAGATGGCCGAGATGTACGGCGCCGAGTAGCCGTCGGCGGCCACGCTCGACCCGGCCGCGCGGGCCACCCGCACGCCCGCGTCGGCGGCGGCGTAGAACGGCGCCCACAGGATGGCCGAGCCGATCGTGCCGAAGTTGCGCCGCAGGCCGGTCGCCGTGGCCGGCTCGATGAAGGTGGCGGCGAACATCGGGTCGCGCGTGGTGCCCGTCGCGTAGAACTGCCGGTACTCGTTGTCGAACGACACGTCGCCGTCGAACCACAGCGACCGCAGGAACGCGACGTACTGCACCTCGTCGGACGCGTAGATCCGCCGGGTGACGCCGGGGAGCGTCACCACGGCGATGACGGCCAGTGCCAGAAGCGCACGGGCCTCAGGCGCCGAACGCCAGGAACTGCAGAATCTGCGCAGCATTGAATCCCGCGTGACTGACCGCCGGCGCGACCAGGCTCCGGCGCCACAGGAAGACGGTGCCCCAGGCAAGGCCGAGCAGCGCCGTGACAATGGCGACGTCGTACCCCTGGATGATATGCCCGGTCCCGAACACAAGACTGTAGAGGACGAGCCCGAGCCGGGCGCCGCCCAGGTGCTGGTCGAACCGGTGCAGCACGAACGCCCGCTGCACCTCCTCTTTCAGCCCGCCCGAGAGGACCACCAGCACGCCGATGACTGCCGCGTCGAGCGGCGATTGGATGAGCCCCTCGAACGGGTTGGCGTCGACATTGTGCAGCGCCGGCCAGGCGGAGCGCAGCACGAGCATGGCGAGGATGGCGCCGCCGAAGACCACCGGGACGAGGCCGATGCCCAGCCAGCCTTCGCGCGCGGAGCGGCGCCGGCCGAGCAGCACGTCCGGTACGCGCTCGCCTCCCGCGCGGATGCGCCACACCACGATCGCCAGCACGAGCAACATGTCGGCCGGCATCAGGACGAGCATGTAGGTCATCGACAGCCGGCCGTCCGCGCCGAACGGCGCGAGCCCCGCGGCCATGAGCAGCGCGCCCAGGGCGAGTTGAGTCGGGAATCCCGACGCGGCCACCACCTCGAAGACGGCCAGCGTCTGGACTCCCGGGCGGCGCCGCTCGGCGCCGCCGGCTGCCGGCGCCGCCTCCGCCGGGACGACGGGCGCGGCGGCGTCGGGAGCGGCGTCAGCAAGGCGATCCGGCACGATTGAGCGACTGTATCATGCGGGCGCGCTCCGGCAGCAGGCGGGCCCTGCAGGCCCGTGCGGCGGCCGGGAGCGGTCCGGATCGCCAGGGATCGCCGGGCAGAAAGCGAAGATATGGCGAAAATTGCGATATTGCTCCGACTTCCACATTCTATTGCGTATGACCTAAAGACGGGACACAATATCTGGTGTATTCGCGCTTGACAGAGGAGGGGCAAACGACGGATATTAGCCCCTCGTTAACGCACAGCTACGACGAGAACTTCCCAGCTTCTCGCCAGAGCGCGCAGCACCAGCAACAGCCGTTTCGGTTGTGAGGTCGTTCGGGTCCCTGGGTCACGAGAGTGCGAGTGATGAGGATGGGAAACCGATCACCTGGCTGCTGCGCTATGTTCGGAGCGCGGGTCCAAGCCTGTACGACGAGGCCTGGGGCCGTCGTTCGATGATGGATTGCCGGTCGATTCGGCCCGCCTGAGGAGCCCGGGCGCGCCGCCGTGTCGGAGGACGCATGGAGAGAGTTACGCCGAACGTGGGTCAGTCTGGCTCTACGGGCGTCGAGCAGGGCGCATCGGCCGCGCATCAGCCGGCCGGCGGCGCGCCGGGCCTGGACTACGCGCGGGTGTTCACGCAGGCGGGCCGCGATCCCTACGAGGAGATCGAGTGGGATCGCCGCGACGCCGTCATCGCGAACGAGCGCGGCGAAGCCGTGTTCGAGCAGCGGGGCGTGGAGGTGCCCAGGTTCTGGTCGCAGCAGGCGACGAACATCGTGGTGTCGAAGTACTTCCGCGGCGCCGTGGGGACGCCCGACCGCGAGTGGAGCGCCCGGCAGCTCATCAGCCGCGTGGTCGACACGATCGCGGCCTGGGCGCGGGAGCAGCGGTACTTCGCGGGCGACGCGGATCTGGCGGCCTTCAGCGACGACCTCCGGCACCTGCTCGTCCATCAGCAGGGGGCGTTCAACAGCCCGGTATGGTTCAACTGCGGCGTCGAGCCCCATCCGCAGATGTCGGCCTGCTTCATCAACTCCGTCGAGGACACGCTCGATTCCATTCTGTCGCTGGCGAAGACCGAGGGCATGCTCTTCAAGTACGGCTCGGGCACGGGCACGAACCTGTCGAGCCTGCGGTCCTCGCGCGAGAGCCTGGCGGGCGGCGGCACGGCGTCCGGCCCGGTCTCGTTCATGAAGGGCTACGACGCGTTCGCCGGCGTGATCAAGTCGGGCGGGAAGACGCGGCGCGCGGCGAAGATGGTGATCCTCAACGCCGCGCACCCGGACGTCGTCGAGTTCATCACCTGCAAGGTCGACGAGGAGAAGAAGGCGTGGGCGCTCATCGACGCCGGCTATGACGGATCGTTCACGGGCACGGCGTACAGCTCGGTCTTCTTCCAGAATTCGAACAACAGCGTGCGCGCGACCGACGACTTCATGCGCGCGGTGATCGACGGCGGCCCCTGGCAGACGCGCGCGGTGAAGGACGCGTCCCGGGTGATGGACACCTACAAGGCCCGCGACATCATGCGGCAGATCGCCGAGGCGACGCACGTCTGCGGCGATCCGGGCATGCAGTTCGACACGACGGTGAACGAGTGGCACACCTGCCCGAACTCGGACCGCATCAACGCGTCGAACCCGTGCTCCGAGTACATGTTCCTCGACGACTCGGCGTGCAACCTGGCCTCGATCAACCTGATGCAGTTCGTCGACGCGCGCGGCGAGTTCGACGTCGAGGCCTTCAGGGCGGCCGTCCGCGTGTTCATCACGGCGCAGGAAATCATCGTCGGCAGCGCCAGCTACCCGACGAAGGCGATCGAGCGCAACAGCGTCGACTACCGGCCGCTCGGCCTCGGCTACGCCAACCTCGGCGCCCTGCTGATGTCGCGCGGCCTGCCGTACGACAGCGACGCCGGCCGCGCGTACGCCGCCGGGATCACCGCCCTGATGACCGGCGAGGCCTACGCCCAGTCGGCCCGCATCGCCCGCGACCAGGGCGGGCCGTTCGCCGGGTTCGAGAAGAACCGGACGCCGTTTCTCCGCGTCATGCGCAAGCACCGCGACGCGCTGCGCGACATCAACGCGGCCTACGTGCCGTCCAACCTGCGCGACGCGGCGCAGCAGGCCTGGGACGAAGCCGTGGAGATCGGCGAGGAGCACGGCTACCGCAATGCCCAGGCCACGGTGCTCGCACCCACCGGCACCATCGGCTTCATGATGGACTGCGACACCACCGGCATCGAGCCCGACATCGCCCTCATCAAGTACAAGAAGCTCTCGGGCGGCGGCCTGATGAAGATCGTCAACACCACGGTGCCCTCGGCCCTCGCCAAGCTGGGCTACCCCGAACCGCAGGCCAGGGCCATTGTCGATCACATCGACGCGCACGAGACCATCGAAGGCGCCCCGTACCTCAGGGAGAAGGACCTGCCGGTGTTCGACTGCGCGTTCAAGCCCGCGAAGGGCCACCGCGCCATCCACTACATGGGCCACATCAAGATGATGGGCACCGTGCAGCCGTTCATCTCAGGGGCGATCTCCAAGACCGTCAACGTTCCGAAGGATGCGACGCCCGAGGACATCATGCAGGCGTACATCGAGTCGTGGCGCCTCGGCGTGAAGGCCATCGCCATCTACCGCGACGGCAGCAAGCGGATGCAGCCGCTGAACACCTCGAAGGACGCCAAGAAGGAGGCGCCTGCCGCCCAGGCCGTTCCCGCGGCCGCGCACCCCATCCGGCGGAAGCTGCCCGAGGAGCGCCAGGCCATCACCCACAAGTTCGACATCCAGGGCCACGAGGGCTACATCACCGTCGGCCTCTACGAGGATGGGATGCCGGGCGAGCTCTTCCTCGTGATGGCCAAGGAAGGCTCCACGATCTCCGGGTTCGCCGACGCGTTCGCGCAGGCCATCTCCTACGCCCTCCAGTACGGCGTACCGCTGAACGTGCTGGCCGACAAGTTCAGCCACATGCGCTTCGAGCCCTCGGGCATGACGAAGAACCCGCAGGTGCGCTTCGCCAAGTCCATCGTCGACTACGTGTTCCGGTGGCTCGCGACCAAGTTCCTGTCCGCCGACGCGCAGTACCGCATGGGCGTGAACGTGGCCGAAGCCTCGCCTGCACCGACCGAAGCGGAGCAGCTGAAGCTCGGCGTGGTCGCCGCCCCGGCCGGCGAACAGAGGCCCGCCTCGCTGGCCGAGATGTCGACCGTGCAGAACCAGGAGGACGCGCCGCCTTGCAGCGTGTGCGGTTCGATCATGGTCCGCAGCGGCAGCTGCTACAAGTGCGTGAACTGCGGCAGCACGAGCGGCTGCGCGTAGGGAAGAAGCAAGAAGCAAGAAGACGCTGACAGTAGCCAGCATTCAGTAGCCAGTAGCCAGTAGGATGCCAGAACGACTGCGGGCCGGCGGGTCTGAGACCCGACCGGCCCGTTCTTTCGCGCGAGCCCCTAGCCCCTAGTCCCTAGCCCCTAGTCCCTAGCCCCTAGTCCCTAGCCCCTAGTATGATCCCCCCATGCACATTCACATCGAGCGGAGGCATCTCGCCATCGGAACACGCAGGCTCGGCTGCCTTGCCGCGGGGCCGTTCCCGGCCAGCAACATCGTCGTCTTCCTGCACGCGTTCCCTCTGAACGCCGGGATGTGGTCCCCGCAACTGCGGGCGCTGCCCGAGGGCTGGTCTGCCGTGGCGCCCGACTTCCGCGGGTTCGGCGAATCGGACGCGGACGAGGAAGGACTCGACCGGGCGGCCGCGCGCCTCGAGGACTATGCCGCGGATGTCGCGGCCCTGCTCGATGCGCTCGGCGCCGGGCGCGTCGCGCTCTGCGGCTGCTCGATGGGCGGCTACGCGGCCTTCGCCGTCCTGCGCCGACTGGCCGGGCGCGTGAGCGGCCTGCTGCTGGCCGACACCCGCGCGACGGCCGACGCCGAGGCGGCGCGCGCCTCGCGGGCGGCGATGCTGGACCTGCTCGATCGCGAGGGGCCTGCGGCCGTGGCCGCCGGGATGCGGCCAAAACTCGCCGGGGCCACGTCCTTCGCGCGGCGCCCGGCCGTGCTGGCGCGGATCGACAGCCTGATGGGCGGCGCCACCGCCCGCGGGATCGGCTTCGCGGTCGCCCGGATGCTGAACCGGCCGGATGCCACGGAAGACCTGGCGGCGTTCCGCGGCCCGGTGAGCGTCGTCGTGGGCGAAGAGGACGCGCTGACGCCGCCCGAGGAAGCCGCGTCGATGGCGGCCGTCGCGGCGGGATCCGTGCTTGTCAGCATCGCCGGCGCCGGCCACCTCTCGACCCTCGAGGCCCCGGACGCCTTCAACGCCGCCATGCGCGACTGGCTCGCCGCGGTTGCACGCGTGACAGCGGGATAGCCGAGCCCCGAGCCCCGAGCCCCGAGTCCCGAGTCCCGAGTTAGCCCATGGATCTTGAACTCGCCAACAACGTAGCCATCATCACCGGCTCGAGCCGGGGCCTTGGTCTCGCCTGTGCCACGGCGCTCGCGCAGGAAGGCTGCCGCGTCACGCTGTCGGCCCGGAGCGCCGGCCGCCTGTCCGAGGCGGAGGCCGAGGTCGGGGCGGCGTGCGGCGACCCCGCGCGCGTCTTCGCCGTGCAGGCCGACGTCGCCACCCTCGAAGGGGTGGCGGCGCTTGTTGACCAGACCGTTTCGCGGTTCGGCGGCCTGGACATCCTGGTGAACAACGTCGGCCTCGCACGCGGCGGCGATCTCATGGCGACCACCGACGCCGACTGGCAGGAGGCGATCGACCAGACGCTCATGCCGGCCGTGAGGGCGTCGAAGCTCGCCGTCCCCCACATGAGGCAGCGGGGCGGCGGTGTGATCCTGATCATCGCCTCGATCTTCGGCCGCGAAACCGGCGGCCGCATGACCTACAACGCCGTCAAGGCGGCCGAGATCAGCCTGGCCAAGTCGCTCGCGCAGCAGCTCGCCCGCGACAACATCCGAGTCAACAGCATCGCCCCCGGCTCGATCCTGTTCCCCGGCGGGTCGTGGTGGAAAAGGCGGGAGGCCGATCCGGAGGGCATCGCCGAGTTCGTGCGCCGCGAACTGCCGTTCGGCCGCTTCGGCACTCCTGAAGAAGTCGGCCGCGTGGTCGCCTTCCTGGCCTCCCCCAAGGCCAGCTGGGTGAGCGGCGCCAGCATCGTCGTCGACGGCTGCCAGTCGCGGTCGCTCGTCTGAAAGGTCCCGATGATCGAGCCACTGGATTACGAGGCCGTCGGCTTCATGTCGGGCCTCGAGGTGCACCAGCAGCTGCTGACCGCCCACAAGCTGTTCTGCCGCTGCCCGGGAGGGCTCTACACCGAGACGCACGACGGCGAGGTGCTGCGCCACATGCGCCCCACGCTCTCCGAGCTCGGGGAGTACGACGGCACGGCGCTGATGGAGTTCAAGACGAAGAAGGAGATCATCTACCTCCTGAACCACCTCAACGTCTGCACGTACGAGATGGACGACACCCCGCCGTTCCTCGTGAACCAGGAGGCGATCGACATCAGCATCGAGCTGTGCCTGATGATGCACCTGGACATCATCGACGAGGTGCACATCGCCCGGAAGCAGTACCTCGACGGCTCGATTCCGACCGGATTCCAGCGCACGGCGATTGTCGGCATGAACGGCTGGATGCCGTTCAAGGGGCGTCGCCTCACCGTCACCCACGTCAGCGTGGAGGAGGACTCGTGCCGCGAGGTCTCCGACAAGGGCCACCGCATCGTCTGGCGGACGGACCGCCTGGGCATGCCGCTCACCGAGACGGTGACCGGGCCGGAGCTGCTCACCCCGGAGGAGGTGCGTGACGCGATCCTGCTCTGCGGCCTCACGGCGCGATCGACGCGCCGGGTGCGCACGGGCATCGGCGCGAGCCGCCAGGATGTGAACGTGTCGGTCCGCGGAGGGAGCCGCGTCGAGATCAAGGGCGTGCCCAGGGCCGGGCTGGCCGTGAAGCTGGTCCACAACGAGGGCATTCGTCAGTGCAACCTGCTGAAACTGCGCGATGAGCTGCACCGCCGCGGGCTCGGCACCCCCGGCGACATCCGCATGGACGCGTGCGACGTCGCGGACCTCTGGGCGGGCGTCGATCTCGGCTTCATCCGCCGCGCGCTCGAGTCGGGCGGCAGGGTGTACGCCGTCCGCGTCGCCGGCGCGGCCGGCCTGGCCCAGCACCCGACGCAGCCCGACACGACGTTCCTCGACGAGCTCGCGGGCCGCATCCGCGTCATCGCCTGCCTCGACGAGGCGCCGACGGTGTTCTCGGGGGCGCTCTTCCCGCAGTTCCAGGGCCGCAACCTCGTGCTCGACCGTGTGCGCAAGCGCGCCGGCGTCGGCGTGAACGACGACGTGTTCGTCGTCTTCGGGCCGGAGGACGATGTGCGGACCGCCGCGGAGGAGATCAGGCTGCGCTTCGCCGATGCCACCCTGGGGGTGCCCAAGGAGACCCGCCAGGCCCTCCTGGGCGGCTACACGACGTTCGAGCGCATCCTGCCGGGGCCCGACCGGATGTATCCCGACACCGATTCGCCGCCGACGCGCGTGACCGAGGCCAGGGTGGCGGCGATCAGGGCCGGCCTCAAGCCCGCGCCGTGGGAGCGCGTCGGGCGCTACGGCGCCTGGCGGGTGCCCGAGGAAACGTCGCATTTCCTCATCCGCCGGGGCGGCGCGGACATCCTCGACGCCGTCGTGGCGAAGACGGGCGTCGACGGACTGACGGCCGCCGTCATGATCGGCCAGCGCGCGCGGGCGCTCGCGCGCGCGGGCGTTCCGGTGCAGCGGCTCGGCGCGGCCGAATGGGTGGACGTGTTCGACCTCTACACCGGCGGGACGATTCCCCGCGAGGCCGTGCCCGTCGTGGCGACCCGCATGGCGAAGGACGGGCTGCGGGCGGCGGAGGCTGCCGCGGCCGAGGGCATCGCGCTCGTCGGGCGCGACGCCTGGCAGCGCGAGCTCGACGGCCTCGGCATGGAGGGCTACGTGGCCGGCCTGAACGACGGCAAGGACAAGCGGCTGCGGTTCCTGGCCGGCCGCGCCATGAAGGCGCTCGAGGGCCGGGCGCCCGCGAAGGACGTGGCCGCGTGGCTGGCCGGCAAGCTCGAGGAGATCGCGCGATGAGCATCCCGATGAGCGAACGCGCGGACCGGCTCCAGGGGTACCGCGGCCCGACGGCCGCGGTGCTCGACAGGTTCCAGATCGGCGTCTGGAGCGAAGTGGAAGTCACCAACGACGAGGGCTCGGTCTTCGCCGGCGTCATCCTGCCGCGCAACGAGACCTGCGACGACCTCCACGTCGTCGTCAAGCTTTTCAACGGCTACAACGTCGGCGTCGCGGCGCACCGCATCGTGCGGGCGGTGGAGACCGGCTACCGCAAGGCGGTGTACAAGATCCCGGAGAAAGACTTTCCCTTCGATCCGCGCAAGAAGAACGTCACGCTGCTCGGCACTGGCGGCACCATCGCGAGCCGCCTCGACTACCGCACCGGCGCGGTGATTCCCGCCTTCACGCCGGGCGAGCTGTACGGCGCCGTGCCGGAGCTTGCCGACATCGCGAACCTGACCACCAAGAAGCTCTTCGGCGTATTCAGCGAAAACATGGGGCCCGTGCAGTACAAGGCGCTCGCCATCGCGATTGGCGAGGAGATCGAGAAGGGCGCCGACGGGATTGTCATCGGTCACGGCACCGACACGATGGCCCACACCGGCGCCATCCTGAGCTTCATGGTGCAGCACTCGCCCGTGCCCATCGTGCTCGTCGGCAGCCAGCGCTCCTCGGATCGGCCGTCGTCGGACGCCGCCCTGAACCTGATGAACGCCGTGCGGACCGCGGCCGAGTGCGACATCAGTGAAGTGATGCTGTGCATGTTCGGGCCGACCTCCGACAACTACGACCTGCTGCACCGCGGCACCAGGTGCCGCAAGATGCACTCGAGCTACCGGAGCACCTTCCGCACCGTCGGCGCAACGCCCATGGCGACCGTCGCCCGCTACCCGCACGAGAACGGCAGCCATTTCACCTACCTCACGCAGGACTTCGTCCGGCGCGACAGGACGCGCAAGCCCGTCATCACGCCCGTGTTCGACGAGAAGGTGACCATCCAGTACTACTACCCGAACTTCAACCCCGACATCATCGACGGGCTGTCGTCGATGGGCTATCGGGGCATGGTCATCGCCGGCACCGGGCTCGGCCACGTCAACAAGCCGATTTACCCGGCCATCCGGAGGGCCATCGAGAAGGGGATGACCGTCGTGATGACGGTGCAGACCCTGTGGGGCTTCGCCCAGATGTACGTCTACGACACCGGGCGCGACCTGCTCGATCTCGGCATCATCCCCCTCGACAACATGCTGCCGGAAACGGCGTTCATGAAGCTCTCGTGGGTGCTCGGGCAGACCGACGATCCGGCCCGGATCAGGGAGATGATGACCACCTCCGTGAACCACGAGATCACGCCCCGGGAGCCGCACAACGGCTACCTGATCCTCCAGGGCGGCCTGCCGGAGGTGGACGCCTTCGTCCTCCGCCACTGGAAGTGACTTTCGCCTCTTGATCGGTACCGGGCCGGCTGGTACGATCGCCGGTATGCCCATGCAACCGAGGCTTCCCCGGGGCGACGAGCGGCGCGATGCGGCGCTCGACCTGGCGCTCCGGGAGGTGGTGCCGGGCCAGGGCGCGATGGAGCGGGCCGACCAGCCCGGCGGCTTCATCACGGCCATCCGCCGGGTGCCCGCGAGCGGCGCCCGCTACGAGGACTTTCCGCCGGGCATCGACCCCCGGCTGCGCGCGGCCCTGTCCCGGCGGGGCATCGACCGGCTCTACACCCACCAGGCCCGCGCCATCGCCCACGCCCTGGCCGGCCGGAACGTCGTGGTGACGACGCCGACGGCGTCCGGGAAGACGCTCTGCTACAACATTCCCGTGATGAACGGAATCCTCGCCGATCCCGCCACGCGGGCGCTGTACCTGTTTCCGACGAAAGCTCTCGCGCAGGACCAGCTGGCGGAACTCGATCGGCTGTCGCAGGAGATTTCGCGCGCGGCGGACGTCGAGGTCGGCGTCTTCACCTACGACGGCGACACGCCGCAGGACGCGCGGCGCGCCATCCGCGGGCGCGCGCACGTGGTGCTGACCAACCCGGACATGCTGCACTCGGGCGTGCTGCCGCACCACCCGAAGTGGGCCAAGCTCTTCGAGAACCTCCGCTTCATCGTCATCGACGAGCTGCACGCGTACCGCGGCGTGTTCGGCAGCCACCTGGGCAACGTGCTGCGGCGGCTGCGGCGGGTGTGCGAGCACTACGGATCGTCGCCGACGTTCATCTGCTCGTCGGCGACGATCGCCAACCCGGTGGAGCTGGCCGGGAGCCTCGCCGAGCGGCCGTTCGAGCTGGTGGAGGAGAGCGGCGCGCCGCGCGGCGAGAAGTGGCTCGTGTTCGTGAACCCGCCCATCGTGAACCGGCAGCTCGGGATCCGCCGCTCGTACATCTCGCAGGCGCGATCGGTGGCCCTCGAGTTCCTGAACAAGGGCCTGCAGGTGATCGTGTTCGCCCAGAGCCGGCTCTCGACGGAGATCCTGACGCGGTACCTGAAGGACGCGCACGAGGGCGCGCCCGGGGAGTCGGACGTGATTCGCGGGTACCGCGGCGGCTACCTGCCGCACAGGCGCCGCGAGATCGAGAAGGGGCTGCGCGACGGCACCGTGCGGGGCGTCGTGTCGACCAACGCCCTGGAACTCGGCATCGACATCGGGGCGCTCGACGTGGCGGTGCTGGCGGGCTATCCGGGCACGATCGCGTCCACGTGGCAGCGCTTCGGCCGCGCCGGGCGCCGGGCTGGCCGCTCGGCGGCGGTCATGGTGGCGTCGAGCGCGCCGCTGGACCAGTTCGTCGTGCGCCATCCGTCCTACTTCTTCGACGCCTCGCCGGAACACGCCCTCGTCAACCCGGACAACCTGCAGATCCTGGTGGATCACATCAAGTGCGCGGCCTTCGAACTGCCGTTTACGACCGCCGAGACGTACGGCCGGGAGGACCTGCAGGAGATCCTCGGCATCCTGTCGGAAGAAGGTTTCGTCCATCTCAGCAAGCCGGGCGCGGCCGCGGACGCGACCGGCCACTGGCACTGGACGAACGAATCGTACCCCGCCGACGCCGTCAGCCTGCGCACGGTGTCGTCGGACAATTTCGTCGTGGTGGACAAGACCGACACGACGCGCGTCATCGGCGAGACCGACTTCAACACCGCCCTCGAAATTCTCCACGAGAAGGCCATCTACATCGTGGAGGGCCGGCTGTACCAGGTGGAGGAGCTCGACTTCGAGGGCCGCAAGGCCTACGTCAGGCACATCGACTGCGACTACTACACCGACGCGATCACGAACAGCCGCGTGACGCCGCTCGACACGGCGGCGACGTCGGGCGAGCGGCCGCGGGCGCTGCCGGCGCACGGCGACGTGCACGTCGTCTCGCGCGTCGTGGGGTTCAAGAAGATCAAGTTCTACACGAACGAGAACGTCGGGTCGGGTGAACTCGATCTGCCCGAGCGCCAGATGCACACCACCTCCTACTGGCTGACGATCCCGCGGGAATTGATGACGGCGCTGCCGTACAGCGGCGACGACCGCCGGGACGGCGTGGTGGGCATGTCGCTCGCCATGCGCCAGGTGGCCCAGCTGCTGCTCATGTGCGACGCGCGCGACATCGGCATCTCGATCGGCCCCGCGCGGGAGGCCACCGAAGACGGGCAGGCAGGCGGCGCAGCCGGCCCGGCGGCCTCGTGGACCCCGGCGCTCCAGGACGGCGACGAGCCGCGGGTGTTCATCTACGACAACTACCCGGGCGGCATCGGGTTCAGCGAGCCGTTGTTCCGGATGCACAGCGACCTGGTGGCGCGCACGCGCGAACTCATCGCCGGGTGCCCCTGCGAATCCGGCTGCCCGTCGTGCGTGGGGCCGCTGGGGGACGTGGGGCCGAATGCGAAAGAAGTCGCGCTCGAGCTACTGGCGCGACTCGTCTGATGGCCATGTCCCCCGAGCCGTCCCGCCTGTCTTCCCGCCTCCGCGAGCTGCTGCGCACCACTCCTGCGCCTGCCGGCGCGCGGCATGCGACCGCGCCCATCGAGGCGCCGGCGCCACCGGCAGGGGAGCGACGAGAACTCATCTACGAGCCCGAGGAGGCGAGCGGCCTGTGTGCGGCAGCCGACCGCGGCTGCGTCGTCCTCGAGCGCCATTACGATCTCGAGATGCCGCACGGGCGCCAGGCGGTGGCGGACTATGGCGAGACGCTGACCCGCTGCCTGCCGGCCCTGGCGGTGCTGGCGGCCGACGAGCGCGCGGCAGCGCCGCGCGAGGCGCGGCCCGCTCGCCTCGACTGGGGCGCGAGCCGGGGCCTGGCCGACGAGCGGCGGCGCGCCGGCGTGCCGACCGACGGGCCGCTCCTGTTCTTTGACCTCGAGACAACCGGCCTCAGCGGCGGCGCCGGAACGCTCGCCTTCCTGGTCGGGTGCGGGTACTTCGACGACGAGGGATTCCATACGCGGCAGTTCTTCCTGGGCGGCTACGAGGCCGAACGCGAGGTGCTCGACGCGCTGACGGCCCTTGCCGGGCGCTTCAACGGCCTGATTACCTTCAACGGCCGCACTTTCGACGTGCCGCTCATCGAGACGCGCTACCTCTTCCATCGCCTCGCGTCGCCGTTCGCGGACATGCCGCACTTCGACATGCTGCACCCGGCGCGCAGGCTCTGGCGGCGGCGGAACATCGCGCAGGCGTCCCATCGGGAGCGCTGGTCCGGGGGGCGGGCCGGCGAGCACGCGAGCTGTGCGCTCGGCGCCCTCGAGGAGGCCATTCTCGGTGTCGCGCGCGTCGGCGATGTGCCGGGGTTCGAGATCCCGTCGAGGTACTTCAACTACCTGCGCACCGGGGACCTGGCCCCCCTGGCGCCGGTCTTCGAGCACAACCGGCTCGACCTCCTGTCGCTTGCGGCGATCACCGCCATCGCTGCCCGCATGGCCGGCGAGGGGCCGGCCGGCGCGCCGTCGCCGCACGAGGCGCTCGCGATGGCGCGCATCTACGTCCGCCTCGGACGGTGGGAGGAGGCCGAGACGTGCTTCGCGCGCGCGGGCGGGATCGGCGCCGCGCCCTGGGATGCCCGGTCGATCGACCCCGAGGTCAGGGCGGACGCCCTGCGGCAGCTCGCGATCGAGCGGCGGCGCCGGCATCGTTACGAGGAGGCCGCGGAGGCGTGGCGGCTCCTGCTCGACGCGGGTGCCGGGGCCGCCAACGCGCAGGAGGCGCGCCGCGCCCTGGCCATCCACCACGAACATCGGGCGCGCAATCTCGAGGAGGCGCGCCGGCAGGCCTCCCGCGCGCTCGCCTCGGCCGAAGACCCCGCGGATGCCGACGCGCTCCGCCATCGGATCGCGCGCCTCGACCGCAAGCTCGGGCGGGGTTAGAATTCACGGATGAGCGTTCCGACATACCGACTCCGCCGTCTCACCCTGGCCGCCACCGCGGCCGTCCTGTGCGCCCTGACCGCGACCGGACTCGCCCAGCGCGGCGCCATGACGCCCGAGCTCGCCGAGCGCCGCTGGGCCCTCGAGAAGGAACTCGCGTCGATTGCCGTCATCGAGCGCAAGGTGATGCTGCCGATGCGCGACGGCGTGCGCCTCGCCACGGACATCTACCGCCCGAAGGACGCGTCCGCGAAGGCGCCGACGATCTTCGTGCGCACGCCGTACAACTTCAACTTCTGGGACGTGCGCAACGGCGTGCCGGCCGACATGACCTCCGCGCTCACGGCCGTCAAGCGCGGCTACGCGTATGTCATCCAGAACGAGCGGGGCCACTTCTTCTCGGAAGGCCACTACGACATCCTCGGGTCGCCCGCCGACGGCCACGACACGCTCGACTGGATTTCGAAGCAGCCGTGGTCGAACGGCAAGGTCGGGACGACCGGGTGCTCGTCGACGGCCGAGTACCAGATGGGCGTCGCGGCGCTGGGGCACCCGGCGTACGCCGCGATGAACGTGCAGGGCTTCGGCGCCGGCGTCGGCCGCGTCAGGCCCTACTTCGAGCAGGGCAACTGGTACCGCGGCGGGGCCGTGCAGATGCTGTTCATCACGTGGCTCTACGGCGAACAGAACCAGGTGCGCCCGATGTTCCCGCCGGACACGCCGCGGGAGGACCTGGTCCGCGCGGCAAAGGCGTTCGATCTCGCCGAGCAGTCGCCCCGCGTCGACTGGTCGAAGGCGCTCTGGCACCTGCCGACCCAGGACCTCCTGAAGGCCGTCGACGGCCCGCGCGGCATCTTCGCCGACGCGATGCCCGTGCCGACCGGCGGGCGCATGATGCAGCGCACGCCGAACGACCCGGCCTGGTACAAGGGCGGGCTGTTCCACGACGACCAGCTCCTGAACGTGCCCGGCCTCTGGTTCATGTCCTGGTACGACGTCTCGGTGGGCCCGAACCTCGCGCTCTACAACTACGTGCGCCGCACGGCCAGGCCGGACATCGCCTCGCAACAGTGGGCCGTCATCGCGCCGGTGGCGCATTGCAGTTACACGCGCGCGACCGAGAACACGATGATCGGCGAACGGAGCATGGGCGATGCCCGCTGGAACTACCAGGAGGTGGTCTACGGCTTCTTCGACCGCTTCCTCAAGAGCGAGCCCAGCCCGGCCATCGAGACGCTGCCGAAGGTGACCTATTTCACCATGGGCATCAACACGTGGCAGACGTCGGACACCTGGCCGCCCGCGGGCGCCCGGCCGCAGACCTTCTACCTGTCGAGCGGCGGCAAGGCCAACACGATGGACGGCGACGGCGTGCTGGCGTCGAAGCCGCCCGGTGCGGACACGCCTGACTCGTTCACCTACGACCCGATGAACCCGGTCACGGCGTACGGCGGCAACGTGTGCTGCACGGGCACCGCGATCACGGCCGGGTCCTTCGACCAGCGCAAGATGGAAGTGCGGCCCGACATCCTCGTCTACACGTCGGAGCCGTTCGTGACCGGCACCGAGGTCAGCGGCCCGATCACGCCGACGCTCTACGTGTCGTCCGACGCGAAGGACACCGATTTCACGGTGAAGGTGATCGACGTCTATCCCGACGGGCGCGCCTTCAATCTCGACGAGTCGATTCAGCGCATGCGGTGGCGCGAGGGCTACGAGAAGCCGCCGGTCTGGATGGAGCCGGGCCGGGTCTACAAGGTGACGCTGCAGCCGCTCACGACGAGCAACTACTTCGAGGCCGGGCACCGGCTGCGCATCGAGGTGTCGAGCAGCAATTTCCCGCGGTTCGACCGCAACATGAACACCGGCGGCAACAACTACGACGAAACGACGGGCGTCGTGGCGCACAACGTGGTGCACCACTCGAAGCAGTACCCGTCGAGCATCACCGTGACGGTCGTGAAACGGTAGGAGGAGTCATGCGCGTCGTGAGACTCGTTGCATCCGTGTTCCTGGCCGCCGCGTGGCTGGCGCCATCGGCCTCGGCCCAGACGTCCACCGGGCCGCGGGCGGCGGACTCCGCGTCGCCCGAGGCGATCATCGCCGCGCTCTACGACGTGATCTCCGGCCCGGCCGGCGAGGCCCGCGACTGGGACCGGTTCCGGGGCCTGTTCGCCATCGGTGCCAGGCTCCTGCCGGCCGCCCCGAAGGCTGACGGATCAGCGCCCGTCGCCCTGTCGCCGGACGACTACGTCACGCGGAGCAACGATCGGCTCGTGAAGGACGGCTTCTTCGAGGAAGAGGTGTCGGGCCGGACGGAGGCCTTCGGCACGGTCAGGCACGTGTTCAGCACGTACGAGTCCAGGCGTGCGAAGGCCGACGAAAAGCCGTTCGCGCGGGGGATCAACTCGATCCAGCTGATGCAGCACGGCGGCCGGTGGTGGATCGTCACCGTGATGTGGGACCAGGAGCGCGCCGACAACCCGATTCCTGCGAAGTACCTCGAGGCGCGGCTGCCGTAAACGTCGAACTCCGCACCGGCCCTGCGGCGCGGCTGTGAGGTCTCCATGCTGACGTGGCGCGGTCGATTCGCGTCCGGTGCGACCTGCGCCGCGCTCGCCGCTGTCCTCACTGGCCTCCTCCATGCTCAGCCTCCCGCGCCCAAAGGCCCGCCCTGGGCCGCGCAGGTGGACGCGGTCTTTGCCCAGTGGAACCGCCCCGATTCGCCCGGCTGCGCCCTCGGCGTCTTCCAGGACGGCCGCACCGCGTACAGCCGCGGCTACGGCATGGCCGACCTTGAGCACGACGCGCCGATTACCCCCGGCTCGGTCTTCTACGCCGGCTCGGTATCCAAGCAGTTCACGGCCATGGCGGCCGCCCTCGCCATCAAGCAGGGGAAACTCGGCCCCGATGACGATGTGCGGAAGTACGTGCCGGAACTGCCGGAGTACGGCCGGCCCATCACGCTCCGGCATCTCCTCCACCACACGAGCGGCCTGCGCGACGTCAACACGCTGATGGCCCTGGCCGGCAGGCGCGACGAGGACGCCTTCGACAACGAGGCCGTCCTGCGCATCGTCTCGCGGCAGAAGGCGCTGAACTTCCTTCCCGGCGACGAGTACCTCTACTCGAACTCCGGGTACGCCATGCTCGCGCTCGCGATCGAACGCGCGACCGGCGTGCCGTTTGACGAGTACGCGGAGGTGAACATCTTCGGGCCGCTCGGCATGAAGGCGAGCCACTTCCACACGGACCTTACCCGCCTTGTGCCAGGCCGCGCGTGGGCATACGACAAGCGGACGGACGGCTCGTTCGTGCTCAATTCGCCGCAGAATGAGCGAGCGGGCGCGGGCGGGTTGTTCACGACCGTGCGCGAGCTCGGGCGGTGGGACGAAAACTTCTACGACGCGCGCGTGGGTGGTCCGGACATCATCCGGATGCTGGAAACGCCCGGTCACCTGAACAGCGGGAACGGGTTGACCTACGGGTGGGGGTTGATGGCCGGCTCGTACCGCGGCGTGCCGATCATCGAGCACAGCGGGTCGCTGGGGGGGTACCGGGCGCACCTCATCCGCTTCCGGCCGATGCACACGTCGGTGGCAATCCTGTGCAACGTGTCGAACGTCACCACACGGACCATCGTCCGGCGCGTGGCCGACGCCGTGCTCGCCTTGCGGTTCGGGGTGCCGGCCGGCCCGCCCCCGCCGCCTCCCCCCATACCGGTGCCGTCCGGCTTGCCGTACCGCTACGAGGGCGGTGAGCTGAAGGCGTTTGCCGGCGAGTACTACAGCGAAGAGCTGGAGAGCACCTACCGGGTCAGCGTCGACGGCACAAGCCTGAGGTTGCGCCGTGGCGTCCAGCGGCGGGCATTCACGCTCGTTCCACACCGCAAGGACGAGTTCGACCTGCCTGGCAGTGCGATCCGTTTCCGCCGCGGTCCTGATGGCGCCGTCGCCGGCCTCGTCGTCGACGCCGACCGCACGAGGGGGTTGGCCTTCCAGAAGAGGTGAGACATGCGACAGAGTGCGCCGCGTGTGCCCGGCATGATCGCGTTCGTCGCGGTGGTGGCGCTCCTGCTGGTCCCGACCTCGGGCCAGGCGCCACCGGCCGGCGTCGCTCAGCGGGAGCCCGTGTTCCCGGGGGCGGGCTGGGAGCGCATCGAGAAGCCTGAATCCTCGGGCTACGCAGCGGCCCGCCTCGAGGGCCTTCGGGCCTGGCTGGCGTCGCTGGATACGACGGCGATGTACGTGACGGTGGGCGGGCGCGTGCTCTTCGAGTACGGCGACGTGGCGCACGTGAGCTACCTCGCGTCCGTGCGGAAGAGCGTGCTCGCGATGCTGTACGGCAAGTACGTCGAGAACGGGACGATCCGGCTCGACACCCGCCTCGAGGACCTGGAGTTCACCGACGTTGGCGGGCTGCTTCCTCGCGAGCTCGAGGCCACAATCGAGCACCTGATCACGGCGCGGTCGGGCGTGTATCATCCGGCTTCGAACGCGGGCGATTCCACCGACAGCGCGCCGCCCCGCGGGTCGCAACAGCCCGGCTCCTACTACCTCTACAACAACTGGGACTTCAATGCCGCGGGCGCGATCTTCGAGAAGCTCACCGGGAGAGACATTTACGACGCCGTGGAATCCGACCTTGCCCGGCCCGTCGCGATGCAGGACTTCGACCGCAAGATCCATCGGAAGACCGGCGACCCGAAGCGGTCGCAGCACATGGCCTATCACATGCACTTCTCGGTGCGGGACATGGCGCGCATCGGCCTGCTCATGCTGCGGGAAGGCAACTGGCGCGGCCAGCAACTGGTGCCGCAAGCGTGGGCGCGGAAGATCCGGTCGCTCGTGACGCCGATGAACGAGATGAACCCGCCCGGTTACCGGTCGCTGGGTTCCGGCCAGCGCTGGGGCTATGGCTACATGTGGTGGGTGTGGGACGCGCCGAACTCGCCCGGGCCTTTCACGGGCGCCTACACCGGCATGGGCGCCGGCGGGCAGTACATCACCATCCTGCCGGAACTCGACATGGTCGTTGCCCACAAGACCGACATCCAGCAGGTCTCACCGCACGGTCCGGGCACGCGGCGGCGTTCCGTCACGGGACGGGAGTACGACGCCATCCTGCGCATGCTCATCAGCGCCAGGCCGGCTTACCCGCTCGGGCAGTGACCCGCGGCCGGTGATCGGATGACTCCGAGCCGGGTTCACCCGGCATGAATCCCGGCCCGATTACCGGACGACGATGCCGGAGGGGCCGGGCGCGACCGTGAACGACCCCCCGGCTGCGACTGCCCGCTCGGCCACCGACTGGGCGTACCTGACGCGAACCACGCCGCTGCGATCGGCCCGAATCACGGCTGCTTCGAGCTTGCCGTCCCGCCAGCGGATGTCCACCGTGTGCCCGCCGCGGGCCCGCAAGCCGCGCACGGAACCCGCGGCCCACGCTGCCGGCAGCGCCGGCAGCAGGTGGATCTCGCCGCGCTGGCTCTGCAGCAGCATCTCCGCGACCCCCGCGGTCCCGCCGAAATTCCCGTCGATCTGGAACGGGGGATGGGCGTCGAAAAGGTTCGGGTAGGTCCCGCCGCCCTTCATTTGCGTCTCGCCCGACGCCGGCACGTACTGCAGGTGCGTGCGCAGCATGCGATACGCGTGATCGCCGTCGAGCAGCCTCGCCCACAACCCGATTTTCCACGCCTTGGCCCAGCCCGTGCCGCCGTCGCCGCGCAGTTCGAGCGACCGCTTCACGGCGGCCGCCAGCGCCGGCGTGTCGAACGGGTTGATCTGGTCGTCCGGGTACAGGCCGACGAGATGCGACACGTGGCGGTGCTCGGGATCCTGGTCCTCCCAGTCGAGATACCACTCCTGGAGTTGCCCGCGGCTGCCCACCTTGTAGGGCGGCAGGCGGTCCAGCTTCGCCTGGACCGCCGCGCGGAATCCGGCGTCCACGCCCAGCGCCCTGGAGGCCTCGATCACGTTGAGGAACAGGCCCCGAATGAGCGCCAGGTCGGATGTCGTCATCACCGAGACCACCCCGGCATAGCCCTCGGGCGTCTTATAGGCGTTCTCCGGCGACGTGGATGGCGCCGTGACCGGAAATCCGCCGGGCCCTTCCACGAGCCAGTCCATGGCGAACTCGGCCGCGCCCTTCATCAGCGGATACCCGGTCGTTCGCAGCCACGCCGCGTCGCCGCCGAAGGCATAGCGCTCCCAGAGGTGCTGGCTCATCCAGATGCCGGCCATCGGCCAGTTGGCCCACCTGGGATCTCCCTGGCCGAAGTCGCCGACCGGGTTGCTGAGCGCCCAGATGTCGCTGTTGTGATGGACGCACCAGCCGCCGGCGCCGTAGAAGTGGCGCGCCGTCACGGCACCCGTCTTCGCGAGGTCGCCGATGAAGCGCAGCAGCGGCTGATGGCACTCGGCCAGGTTGGTCGTCTCCGCCGGCCAGTAATTCATCTCCGTGTTGATGTTCACCGTGTAGTTGCTGCTCCACGGCGGCCGCATGTGGGGGTTCCAGATGCCCTGCAGGTTCAGCGCCGGGCTGCCGGGCCTCGAGCCGCTGATGAGCAGGTAGCGGCCGAACTGGAAGTAGAGCGCCTCGAGGCCTGGGTCCGCCGCTCCCGCCGCGTACTCGCGCAGGCGCACGTCGGTCGGCTTCCCGTCCTGGGGCGAGCGGCCGAGGTCGAGAGCGACACGTCCGAAGAGCCCGCCGGCGTCCCCGGCGTGGGCGGCCAGGAGGCTGTCAAAGGAGCGGCCGGCGGCCGCGTCGAGCCGTGCCAGCGTCGAGCGGACCGGATCCGGGCCCTCGCCTGGCTCCTTGTCGAACCCGGCGAAACTCGTGTCGATGGCGACGGCCACGAGTGCCGTCGTCGCGCCCGCGACAGTCATCGCGTCCTCGCGGCGGCCGACACGGCCGTCCGTGCTCAGGATTCGCGCGCGCGCCGCGAACCGCGTGCCCTTCGGGTTCGGCCCCTCGTCATAGACGAACGGGTCCTTGATGTCCCTCCGGTAGTTGGGCTCGGCGTGGACGGGCGCGCGGCCGGAGAGCAGCAGGTCGCCGTTGCCGGCGATCGCGGCCTGGTGCCGGAGCTGGCTCGTGAACCGCAGCGAGAAGGCCAGCCCGCCACGCTCCGATACCGACAGCCTGACGATGAGCAGCTTGTCCGGGAACGAGACGAACGCCTCGCGGCGGACGTGCGCTGTGCCGTCCACGAACGCCGTGCGTGCGACGGCGGTCGCGAGGTCCAGTTCGCGGCGGTAGCCGGTGACCCGGGCGGCGTCAAGAATCGGCGTCTCGATGAACAGGTCGCCAAGCGGCGCGTACGACTGCGAGAACTTCCCCTGGATCCTGCGCGTCAGCGTGTCGGCGCTCTTGTAGTCTCCCTTGAACAGGGCCTCCCGCACCTTGGGAAGCCAGTTGATGGCGTCAGGGTTCACGGCCGGGTCGATCGGCCCGCCGGTCCAGAGCGTGGAATCGTTCAGCAGGAAGCGATCCGAGGCCGGGCCCCCGAACACCATGGCTCCGGTCCGTCCGTTCCCGAGCGGCAAGGCCTCTTCGAAGGCCGCGGCCGCCCTGTCGTACCACAGCACCGGTGGCTGCGCCCCGCCGTCCGGGCCTGGCTGGCCCGGCAGAGACGCCACACCGGCTACAAGGAGCAGCGCGGCGAGCAGGGCTTGTGTGGACAGTCGACGGGACGGGCGGGGATCGCGCGCCATCGGAGAGCCTCCGAGGGACGCGTCAGGCGGGCGCCGACGTCGGCTTTTTGGCTTTCGCGGCGGCCTGCTTGCGGGACTCGGACGTCTGGGCGCCGAACTTCTTGGTGAAGCGCTCGACCCGGCCCTCGGTGTCCATGATCTTCTGACGGCCCGTGTAGAACGGGTGGCAGCTCGAGCAGATCTCGAGGTGCAGTTCCTGCTTGGTGGAGCGCGTCTTCCACGTCGCTCCGCAGGCGCAGCGCGCCTCGACATCGTAGTACTTCGGGTGGATGCCTTCCTTCATGCGAACTCCTTCCGCCGTTCCGGAACTTCTAAGTATAACAGGGTCCGCCGGGCAAGGAAAATGGGCCGGCGGCCCAGAGAAGGGGCTAGGGACTAGGCGCTAGGGGCTAGTCAGGTCCGCAGTTGGGCTGGTGGGCCAGTTACGCGGCGACAGCCGCGTCGGACTAGCGCCCAGCGCCTAGCCCCTAGTCCCTAAGGAATCACCGTGTCCCTGTCCCACCGGTGCCGCCTCATGGCAGCCAACAGGCTGGCGGGGAAGGGGTCGCCGTCCGCGATCGTCAGGTTCCGTTCCACGTGGCGCACCGTCCTCATCCCGGGAATGACGGTGGTGACGGCCTGGTGGTGCAGGGTGAACCGCAGGGCCAGCTCCGGCAGGCTCATGCCGGCCGGCAGGTCGGCCTTGACGCGTTCCACGCGGGCGAGCGTCTCCCGGAGGTTCTCCGGGGTGAAGTACAGGTTCCGCCAGTCGCCCTTGGGCCAGGTGTCATTAGCGGTCATCGTGCCGGTCAGGCTGCCCTCGTCGAAGGGCACCCGCGCGATGATGGCCACGCCGAGCTCCTGGCACAGCGGGAACAGTTCGTCCTCCGGCGCCTGGTCGAAGATGTTGTAGACCACCTGGACCGCGTCGATAAGCCCCGTGCGCAAGGCGCGGAGGACGTTGGCCGGCTCCCAGCGGTTCACGCTGATCCCGACCGCTTTGACGAGCCCTTCCGACTTCAGGTCGGCGACGGCCCGCTGCCACCGTTCGTCGCCGGCCCATGCGTCGGTCCAGACGTGGAACTGCTGCAGGTCGAGGCTCGAGACGCCCAGCGCGGCCAGGCTCTGCTCGGTCGATGCGCGGATGTGATCGGCGGGGAAGACCGCATCGAGCGGGTAGTCGGCCCGGGCGGGCCACTGGTCGTTCTTCGGCGGAATCTTCGTGGCGAGGAACGGCGCCTTGCCGGACCAGCCGGCGAGCACCTCGCCGATCAGTGCCTCGCTGCGCCCGTTGCCGTAGGCGCGCGCGGTGTCGATGAAGTTGCAGCCGAGTTCCAGCGAGCGGCGAATCGCGGCCTTCGAGGCCTCGTCATCCGACCCGCTCCACCCGCCCATGCCCCAGGTGCCGACGCCGATCTCGGCGACCGGTGTGCCCACGCGTCCGAATGGTCGGTACTTCATCCACTCATTCTACCCGGGTGCGGTCTGCGCGTCTGCCGGATCGGAGAGTCCGTACATAGCGAAGGGCAGCGCGGCACCCCCCAGCGACGCGCTGCCCCTCGACCTCCCCGCTCACCTTTGCCTGGAGACCGGTGTGACGGGAGAGCTGAACGGCGAACGATGGTCGTGGAGTCCGTTCACATCGCGAGTTGCATGTCCGCGATACGGAACCACGGGCCGGCGATTACACCCAGCCGCGATCACATCATGCGAATCGCGTGCCGTATCCCATTTGAGACACGCGGATTCACGGCTCGACAAAGCTTGTGTATGCAATTATTTAGGAGGGGTCTGTACGGACCGGCGCGAGGGAGGCGCCTGGAGGCGCCTCCCTTATCCAGAAATCCGAATCCCGAATCCCGAATCCCGAATCTCCGCCTTCGCCAAACGGCCTTGCGGCCGGCTTCGGCGTGACAGGCTCCGCCCCCGAACCGGCGAGTGGCCCAGCCGGTTCGCCCTGAGCGAGCCGCGTCAGCGGCGAGTCGAAGGGGTGCCCCTACTTATTCATGGCGCTGAGGAACTCGGCGTTCGTCTTGGTCTTCGCGAGCTTGCCGAGGAGCAGCTCCATCGCGTCCACCGACGACAGAGGATCGAGCACCTTGCGGAGGATGTAGACCTTGCTCAGGACGTCTTTTTCGAGCAGCAGTTCTTCCTTGCGCGTGCCGCTCTTCTGGATGTCGATCGAGGGGTAGACCCGCCGGTCCGACAGCTTCCGGTCGAGGTGTATCTCGAGGTTGCCGGTGCCCTTGAACTCCTCGAAGATCACATCGTCCATGCGCGACCCGGTGTCGATGAGCGCCGTCGCCACGATCGTGAGCGAGCCCGCGCCCTCGATCTTCCGGGCCGCGCCGAAGAACCGCTTGGGCTTCTGCAGCGCGTTGCTGTCCACGCCGCCCGAGAGGATGCGGCCAGACGTCGGCACGACGGTGTTGTAGGCCCGCGCGAGGCGTGTGATCGAGTCGAGCAGGATCACCACGTCGCGCCCCGTCTCGACCAGGCGCTTCGCCTTCTCGATCACCATCTCGGCGATCTGCACGTGGCGCTGCGGCGGCTCGTCGAAGGTCGACGAGATCACCTCGCCCCGCACCGACCGCTGCATGTCGGTCACCTCTTCCGGCCGCTCGTCGATGAGCAGCACGATGAGGAAGGCGTCGGGGTGATTGTTCCCGATGCTGTTCGCCAGGGCCTGGAGGAGCATCGTCTTGCCCGTGCGCGGCGGCGCGACGATGAGCGCGCGCTGGCCCTTGCCGATGGGCGCCATCATGTCGATGACGCGCGTGCAGAGCTCCTCGGGGGCGTACTCGAGGCGGAACTTCTCCTGCGGGTAGAGCGGCGTGAGGTTCTCGAAGAACACCCGCTCGATCTTGCGCTCCGGCGGCTCGAAGTTCACCGCGTCCACCTTCACCAGCGCGAAGTAGCGTTCGCCCTCGCGCGGCGGCCGGATCTGGCCCGACACCGTGTCGCCCGTGTGCAGGCCGAAGCGCCGGATCTGCGACGGCGACACGTAGACGTCGTCGGGGCCGGGCAGGTAGTTGTAGTCGGGGCCGCGCAGGAACCCGTAGCCGTCGGGCAGCGTCTCGAGGACGCCCTCGGAGAACATCAGGCCGTTGCGTTCGCTGCGCGCCCGCAGGATCTGGAAAATCAGGTCCTGCTTGCGCATGCCCGTGGCGCCCGGCAGATCGAGCTGCTTCGCGATGGCCGTCAGGCCCGCGACATTCAGGCTCTTGAGGGACGCCAGGTCGAGCTGGCCCACGTCTACCGACTGGGTTGCTTCCACTGTTCCACCTGCTGCGCTATCCATGCCCACAACTCGTCGATCCCTTCTCCGGACGGCACCGACATCATCAGCGCGTCCCTGCCGAACGCCTGTGCGATGGCCCCTGTCGCGCGCTGGCGTTCGGCCCGCGACAGCTTGTCGGCTTTGGTTGCCACGAGCTGAAACGCGCAGCCCTGCGCCGCGAACCACGCGGAGGCCTCGCGATCGGTCTCGAGGCCGGGGTGCCTGGCGTCCACCAGCAGGACCACGCCCGCGATGGCCGGCCGCATGGACACGTCCTTCGGCCCGCCGAAGAAATACTCGTGGGCGAGGGTGTCGAACGCGCGTCCGTCCCTGGCGCCGCGGGCGTAGCCGTATCCGGGCAAATCCACCAGGTGGAAGGCGCGCCCGCGATCCGGCTCCAGCCGGTAGTAATTGGCCAGCCGCGTCTTGCCCGGCGCCGCGCTGGTCCGGGCCAGCGTCCGGCCCGCGAGCGCGTTGATCAGGGTCGACTTGCCGACGTTCGACCGGCCGGCGAACGCCAGTTCCGGCAGGGGCGTCTGCAGCAGGCCGGCTGCCGAGGCGGCGCTGGTGACGAACTCCGCCGCCACGACCCTGACTTTGGCCATCGTGATCGAACTAGCGCCCAGCGCCTAGCCCCTAGCGCCTAGTGCGTGACGTCCCCCGTCCGGTCGATCTTGACCGGCTCGATGTCGCCGACAGGGAGCGGCCGTCCCGGCAGCGGCGCCGCCAGGGCGACCCGCAGCACCTCGTCCATGGTTTCGACCAGGTAGATCTTGAGCACGTCGAGGACGCTGCGCGGGATGTCCGCGAGGTCCTTTTCGTTGTCCTTCGGCAGGATGATGTGCATGACGCCCGCGCGGTGGGCCGCCAGCACCTTCTCCTTCACGCCGCCGATGGGCAGCACCTTGCCGCGCAGGGTGATTTCCCCGGTCATCGCGACGTCGCGGCGCACGGGCACGCCCGTGAGCACCGACACGAGCGCCGTGGCCATGGTGATGCCGGCCGACGGGCCGTCCTTGGGGATCGCGCCCTCGGGGACGTGGATGTGCACGTCGTTGCGGCGGTGGAAGTCCTTGTCGATGCCGAACTCGCTCGTCTTCGAGCGGACGAAGCTCAGCGCGGCCTGGGCCGACTCCTGCATCACGTCGCCGAGCTTGCCGGTCAGCGTCAGGCGTCCGCGCCCCGACATGATCGTGGTCTCGGTGACCAGGATCTCGCCGCCCACCTCGGTCCACGCGAGGCCGGTGGCCAGGCCCACCTCGTTCTTCTCTTCAGCCGCGGTCGGCCTGAACTTCGGGACGCCGAGGAACTGGGTGACCTTTTCGGGGGTGATCACCTCCACGTAGGCCTTGCCCTCGGCGACGACGCGGCGCGCCACCTTGCGGCAGATCGACTGGATCTCGCGCTCGAGGTTGCGGACGCCCGCCTCGCGCGTGTAGCGCTGGATGATGGTCTGCAGCGCGTCGTCGGTGAACGAGACGTTGGCCGGGAGCAGGCCCGATCCCTCGAGCGACTTCGGCACGAGGAAGCGCTTCGCGATCTCGGTCTTCTCGATCTCCGTGTAGCCGGGCAGCTGCAGCACCTCCATCCGGTCGCGCAGCGCCTGGGGCACGGTGTGGAGGACGTTGGCCGTGCAGATGAACATCACGTTCGACAGGTCGTACTCGACGTCGAGGTAGTGGTCGAGGAACGTGTGGTTCTGCTCGGGGTCGAGCACCTCGAGGAGGGCCGCCGACGGGTCGCCGCGGAAGTCCATCGACATCTTGTCGACTTCGTCGAGGAGGAACAGCGGGTTCTGCGTGCCCGCCTTCTTCATCATCTGGATGATCTGGCCGGGAAACGCGCCGATGTACGTGCGGCGGTGGCCGCGGATTTCGGCCTCGTCGCGCACCCCGCCGAGGGACAGCCGCACGAAGTTGCGGTTCATCGCCCGGGCGATCGACTTGGCGAGCGACGTCTTGCCCACGCCCGGGGGGCCCGCGAAGGTCAGGATCGTGGCCTTGGGCTTCTTCACGAGGGCGCGCACGGCGAGGAACTCGAGGACGCGCTCCTTCACCTTCTCCAGCCCGTAGTGATCGGCGTTGAGGATGGCTTCGGACCGCTTCAGGTCGCGGCTCTCCTTCGACTTCTTGTGCCAGGGCACGGCCACGAGCCAGTCGAGGTAGTTGCGCGACACGGTGGCTTCGGCCGACATCGGGGGCATGGCCTCGAGGCGCTTGAGCTCCTGGATCGCCTTTTCCGCGATCTCGGCCGGCATTTTCGCCCGCTCGATCTTCTTCCGGAGATCGTCGACCTCGTTGCCCTTCTCGTCCTTGCGCCCCAGCTCCTTCTGGATCGCCTTCATCTTCTCGTTGAGGTAGTACTCCTTCTGCGCCTTCTCCATCTGCTTCTTCACGCGCGTCTGGATCCGGCGGTCCACCTGGAGCTTGTCCACCTCGGCCTCGAGGAGGGAGGCGATGCGGTTGAGGCGCTCGAGGGGCGACACCATTTCGAGCAGGTTCTGCTTCTCCTCGACGCCCACCAGCAGGTGGGCGGCGATCGTGTCCGACAGGCGGCCGGGGTCGTCCACCCGCACGGCGGCGATCATCGCGTCGTACTGCAGGTTGTTCGAGAGCTTCACGTACTGCTCGAACAGCGACACGACGCGGCTCATCGCGCCCTCGACGTCGCCGGCGGCGTCGCGGTGGCGGGGCAGCACCTTGACGACGACGCGGAAGAAGCCCCGGTCCTCCTTCCACTCGATGGCGCGCCCGCGGTCGGTGCCTTCCACGAGGAGCTTGATGTTGCCGTCGGGCAGCTTCAGGCTCTGGACGACGTTGGCGACGCAGCCCATGGTGTAGATGTCCTGGGGCTGCGGGTCGTCGACCTGCGCGTCGTGCTGCGCCGCCAGGAACACCCGCTTGTCCTTGTCCAGCGCGTGCTCGAGGGCGCGGATCGACGCCGGCCGGCCGATGACAAACGGCACCATCATGTGCGGGAAGACGACCAGGTCCCGCAGCGGGACGATCGGAAGCGTCTCGTAGAGTTCCACTAGCCTGCCTTTTCGATAACGGTCATCGGCTGGGCCTTGTTCTCGACGACCTCGCGGGTGATCACGCACTCCCGGATCTTCTTCTGCCCGGGCAGGGAGTACATGAGCTCCAGCATCAGGTCCTCGATGATCATCCGCAGGCCCCGCGCGCCGATCTTGCGTTGGATGGCGCCCTCGGCGATCGCCTCGAGGGCGTCGTCGGTGAAGCGCAGCTTGACGTTCTCGTAGTCGAACAGCTTCTGGTACTGGCGGGTGATCGCGTTCTTCGGCTCGGTCAGGATCCGGACGAGCGCCGCCTTGTCGAGATCGTGGAGCGTGCCGACCACGGGCAGGCGGCCCACGAACTCGGGGATGAGGCCGTACTTGATCAGGTCCTCGGGCTCCAGCCGCTCGAGCGTCGCGCCGCGATCCGCCGATCGCCGGGGGCCGAGGTCGGACCGGAAACCCATCGTCTTCTTCCCGACGCGGCGGTCGATCACCTTGTCGAGGCCGACGAACGCGCCGCCGCAGATGAAGAGGATGTTGGTCGTGTCGACCTGGTAGAACTCCTGGTGCGGGTGCTTGCGCCCGCCCTGGGGCGGGACGTTGGCAACGGTGCCCTCGAGGATTTTGAGCAGCGCCTGCTGGACGCCCTCGCCCGAGACGTCGCGGGTGATCGACGGGTTCTCGTCCTTGCGGGAGATCTTGTCGATCTCGTCGATGTAGATGATCCCCTGCTGGCACTTTTCGATGTCGCCGCCGGCCGCCTGCAGCAGCTTCAGGATGATGTTCTCGACGTCCTCGCCCACGTACCCGGCCTCGGTCAGCGTCGTCGCGTCCACGATGGCGAAGGGGACCGAGAGCATCCGGGCCAGCGTCTGGGCCAGCAGCGTCTTGCCGGTGCCCGTCGGGCCGATGAGCAGGATGTTGGACTTCTGCAGCTCCACCTCGTCGGCGTTCGCGGACGAGGTCCCCGCGTTGGCG
>JAWOGY010000081.1:0-25697 GCA_046496425.1 Vicinamibacterales bacterium
GGCCACCCGTCGCAGCCTGAGCGACCCCGGCGCGCCGTCCCGGCCGCTCGCCCGCCTTTCGGTGCGCCAGACGGCGCTCGGGGCCTCCGGGTTGCGCAAGGGCGATCACATCGTGGATTCCCGCACCGGCGAGCCCGCCGGCGCACACCGGGCAGCCTGGGTCGCGCTGCGCCGCCCGGAGACGGCACGGGCAGGGGCGCAACCCGAGGGCGGGCCCAGGGCCGCCGCCGTCGCTGATGCCCTCACGACCGCCTTCATGCTTCTGCGCCCGGAGCGCATCGAAGCGCTGTGCGCGGAGAGCCCCGGCCTCGAAGCCTGGATCCTCGAAGAGCCCGGCGAAGACCCGGTCCGCGAGGCACGCCTGCTTCACGTCGGTTAGCGCATCGGCAGCCTCCACGTCTGGCACGGCGCATGACGCGCAGGTATACTTTCCGGGACCGGGGTCCGGATGCGCCCTGCTGAACGGGGCGCGGTAGCGCTGGAGACAAGCGATGAGCGGCGAGGACGACAAGGGCAAGACCACGGCGCCGGCGGGGGCCGCAGGCCCGAGGAAGCTCGATCGGCGCGACGTGCTGAAGGGGCTGTCGACGGTCCCCGCGCTGGGCCTGTTCGGCTACGCGTGGCAGCGGCAGCGCCAGTACCAGCAGGCGAAGCTCCAGGCCGCCGCGCCGGCGGCCGCGCCGTCAGACCTGCAGGAAATCAACGTGGCCCTCATCGGTGCGGGCGCACAGGGCCAGGTGCTGACCGACGCGATGCTCCGTATTCCCGCGCTGCGCTTCCGCGCGGTGTGCGACGTCTGGACGGAATACAACCAGAAGCGCGTCGTCAACAGCCTGGCGAGGTTCAATCACGAGGTCCGCGGCTACGAGGACTATCGCGAGATGCTCGACAAGGAACAGGAGATCGACGCGGTGGTCATCGCCACCCCCGACTTCTGGCACGCCGAGCACACGGTCGACTGTCTCAAGGCCGGCAAGCACGTGTACTGCGAGAAGGAGATGGCCAACACCCTCGAGGGCGCGCGGCGCATGGTGGCGGCGGCCCGCGAGACCGGCAAGCTGCTCCAGATTGGCCATCAGCGCCGGTCGAACCCGCGCTACCTCCACTGCTACGAGAAACTGCTCGGCGAGGCGCGCCTGCTCGGCCGGATTGTGACCGTGAGCGGCCAGTGGAACCGGGCCGTGGCGCCCGATCTCGGAGCCCCGGCGCGGTATGCGATCCCGGAGGCGCGCCTCCAGCAGTACGGCTTCAAGGACATGCACCAGTTCCGCAACTGGCGCTGGTACAAAGGCCTGGGCGGCGGACCGATCGTGGACCTCGGCTCGCACCAGATTGACATCTACAGCTGGTTCCTCGGCGCCAACCCCACGCACGTGATGGCGAGCGGCGGGCTCCTGTACTACGAGCCGCAGACGCACGAGTGGTACGACACCGTCATGGCCGTCTTCGACTACGACACGCCGCTCGGACCGGTGAAGGCGTACTACCAGACACAGACGACCAACGGCAGCCAGGGCTACTTCGAGAACTTCATGGGCGACCAGGGGACGCTGCTCATCTCCGAGTCGGAAACCTACGGGGCCAAGCTCTACCGCGACACGAACGCCCCCGCCTGGGACACGTGGGTCCAGAAGGGGTACGTCACCGCACCCAAGATTCAGGACATGAAGGAGAGCGACGACGCCGCCGTACTCGACGTGCGCGAGTCGGTCTCGCCGGACGAGCACGCGGTGCCCATCGTGCTGAGCGACCCGTACCACCAGCCGCACCTCCAGAACTTCTTCGACGCCGTCCGCGGCAAGGCGACACTGAACTGCCCGCCCGAGGTCGGCTACGAGAGCGCGGTCAGCGTCCTCAAGGTCAACGAGGCGATCGAGGCGAGGTCGCGGCTGTCGTTCACGCCCGAAGACTTCCACGTCTAGAGGAGCGTCGAGATGGAAGATGGCAAGCTCTCCCGCGGATCGATGATCGCGATCACCGTGCTGCGGGTGGTCGTCGGGTGGCACTTCCTCTACGAGGGCATCGCGAAGCTGACGGCGCCGTCGTGGTCGGCCGCGGGGTACCTGAAGCAGGCCCGGGGGCCGTTCGCCGACCTCTTCAAGTGGCTGGCGGGCGAGCCGAACCTGCTCGCGAACGCCGACCTCATCACGATGTGGGGGCTCACGCTCGTCGGGGTCCTCCTGATGCTGGGCCTTTTTACGCGGCTCGCGAGCCTCGGGGGGATCGGGTTCATCCTGCTCTTCTACCTGTGCAACCCGCCGTTTGTCGGCTACTTCTACTCGATCCCCAGCGAGGGCAGCTACCTCGTCGTGAACAAGAACCTGGTGGAGCTGTGCGCCCTTGTCGTCGTCCTCGTCACGGGGAGCGGCCGCTACGCCGGCCTCGACCGCATCGTCCACGGCCTCATCGGCCGGCAGCCGCGGGTCGCTGGCGCGTAGCCCGTCAGGGCGTCCTCGACAGGCGGCGCAGCATGCCGGCAACCCCCTCGACGAGCTGCTCTGCGGCGCCCTGGGCGTAGGGGCTGCGCTCGACCTCGTACCCGCCTTCGGGATACTGCCGGGTCGCGGGAAGATACCCTCCCCAGCCATGACAGACGGTTGCCACGAACGTGTGCTTGAACGGGGAGGCCGCCTTGATCGCGATGCCGACTTCCGCCGACAGTTCGCACTCGGTCGCAACCAGGCCGAGATTGCCGATCGCTGCGGTCAGCACCCGCACGCGCCGGACCGCGCGGCCCTGCCTGCCGTTCAGGGGGATGTCGGAGGTTGACACACCCAGCGCCGTTGTCGGTACATCCGTCGCCCGCCCGAGCGCCTCCAGCACGCTGTCACCCAGGGACTGGCCCAGGCGCTCCGTGTCGGGCACGTGGCCTTCCGGCCCGTCGAACCCGTCGACGACGCGCTCAGGATCGACATCGCCCGAAGCGCCCGCGAAAGCGGCCGCGACGACCGAGCCTCCCAGTTGCCGTTCGACATGTTGCTCGGCGATGCCCAGCACGTCCCCGCTGATCAGCCGATTCGTTGAACGCAGCGAGCGGGAGTGGCACCCGTAGCTGAATAACACGGCAAGCGGTTCACCGCGCGCTCGTTCAAGCCGCAGCACCAACACCTCGGGATCCGCCACGCCTGACGGATTGGGTGCCATCTCGATCCGCCCATCGGGAAGGACTGTGCGCCGGCTCATGCCGACCCTGGAGGTGCTGCGCCCGACGGCCAGTCGCGCCGGCGCCATGGTTCCGAGCGCACGGCCGACCACGTCCGCAAGCCGTGCGGTCAGCGAGGCCGTGTACGGCGCGTTGCCGGGATGCGGGTAGTCCGGGTTGAGTGACAGCAGGGGTCCGCTGTGCGTGTGCGTGGCACAGAGCAGGATGTCGTCGGGCTGCAGCCCGACCCGTTCGCTGACGAGCCGCTGGATGTGGGGACCGAACGTGAATGAAGCGAGGTCCGCCGACACGAGCACCAGACGGCTGGTCCCGATCCCGAAGGCGACCGCGCGCGCGTACAGCCGGTCGTGCACACCCACGCTGATCCGGCGTTCGGGATCCAGGTAACCTTCCAGCGCGAGAGGTCGGTCGGGGGTAATGTCGATCCGAGCCACACCAACGCGCAACGCGGCGGGGGGGACGCTCGACGAGTCTCCATCGAGGTCGGCTCCGAGAACCGCCAGCGTCACGGCGGCAACCAACACCCGTGCTGGAGTCGCGCGCCCTGCAGGCATCCCCATGACGTCCCTCCACGCCCCGGCCGACGGCCCCGCCGTCACCCGGAGCGTCCTTTCCGGTTAGACACCGCGTCCGGAACGATGGCCTATACTTGCACGCATGCAGTGCCTTCCCCTCGTTGCCGGCTTCGCGCTCGTGGCGGCCCCTGCCCTCGCCCAGTCCCAGGCTCCCGTCCGCCCGACGGGAGCGGAGGCGGACTATCACGTCCACGCCAAAGGCGACCTCTCGCTCGACGACGCGCTGCGCCGATCGCGCGACACGGGCATCTACTACGGCATTGCCATCAACGGGGGGCAGGGATTCCCCATCACGAGCGACGCGGGACTCGAGCCGTTTCTCCGCGAGATGGAGGGCAAGCCCGCCTACAAGGCCTTCCAGGCCGAAGGGCGTGAGTGGGTGCGGCTGTTCACCAGGGCGACGCTGGAGCGGTTCGACTACGTGTTCACCGATTCGATGACCTGGACCGACGACGCCGGGAAGCGGATGCGGTTGTGGATCGCCGAGGAGGTCGGCGTGATTGCCGATCCCGAGCGCTTCATGGACACGCTCGTCGACCGCGCGCTGGGGATCTTCGCCAACGAGCCCATCGACATCTACGTCAACCCGACCTACATCCCGGACCAGCTGGCGGCGGAGTACGACCGGCTGTGGACGCCGGCCCGCATGCGGAAGATTGTGGATGGACTCGCGGCGAACGGCGTCGCCATGGAAATCAATAACCGCCGGCGCATTCCCGGCGCGGCCTTCATCAGGCTCGCGAAGCAGGCCGGCGTGAAGTTCGCCTGCGGCACGAACAACGCCGGCGCCGCCGATCTCGGCCGCAACGAGTATTGCGCCGAGGCGATCCGCGAACACGACCTCCGGCCGGAGCATTTCTGGACGCCGCCTTCCGACGGCGCGAAGGCCGTCCAGCGCCGGCCGCTCGTGGTCCGTTGATTCCGGGGATCGCCGCGACGGGCGATCATCCGCGGGCGGGGCCGGCTGCTCGCCGGCCGCCTCCCGCGTTCACGGCTACGCGCTCCGGTAGAGCTTCGTCAGCACGAACTCGTGATGCCGCAGCACCTCGGCGCAGGTCATCCGGCCGTTGATCGTGCGCTCGAGCAGCTGCAGCGCGGCGTCGGCCGCCTGATCGAGGTTCATCTCGATCCGCAGCATCGCGCTCAGGTCGACGTCGATGTGCTCCGACATGGTCGCGACGGTCAACGGGTTCGCGGAGAGCTTGATCACCGGAATGACCGGGTTGCCGATGACGTTCCCCTGCCCGGTGGGGAAGAAGTGCACCACCGACCCGGCGGCCGCGCACAGCGTCACCATCTCGGCCGCGGCCGACGAGGAGTCCATGAAACTCAGGCCCGGCTTCCGCGGCTCCTCGGCGGGCTCCAGGAAGTCGACGATCTGGCAGCGCCCCGCCTTCTGGATGTTCCCGAGCGCCTTCTCCTCGATCGTCGTCAGGCCGCCGCGGATGTTGCCCTCGGTCGGCTGCGATCCGACGAGGCTCACGCCCTGCGACTCGACCAGCGCCTGGTAGTCGTCGAACGCCGCCTTGAACCGGGCAGCGATCTCCGGGGTGGCGCACTGCGCCATCAGGATGTCTTCGGCCCCGGTGACTTCGGTGGTCTCGCCGAAAATGAGGGTCGCACCTTTCGCCGCCAGGCGCTCGAACGCCCGCCCGACCGTCGGGTTCGCCGCCAGGCCGGAGGTCGTGTCGGACTCTCCGCACTTGCAGCTCATCGTCAACTGGCTCACCGGGAACGGCTCACGCCGGATCTCGGAGGCGTCGTGCACGAACGCCTTGGCGGTGCGCGAGGCCGCCTCGATCGTCTTGAGGTCTCCGGCGCGCTCGATGCTGAATCCCGCGCACGGCTTGCCGGTCTTCGCGATCTCCTGGACGATGCGATCCGTCCACTTCGGCTCGATGCCGATGACAATGGCCGCGGCGCAGTTGGGATTGCGGCCCTGGCCGGCGAGCGTGCGGAAGGTCAGTTCGAGGTCGGCGCCGAACTGCAGCCGGCCGTACGGGTGCGGCAGGGCCATGGTGCCCTTGATATTGTGGGCGACGGCCTCGGCCGCCGCGTTCGACAGGTCGTCGACCGGGATGATGAGGACGTAATTGCGCACGCCGAAGCGCCCGTCAGGGCGGCGGTAACCTGTCAGTGCCAGATCCTGTGCGGTCATCATGCCTTCCACCTCTTCGTCCGGATGTTGTGCGTGTGGACGTGGGAGCCGCGCGGCACGTCCTGGAACGCGAGGCCTATCACCCGGCCGTATTCGACGACGTCCTTGCCGGTCGCGAGGTCGTGCATGGCCACCTTGTGTCCGAGCGGCACATCGTTGAGGAGGGTCACCGTGCCGACTGGCGCCCCTTCAAGCGTGATCACGCCGACGTCCGCCCCGGCGCCCAGGTCCTGGACGGCGACGCCGACATCGTCGTCCGGTTCGTGAATCAGAATCCCGTGTGTCATGTACGCTCCTCATCGGGTGGGGGGTATCAGGCCAACGAATGCGGGAGCATCATAATCACAAACCCGGGGCGAGCGGAAGGGTTTTGCGAAAACTCCCAGGAACGGGTTGAGCGGTAAACCTCAAAGAGAATCGCGCAAAACGGGAATCGTGGCGTTCGCGCGCGGGAGGATCCCGATGCGCGAAGCCGGCGCCAGCCGTCGTGCCGCCTCGTCGATCGCCGCCTGCAAGGCGGGGGCGGGCGCGAGCAGAAGGCGGGCGGCAAGCGCCGGCGGCATGCCGGTGTGCCAGCGGACCGTGAACCGCGACGCGTCGCGCGCGATCTGGAAGGCCTTGTGCGGGCCGATCCGGTACCCCTCGCGCGCGAAGCGCTCGAGGACCGCCTCGTGCGATGTCATGCCGGGCCCGCCGAGCCACTCCTCGTAGGCCCGGCTCCCGCTGCCGTCCGGGCAGGCGGCGGCCACCAGGATGACGCCGCCGGGCCGCGTGACGAGCGCCGCGTGCGCCAGCGCCTTCTGCGCCTGGTACACGTTCACGTCCTTCGGGTGCCCGCCCGGCGAGGCGATCACCAGGTCGAACGGCGCGCCGACCTCGGCCTGGTTGAGACGGCGGACAAGCGGGATGCCCTGCCGCATCACCTCGAGCGGCGGGCCGGCCAGCGCGCGGATGAGGCGCTTCCCGTCGCCGAGCATGACGTTCAGCGCGAGGTGCACGCCGATCAGCGACCCGATCTCCTCGATGTCCTGCCGGCAGGGGTTGTCGTCGTACCGGCCGATCTCGGCGAGCGGGTGGGACATCATCGAATGGTTGCGCCCGATGGTCTCGTACCCGGCCAGCCCGACGGCGGCGCTCTTCACGCCCCCGGAGAACCCGACGAACTGGTGCGGTTCGATGGCGCCGACGACGATGCGGAGTTCGCGCGCGAGGTACTCGCGGTTGATCCGCACGGGCGTGCCCCTCGAAGTCTGGCCGAGCGCGACGAGGCCCTGCGCGTCGTGCGCGTCGTGCGAGACGACACGGTAGCGCCGGAGGATGCCGGCCGGCAGGGTGTCGCCGAACTGCGCGGCGGGCGTCGGGGCGTGCGTGCCGGTCGCGATGATGAACAGCACGTCGTCCGGCCGGACACCGGCCCGCTCGAGCCGGCCGAGGAGCGGCGGAAGCAGGAGGTCGTGCGGCACGGGGCGCGTGCGATCGTTGACGGCGATCGCGCATCCGCCTCCGCGGTATTCCGGCAGCGCGGCGGCGTCGAGTGCCGACGCGATCTCGGCCGCCGGGTCCGCGGCAGGGACCGCGGCGGCGGGTTCGACCACCTCGATCCGGTGGCCCAGGGCGGAGGCCGCCGCGAGGTCGCACTCGAGGAATCCATGGCCGTAGGGCAGGCGGTAGATGTGCATGCGGCAGCGCTCCGGGTCGGCCTGTCGAGAATAACAGGAAACGCGGCGCCGCGGCGGCGCGAGGCCGGTGTGATAAGGTATCGCGCGTTGACGCAGACACCGTGAAACGCGAAATCACCCTCCGGGATATCGGCAGAGAGCTCGGCCTGTCGGCGATGACCGTGTCGCTGGCGCTGCGCGACAGCCCGCGGATCTCGGACGCCACCAAGAAGCGCATTCGCGCGTCCGTGCGCGGGATGAACTTCGTCCCCAACCAGCTGGCGCGCGCCCTGGCGACCGGGCGCTCGAACCTCATCGGCGTCATTGTCCCCAACAGTTCGGACCTCTACTACGCCGAGGTGATCCGGGCGATCGAGGACAGCGCCAGCGCCCTGCAGTACCACGTGATGCTGTGCAACGGCTCCTACCGGATGGAGACCTACACGGCCCGCGTCCGCGATATGCGGCGCCTGCACATGAAGGGCATCATCGCCGCGCCGCCCTTCACGGCGGGCCGGCCCAGGCTCCCGCAGTTTTGGAAAGACCTCATCCACAGCGACTTCGAGGTGGTGCTCATCAACCGCCAGCTCGACCCTCCGATCTTCCATCAGGTGGCCGCCGATTACATGGCGGGCGTCGGCATGGTGGCCCGCGCCCTGGCCGAGCGCGGCCACAGGCGCGTCGCCTACATCTCGGGCTCGCCGGAAGTGCTGCCCTTCAAACAGCGCCTCGACGTGTTCAGGCGCTGCATACAGGAGTACGGCTTCGATGACGACGCCACTCTGTTCGAGCGCGGCGAACTGACGTGCGCCGGCGGGTACGAGGCCTGCCGGCGCCTGTGGAAGGCGAACCGCCGGAAGCCGACAGCGGTGGTCGCCTCGAACGACACCTCCGCGGTGGGCGTGCTGCGGTACCTCGACGAGGTCGGCGTGATCGTGCCGCGCGACCTGTCGATCGCGAGTTTCGACGGCACGCCGTTCGCGGACTTCGTGCACCGCAGCCTGACGACGGTGGTCACGCCCATGTACGAGATCGGGCGCCAGGCCTTCCGCACGCTCCACGAGGCCATGCGAGGCGCCCTGCAGGAGCCGCGCAGCCTGATTCTGCCGGTCGAGTTGCGGCTGCGCGAGTCGATCGGCCCCGCGCCCCGGTAGTCCGCCGGGCCGCGCCGCGGCTGCCGGCCCCTCCCGAATGTGCTTGACAAGGGGCGAGGCGCTGTGTTTAGGTTTACCGCTAAAGCAGGACCCCGCGCGGCACCCCCGGGCCGGCGGCGGACCTGGCCCCCTTCCGGAGGACACCGCCATGGACCTGTCGCGCCGCGCGTTCCTCTCCTGCCTTCCCGCCGGTGCCGTGCTCACCGCCCTGCCCCTCTCCGCGGCGGCCGCCGGGCCACGGATCGGCTGCCAGACCAACGCCTGGCCCCTCAAGCCCGGCGACTTCCCCATGTTCCTCGGCGTGCTCGGCGAGCTGAAGGCGATCGGCTTCGAGGGCTTCGAGACCAGCTTCCGCAACGTCCAGGCGCAGTACGCCGACGCCGCGCAAGCCCGCGCCCGCCTCGCCGGGAGCGGCCTCGCGTTCTTCGGCGTGCACATCTTCCTCAACGAGTACGACCCGCGCACGCGCGTGGCGCCGATGGATCTGGTCAAGGCGACCTCCGACGGCGCGGCGGCCCTCGGCGCCCAGCGCGTCATCCTGAGCGGCGCCGGCCTAGTCCGCGACGGCCGGGTCGCCGAGGCGGACCTCGCGCAGAAGGTGGCGGGCCTGCACGAGGCCGCGAAGGCGTGCCGGGCCGCCGGCCTGGCGTTCGCCTACCACAACCATGGTCCGGAGTTCGCCGCGGGCGGCGCCGAGATCTCCGGCCTCATCGAGCGGACGGACCCGGCGCTGGTCTGGTTCCTCGTCGACTGCGGCTGGGCCTATCGCGCCGGCGTGGACCTGGCGGCGTTCTTCACGAAGCACCGGGCGCGGCTCGCCGGCCTGCACCTGCGCGACTTCAAGGGCGAGCAGCAGGTGCCCCTCGGCCACGGCGAGGTCGACTGGTCGCCGCTCGCCTCGGCCATCCGCGCGGAGGGATGGAACGGCTGGGTCCTGGCCGAGGAAGAGCGGGCCGACGGATCCAAGCCCGGCGCCTCGGCGGCGGCCCCGGCGCGCGACACCCTGCGCAAGCTCTTCGGGAGGTGACATGAAGCGGCGTGAATTTCTCGCGGCAACCGGGGGCGTCGCGCTGTCGGCGCTCTCTTCCCGGCGGGTGCTCGGGGCGAACGACCGGCTGGGCGTTGCGCTCATCGGGAGCGGGCGCCGCGGACGCGAGGTCATGCGGGCGTTCCTGGCGTCGGGCCGCGCCGACCTGCGCTGCGTGGCCGACGTCTACGACGTGCAGCGGCAGCGGGCGCGCGAAGCGCTCGGCGTGACCGCGCCCGAGGTGGTGGCGTACGAAGAGGCGCTCGCGCGCCCCGACGTCGACGCCGTCCTCATCGGCGTGCCCGATCATCTGCACCTGCCGATCACCCTCGCGGCGCTCGCTGCCGGCAAGCACGTCTACATGGAGAAGCCGACCACGCACGCCCTTGATGAGGGAGCGCGCCTCGTGGCGGCGGTCCGGACGTCCGGCAAGGTCTGCCAGACCGGCACCCAGCAGCGCAGCGGCGCGCATTACGCGCGGGCCAAGGCAGAGTACCTCGACCGCGGGCTGCTCGGCCACGTGGTGTTCGTCCGGGCCGCGTGGAGCGACTTCCCGTGGCAGCGGCGCAAGATCGCTCCACAGCCTCGCCCGGCGGGCCTCGACTGGGAGCGGTTCGTCGGCCCGGCGAAGAAGGTGCCGTACGACTGGATCCGCTACGACTCGTGGCGGTACTTCCCGGACTACGGCGGCGGCCTGCTGGCCGACATCCTCACGCACTGGGTCGATGTCGCCCAGTGGTTCCTGAACGAGACGAAACCGCTCAACGCGGTGGCGACCGGCGGGATCTACCACCTCAAGGACGGCCGCGAGAACCCCGAGACGGTGAGCGCGGTGCTCCAGTACGCCGGCGGCTGGAATCTGCACTTCGAATCCAGCGTGCTGCCGGTGGCCACTCCCAGGCCGTCGGTCCTCTTCCAGGGGACCGAGGGCAGCCTGGACATCGCGCGCGACGGGTACGTGTTCCGCCCGAACAAGGGCGCGCCGGTGGAACAGCGGACGACCGAAAACCTCGAACTCGCGCACGTCACCAGCTTCCTCGACGCGGTGAAGAACGGGACGCGCCCGAGCGCCGACATCGAGACCGGCGTCCAGGCGTGCCTGCCGGTGCACCTGGCGCGCGAGGCCTACTGGCGCCGGAAACGGATGCGGTTCGACGCGTCAGGCGGCGGGATCGAAGAAGACGTCTAGCGGTTCGCACGTTCGCCCCTGCATTGTGGCAGCACGGTTAATCACGGATGGCCGGGGTAGCGGTTCCCGGCCGGGGGAGGCTTCTTCCATGGAACGGTTCCGGAAACACTCGATATCGGCGTGGCTCCTCGTCGTGCCATGCCTCGTCCTGCTCGCGGGCGCGTTTCCGTCCGCCGCGCGCGCTCAGGCCAACTTCGCCAGCCTGAGCGGCACGCTGAGCGACTCCTCCGGGGGCGTGCTCCCGGGCGTCGCCGTCATCTGCAAGAACGTCCGTACGGGTCAGACGCGGGAATCGGTCACGAACGAGATCGGGATCTTCCGGTTCGCGGACCTCCCGATCGGCCAGTACGAAATCACCGCCACCCTTCAGGGGTTCCAGACCCTGGTGGCCGGAGGGATCAACCTGATCACCGGGCAGACGGCGGACCTGAAACTGGTCATGGAGCCCGGGGGCCTGGAAACCACGGTCGAGGTGAGCGGCGCCACGCCGGTCGTCCAGACGTCCTCGTCGACCGTTCAGACGTCCATGACCGTCCGGCAGGTGCAGGAGTTGCCGCTGAACGGCCGCAACCCCCTGCAGCTGGTCGCGCTGACGGCTGGAGCCTCGATCACCGCCCCCGGCTCGTCGGTGGCGGGGCAGCAGGACAATCAGGCCATCACGGTCAACGGGCTGCGCTCGACCCAGAACAACTTCAGGATGGACGGGTCGAACTACAACAACCGGTTCTTCGGCTCCGCGCCGGTGCTGCCGAACCCGGACACGCTCGAGGAGTTCACGGTCCAGTCGGCGAACTACAGCGCGCGCACGGCTGGCGCCGGCGCGCTGGTGGAATTGTCGACCCGTTCGGGGAGCAACCAGCTCCATTTCTCCGCGTTCGAGTTCCTGCGCGACAAGTCGCTGAACGCAAACGACCCGTTCAACAACGCGGCCGGCCGTGAGAAACCGCCGTTCAAGCTGAATCAGTTCGGCGGCACGATCGGCGGACCGATCGTGGAGAACAAGACCTTCTACTTCGGGGCGTACCAGGCGACGCGGCGGCGGTCGGCTCCCGGGACGTCCTCGGTCCGGTCCCTGACCGCGAACGAACGGAGCGGGAACTTTTCGGACTTCACGGGTGTCATCAGGGATCCCCTGACGGGCCTGCCCTTTCCGGGCAATGTCGTCCCGTCGAACCGTCTCGATCCGACGGTGCAGCAGCTCCTGACCGACATGCTGCCGCTTCCGAACAGCGGCCTGAACCTGGTGTCCCCGCTCCAGAGCGACACCAACGACGATCAGGTGACGGCACGCGTCGATCACCAGTTCGCCTCCAGCAACCGGCTCACCGTCCGGTACTTCTACGACGCGAACCGCTTCCAGCGCACGTTCAACGCGCCCCCGGGGTTCCTGGCCGACAACGACTTCCGCAACCAGAGCTTCCTGGTCCGGGACTCGCACATCTTCAGCTCGAACTTCCTGCTGACGCTGCAGGGCAGCTATTCCAAGTTCCAGCGGATCCAGGAGCCGGCGACCCCGAACATGAAGACGATTCAGGAGTACGGCGTGAACGCGCCCCAGAGCATCACGACGGACTTCTTCCCCGGCGTGCGGTTCATGGCCGCTCCGCTGTTCAACCTGTTCTCGGGCGGCGGTCTCGAGCAGACGCCGTGGACGTACGACTTCCACGCCTCGGCGGTCTGGAGCAAGGGGCGGCACAACCTGCAGTTCGGCATCGACACGCAGTACGACCGCCTCTACGTCCTGGACGCGTCGTTCACCGTGGGCACCTGGACCTACAACGGCTCGCGGACCGGCTACCTGCCGGCCGACATCATGATGGGCCTGCCGTCGAGCTTCGTGCAGGACTCCGGGCGCACGCTCGACATCGCCGAGTGGAAGAACCACTTCTGGATCCAGGATGACTGGAAGGTCAATAACCGCCTGACGGTGAATGCCGGGTTGCGGTGGGAACCCTGGACGCCGCCGACGGACTCGCTCAACAACCTGGTCGGCTTCGTCAAGGGACAGCAGTCCACCGTGGCTCCGGACGCGCCGCTCGGCATGGTGTACCCGGGCGATGCCGGCATTCCCGAGTCGCTGTTCTCGAACAACTATGGCCTGTTCGCCCCGCGCATCGGAGCGGCGTACGACCTGTTCGGCAACGCCAGGACGGTCGTGCGCGGCGGGTACGGCATCTTCTACGTCGACCCCGCCCTGACCATCTACACGCGCACGGTGAGCACCCAGCCGAGCGTGCTCACGGTCAGCACCGTCAACCCGTACAGCTTCATGGATCCGTACAACGGCGTCCCGGGCGGCAATCCCTACCCGTTCCCCAGGCGGGATCCGAGCGAGTTCGCGGCCTTCAAGTACGTGAAGCCGGTCTCGGGTGGCGTGCTGGAGCCGACTGGCAACAAGGGCTACTCGCAGAACTGGAACCTCACACTCGAGCAGCAGATCGGGAAGGACATGAGCCTGTCGGTCGCCTACGTGGCGAACAAGGGGACGGACATCCTGGCCGCTCTGGAACTGAACCCGGCCATCTATGGTCCGGGCGCGACGACGGGCAACACCAACAGCCGCCGGACCTACGCGGGCATGTCGGCCATGGAGATCGCCACGCCGTACCAGCGCTCCGACTACAACTCCCTCCAGATCACCGCGACGAAGCGGGCCTCGCAGGGGCTCACGATCCTGTCCACCTACGTCTATAGCACCTTGAAGGACAACGGTTCGCAGACGGTCGAAGGGGGCGGGTCCTACCCCAGGAGTTCCGCGAATCCCGACGTCGACTACTCGTACGGCGATTTCGACATCCGGCACAAGTTCAACCTGTCGGTGGTGTACGACCTGCCGAACAGCACCTCGGCGACGGGTCTTGCCAGGGCCCTGTTGAATGACTGGCAGGTCAATGGGATCCTGGTGATGCGGAGCGGGCTGCCGTTTACGGTGAAGAGCGGGACCGACCGCTCCCTGACGGCCGTGGGCCAGGACAACGGCGACCTCATCGGTGATCCGACGCGGCCGGCCGATGCGGACCCGGTCAGGATGTGGTTCAACACGGCGGCCTTCGATAGGGCGGCCATCGGGACCATCGGCACCGTGGAGCGGAATTCGCTGCGCGGGCCGAACTCGGCCGCCATCGACATGGCGCTCTTCAAGAACTTCCCCATCGGTTCGCGGGCGAGGTTCCAGTTCCGTCTCGAGGCGTTCAACGTGTTCAACCGGGTCAACTACAACACTCCGAACGCGAACATCAACGCGGGAGCCAACTTCGGGAGAATCCTGGGCGCCGGCGACCCGCGGGTGCTCCAGCTCGGGTTCAAGCTCCTCTATTAGTTCCGGGGCGGGGGCAGGCCGGCTGCCCCCGCCTTCTTTGCGTTCCGGACTCCAACCGATTGGTGAATGATGGCTGATGCACATGCGACCGATGCCAGTCCCGTTCCGCCCGGGGGCGTGCGCCCGGGCGTGCTCGTCAGGCACGAGCACGCCGAAGTCACTTTCAGGCAGCGTTTCGTGCCGGAAACCGCCAACCTCCAATTCCTGAGCTGCGGCGAGTACACCGTGCCGGCCGGGTGCACGTCGGTTGCCTTCTGCACCACCGGCCGGGAGAGCCTGCTGTTCATGTGGCGGGGCGCGGCCCGGGTGGACATGGGCGGGCAGGGGTACGACCTGGCCAACTACGACACGCTCTACGTGCCGCTCGGCGCCGGGTTCATCCTGTCCAACCCCTCGGCGGAGCCGGCCGTCCTCATCCAGTGCAGCGCTCCGGCCACCGCGGCGCACCCGGCCTTCCACTCGAGCTTCGCCGAGTTCTCGGCGCGCGAGGACCGCATCAGGCACCTCGCGGGCAAAGACGTCTTCCTGATGTTCGACGTGGGCGAGGCCGCGGACAAGCTGGTCGCCGGCTACACGTTCTACCAGCCGCACACGCGGGCCTGGCCGCCGCACAACCACACCGACCAGGAAGAGGTCTACATCTTCATCAAGGGCCACGGGGCGATGGAGGTGTACGAGTCCCCGGAAAAGCTGACCTTCGTCCACAGCCTGAACGAAGGGGACATGGTCACGATCCCGTACCTCAACTACCACCCGGTGTTCTCCCAGGAGGACCCGCTCGTGTTCATCTGGTGCATCGCCGGCGAGCGATACTGGGTGGGCGACAAGAACAAGGACTTCATGGCAGGTAAAGGTGACGCCATCACGACCTGACCAAGACGGCGCGGCGGCCGCTGCCGCCGTGCCGCAGATGCCCCCCCTCTTCCAGCAGCGGCGCTGGTGGATCCTGGCGATGCTCTTCTGCGTCACCATGATCAACTTCATCGACCGTCAGACCCTGTCGGTGACGGCCCCGAAGCTGCGCGAGATCTTCAGCCTCTCGAACACGGAGTACGGCATCATCGTCGCCGCCTTCCAGATGGGCATGGTCTTCGGCGAGTTCCCGATGGGCTGGCTGATGGACCGCCGCGGCGCGCGCTTCGGGCTCACCTTCGCGGTGATGTGGTGGTCGACGGCCAACGCCCTCCATGCCGTGGCCAACTCGCTCCTGCACTTCAGCTTCTTCCGGTTCTGGCTGGGCACGGGCGAGTGCGGCAACTTCTCGGGCGGCAACAAGGTCGTCGCGCAGTGGTTCCCCGTGCGCGAGCGGGCGTTCGCCGTCGGCATCTTCAACAGCGCGTCGATGATCGGCAGCGCCGTGGCGCCGTTCCTCATCGTCCCGCTCATGCACTGGTACGGCTGGCGCGTCGCCTTCCTGGTGCCGAGCCTGCTGGGCATGGTCTGGGCCGGGGTCTGGTGGTTCTTCTACCGCACGCCCGAGGAGCACAAGGGGCTCAGCGCCGCCGAGGCCGCGTACATCCGCGACGGCGACTCGAGCCCCGCGGGGCCGGCCCCCACCAACGCCCAACTGCTCCGCCTCGGACCGACCTGGGGCCTGATGCTGTGCCGCCTGCTGGTCGGTCCGGTCGTGCAGTTCTACATCTACTGGATGCCGGAGTACCTCTACCGGGAGCGCGGCTTCAGCCTCACCGAGATCGCCTTCTTCGCGTGGGTGCCCTTCCTGTTCGGGGATCTCGGAAGCATCGGCGGCGGCTGGGTGTCCGGGCACCTCATCCGGCGCGGCTACTCCGTGCGCGCGGCGCGCGTCATCACCATGGGCGTCGGCGCGGCGCTGTGCTTCTTCAGCCTGGCCGTCGTGCTGGTCAAGACCGTGCCCGTGGCGCTCGTCGCCATCTGCTGCGTGCTCTTCGGCCACACCGCCGTGTCGGCCAACATGTTCGCCGCGGTCTCCGACCTGTTTCCGAAGACGGCCGTGGCGCGCGTCACCGGGCTCACCGGGATTGCCGGGGGCCTGAGCGGCATGCTGTTCCCGCTGCTCACGGGCCTCCTGGTGGATCGCATCTCGTACGTGCCCGTCTTCGCCATGGCCTCGTTGATGCCGGCGGCCGGGCTGCTGGTTCTGGTGGCCTTCGCCGGCAATTTCCGGCAGGTCTCGATCCCGGAGCGGCCATGACGAGTAACGCGACACTCTTCACCCTCGGGCGTCATTTCCTGTGGCTCGCCGCGGCCGCCTTCCTGGCAGTCGGGGCGGCGCCCCATCCAGGTGCTGTTGTGACCATCGAAAAGACGGCGTTTCAGGGCTGGCCGAACTGCTACCGCGTGTCGAACGGCACGGTCGAGTTCATCGCGACCACCGACGTCGGCCCCCGCATCATCTCGTTCGGCTTCGTCGGGGGCGCGAACCTCTTCTTCGTCCGCGAGGATTTCGCCGGCCAGACCGGCGGGGCCGAGTGGAAGAACTACGGCGGGCACCGAATCTGGCATGCGCCGGAAGACATCACGCGCACCTACGAGCCCGACAACGGCCCCGTGGAGGCGCAGGTCATCGCCAACGGCCTGCTGCTGACCATGCCGACGGAACCCCGAAGCGGGATCCAGAAGGCCATCGAGATCACGCTGGACCCGGCCTCCTCCAGGGTGCGCGTCGTCCACCGCCTGCGCAACACGGGCGCGTGGCCGGTCGAACTCGCTCCCTGGGCCATCAGCGTGATGGCCCCGGGCGGGTTCGCCATCGCGCCGCTGCCGACCGCGTTCCACCCGGATCGGCTCCTGCCGAACCGCGCCGTCACGCTCTGGCCCTATACCGACATGCGCGACGACCGGTGGCTGTGGGGCACCGATTACATCCTGCTCCGGCACAAGGTGGTCCAGGGCCAGGACCGGACGAAAGTCGGAATCAACAACAACCTCGGCTGGGCGGCGTATTACCTGAAGCCGTTCCTCTTCATCAAGCGCTTCACGCCCGTCGAGGGCGCGCGCTACCCGGACTACAATTCCTCGCTCGAGGTCTTCACCAACAACCGGATGCTCGAACTGGAGACCCTGGCCCCGCTCGTGACGCTGCAGCCCGGCGCGATTGTGACGCACGAGGAGCGCTGGGAGCTTCATCGCAACGTGGAGATCGGATTCTCCGAGGAAGACGTGCGCGCCATCGTCGAACCGCTGGCGCGCGCGACACGATAGGCGGACCGCCACACGCCGCGGTCCCGGTTCATACCCGATACGAGGCAGCCATGAAACTCTTCATCGACACCGCAGATCCAGAAACAGTCCGGCTGGCGCACGGCTGGGGCATCATCGACGGCGTGACGACGAACCCGAGCCACGTCGCGAAGACGGGCCGGCCCGCGCAGGACGTGTACCGGGAGATTCTCTCGATCGTCGACGGGCCAATCAGCCTCGAGACGGTGAGCCTGACGGCCCCCGAGATCATCGAGGAGGCCCGCGCGCTCGCACGGCTGCACAAGAACGTCGTCGTCAAGGTGCCGATCCTGCGGGAGGGCCTCAAGGCCGTCAAGGCACTCAGCGCCGAGGGCATCAAGACGAACGTCACGGTGACCTTTTCGCCGCTCCAGGCCATGCTGGCCGCCAAGTGCGGCGCGACGTACATCAGCCCCTTCGTCGGCCGGCTGGACGCGGTGGGCCACGTCGGCATGGAACTGGTCCGCCAGATCAAGACCATCTACGGGAACTACGGATACGAGACCGAGATCATCGTCGCGGCGGTCCGCCACCCCACGCACGTCCTCGAGGCCGCGCTGGCGGGGGCCGACATCTGCACGATGGCCATCGACGTGATGCAGCAGCTCTACGATCACCCGCTGACCGATCTGGCGGTCGACATGTTCCTCAAGGACTGGGCGAAGGTGCCGAAGTGAACGTCTTTCCCCTGTACTTGAACGGACAGTTTGTCTCCTCCGGGACGAGCATCGGCGTCATCAATCCCGCCACGGCCGAGCCTTTCGCGCGGATCGCGACGGCCGACCGGGCGCGCCTCGCCACGGCGCTCGAGGACGCGCACGCCGCCTTTCTGACGTGGCGACGGCTCACCGGAAAGGCCCGGGGCGCCTTTCTCCACAAGATCGCGGACCAGGTGGAGTCGCGCCGCGACGAGATCGCCAGGACGATCACCCTCGAGAATGGCAAGCCTGTCGCGCAGAGCCTGGGCGAGGTGGGCATGACGGTGGACCACCTCCGCTGGTTCGCCGAAGAAGCGCGACGGGCGTACGGTCGCGTCGTCCCCAACCAGGTGGACGGGAAGCGGCACCTGGTCATCAAGACGCCGATGGGCGTCGTGGGCGCGATCAGCCCGTGGAACTTCCCGCTCGTCCTCGCGGTGCGCAAGGTCGCCCCTGCGCTGGCGGCCGGGTGTACCGTCGTCCTGAAGCCAGCGTCCCAGACGCCCGTCTGCGCCGTGCTGCTCGCCGAGTGCGCCGACGCCGCCGGCCTGCCGCCGGGCGTGCTCCAGGTCATCGTCGGACCGTCCGCGGCATTCGGCGAGGAGCTGCTGTCGAACCCGCGGTGCCGCAAGATCACGTTCACGGGGTCCACCGAGGTCGGCAGGCTGCTCATCCGCGGCGCGGCCGCGTCGGTGAAGCCGCTGTCGCTCGAACTGGGCGGGCACGCGCCCGTGCTGGTCTTCGCGGACGCCGATCTGGATGCCGCCGTCGAAGGTGCGATGATGGCGAAGTTCCGCAACACCGGGCAGTCGTGCATCGCGGCCAACCGGGTGCTGGTCGAGCGCCCCATCTACGAGCGGTTCCTCGAGGCCTTCGTCGCGAAGGCGCGCAGTCTCAAGGTGGGCGACGGCCTGGAGGCGGGCGTCGACATCGGGCCGCTGGTCGACGACGCCGGCGTCGTCAAAGCCATCGAGCACGTGGAGGACGCGGTCGCCCGCGGCGCACGCCTGTTGTGCGGCGGACGGCGGGTGGCCGGCAGCCGGGGGTTCTTCGTCGAGCCGACGGTCCTCGCCGACGTGCCCCCCGAGAGCGCGTGCATGCGCGAGGAGACCTTCGCGCCCATCGCGCCGGTATGCGCCTTCGACCGCGAGGAAGAGGCGCTCGAGCAGGCTAACGCCTCGATTTACGGCTTGAGCGCCTATGCGTTCACCACGAACCTGGACCGCGCGTTCCGCCTGATGGAGGGCCTCGAGGCCGGGACCATCGGCATCAACGACGGCGTGCCCTCGACGAGCCAGTGCCCGTTCGGCGGCGTGAAACAGAGCGGCTGGGGACGCGAACTGGGCATCGAGGGCCTGGATGCGTTCCTGGAGACCAAGCACGTGTCGCTCGGCATGCGCGTGTAGCGCAGGCGGGAGGCAATCTCGCGGCGGCGGCGTTCTACGTGACGAGCGCCAGCGAGGCGTCCGCGTTCAGGGCGTCATCGGCCCGCACGCCGGCGTGATAGCGCCGGAGCCCGGCGGCGGCAATCATCGCCGCGTTGTCGGTCGAGAGCGCCAGCGTCGGCACGAAGACCGGGAGACCGGCCCGCGCTCCGGCGGCTTCCGCATCGGCGCGGAGGCGGCTGTTGGCCGATACCCCTCCGGCGATCCCCACGCTCCGGGCCCCGTACCAGCGGGCCGCCGCGAAGGTCTTCTCGAGGAGCGCCTCGACGACCGACCGCTGGAAGCTCGCGCACAGGTCGGCGAGTTCCTCCGGGCCCGGTGACCACCCGTCGCCCCGCGCGCGCACGTGACGCAGGACGGCAGTCTTGAGCCCGCTGAAGCTGAAGTCCCACTGCCCTTTCGTCAGCGGTTCGTTGCGATCGGGATGCGTCATGCGCGCCACGGGGAAGTGCACGGCGCGGTCGTCGCCCATTCTGGCCATCCGGTCGATCGCCGGGCCGCCCGGGTACCCCAGGCCGACGAGCTTCGCCACCTTGTCGTAGGCCTCGCCGGCCGCGTCGTCCCGGGTCCGGCCGATGGCCCGGTACTCGCCCGGCTCGCGCACGTCGTAGAGACTCGTGTGCCCCCCCGACACGACGAGCACCATCGCCGGCAGCGGCAACGGCCCGTGCTGGAGGAACAGCGACTCGATGTGGCCGGCCAGGTGGTGCACGGGCACGAGGGGCAGTCCCCAGGATGCCGCCAGCGACTTGGCGAACGACACGCCCACGAGCAGCGACCCGACCAGGCCGGGCCCCTGGGTGACCGCGATCGCCCCCAGATCCTTCCCCGTGACGCCGGCATCGCCGAGCGCACGCTCGACGACGCCGCAGATGTCCCGGATGTGCTGACGGGACGCGAGTTCGGGCACGACCCCACCCCACTCGCGGTGGATATCGACCTGGGAGGCCACCACGCTCGATCGCACGACCCACGGCCGCGCGGCGTCGTCGACTTCCTCGACGATGGCCGCGGCCGTCTCGTCACACGACGTCTCAATCCCCAGGATGCGCATCGATCTGCCCGGCTCCCTTGTCCGTGCCGCAGGAGGTCAACCCTGCGAAGCCACGCTCCTGAGCGACGCCCCGAACGGCGCGGTGCACGCGCCACGCTCGGTGAAGATGGCCGACACGTACTCATGCGGTGTCACGTCGAAGGCCGGGTTGCGGATCCGGGCGCCTTCGGGCGTCAGCCTGCTGGGCCCCACATGCGTGACCTCCCTGTGCGGACGCTCTTCGATGGGGATGCCTGCGCCATCGGGCGTGGCGAGGTCGATCGTCGACAGGGGCGCGGCGACATAGAACGGGATGCCGTGCGCCCTGGCCAGGACGGCCACCGAGTAGGTGCCGATCTTGTTGGCGACGTCTCCGTTGGCCGCGATCCGGTCGGCGCCGACCACGACGAGGTCGACCAGGCCCTGCCGCATGAGCGCGCCGGCCATGTTGTCGGTGATGACCGTGGTCTCGATTCCATCCCGGACGAGTTCCCAGGCCGTGAGGCGCGCGCCCTGGAGGAACGGCCGCGTTTCATCGGCGAGGACCGATACCCGCTTGCCGGCTTCCGCCGCCGCCCGGATGACCCCGAGCGCGGTGCCGTACCCGGCCGTCGCCAGCGCGCCCGCATTGCAGTGCGTCAGGATGCGCGCCCCGTCGGGGACGCAGGCCGCGCCCACACGGCCTATCGCGCGGCAGCTTGCCACGTCTTCGTCATGGATGGCCCTGGCGTCGGCCTCCAACCGATCCCGGATCTCCGTCACCGACGCCCCGGCCTGCACGGCCGCGGCGAATGTCCGCTTCATCCGCTCGATCGCCCAGAACAGGTTGACCGCGGTCGGACGCGTGCCAGCCATGAGGTCGCAGGTCTTCTGGAACTCGGCCGCGAACTGGCGGGTGCCGGTGGCCTTGCTGCGCCGCATGGCGAGGGCGATCCCCATGGCCGCGGCTACGCCGATCGCCGGCGCGCCGCGGATGACCATGGTCTTGATGGCCCGCGCCACCTCGGGAGCCGTCCTGCAGCGGACCCAGATCTCGGCCGCCGGCAGTTTCCGCTGGTCGATCATCACGATGGCATCGTCGTGCCACTCAATCGTCGGAAGCATCCATCTATCATATGCGGTCAGCGGAGCAGGCGGGCGTCGAAGGGCAGCGGCAGGAGGTCCTTCAGCCGGTGATGGCCCATCTCGCTGGTCAGGTTCGCCAGGATCACCTCGAGGTCGCCGCAGAATTCCCAGAGGATCTGGCGGCACGGCCCGCATGGCGGAGTCGGGTCGGCCGTGTCGGCGACGACGGCGATTCGCCGGAAGGCGCGGTGGCCCTCCGACACGGCCTTGAACACCGCGACGCGCTCCGCGCACAGCGTGAGCCCATAGGTGGAGTTCTCGATGTTGCAGCCGGTGACGATGGTCCCGTCTTCGGTCTCGAGCGCGGCACCCACCTTGAACTTCGAATAGGGCGCGACGGCGCGCTCACGGGCCGAGCGCGCCGCCTCGATCAACGTCGACTCGTCTGACATAAGTGCTCCACGCCAGCATTCAGCAGCCAGTAGCCAGTAGCCAGAATACGACACCACCGCTGCGACGCTGACTACCCCAATCCCGGCAGGCCCCGTGGCCAGCCGGGATTGCCGCGCCGAAGCCCTGTCAGGAAACCTGCCAGCCGAGAAGAGGGCGAAGGCGGGCGAGCCCCTTGTCCCATGTCCCATGTCCCATGCCCCATGCCCCATGCCCCTACATCGTCCCCACGATCTCCTCGAGCAGCGCGATGAACGCCCCGCGCACGCGCTGCGCCGTCTCCATCACCTCGGCGTGATTGAGGGGCTGCGGCAGCACGCCGGCCGCCATATTGGTGATGCACGAGATCCCGAGGACCTCCATGCCCAGGTGGCGTGCGGCGATCGCCTCGGCCACCGTCGACATGCCGACCGCGTCGGCGCCGATCGCGCGGAGATACCGGATCTCGGCCGGCGTCTCGTAGCTCGGCCCGTGCAGCCCGACGTAGATGCCGTGCGCCAGCGAGAGGCCGTTCCGTTCCGCCGCCCGATCCGCGACGGCCCGCAGGCGCTTCGAGTACACCTCCGTCATGTCCGGGAACCGCGGGCCGAAACGTTCGTCGTTCGGGCCGACGAGCGGATTGGTGCCCATCAGGTTGATATGGTCGTCGATGACCATCAGGGCGCCCTGGGAGAACGACGTGTTGATGCCGCCCGCCGCGTTGGTGAGCACGAGCGTCTTCACGCCGAGCGCCCCCACGACGCGGGTGGCGAACACGACGCTCGCCATGGGGTGCCCTTCGTAGAAGTGCGCGCGGCCCGACAGCACCGCCACGGGCTTCCCCCTCACCGTGCCGACGACCAGTTTGCCGGCGTGGCCGATCACGCTCGCCGGCGGCCACCCCGGCACGCGCTCGTACGGCATGACGGCCGCGTCGCCGACATGGGACGCGAAATCGCCCAGACCCGAGCCCAGCACGATGGCGATCTCCGGCGCCGCCGGGATGCGCTCCCGCACGAACGCGGCCGCCGCCTGCACACGCGTGTATTCGTCGCTCACAGCAGGAACCCCGCAATGGTCGCCGTCATGAAGTTCGCCAGCGTGCCCGCCAGCATGGCCCGCAGCCCCAGGCGAGCCAGGTCGTGCCGCCGGTTCGGCGCGAGCGCCCCGATGCCGCCGATCTGGATGCCAATCGAGCTGAAGTTCGCGAAGCCGCACAGCGCGAAGGTCGCGATGGTGAAGGAGTTCGGGTCGAGCGACGCTTTCAGCGGCCCGAGCTGCGAGTAGGCCACGAATTCGTTCAGCACCATGCGCGTGCCGAGCAGGTTGCCAATCGTCGCCGCGTCCCGCCACGGCACCCCCATCGCCCACGCCACCGGCGCGAACGCCCAGCCGAGAATCTGCTGGAGGCTCAGGCCGGCCAGGCCGAGCATCGCGTTCACCAGCGCGACCAGCGACAGGAACGAAATGAGCATCGCGGCGACGTTCATCGCCAGGTGCAGCCCCTCGCCCGTCCCCCGTCCGGCCGCGTCGATCACGTTGACGTCGGTCCGTTCCACGTCGAGCTTCACGGTGCCCATCGTTTCGGGCACCTCGGTTTCAGGCACGAACATCTTGGCCATCATCAGGGTGCCGGGCGCGGTCATGATCACGGCCGTCAGCAGGTGCCGCGCCTCGATCCCGAACAGGATGTAGGCCGCCATGATGCCGCCCGAGATGTGCGCCATGCCTGAGGTCATCACCGTCATGAGTTCCGACTGCGTCATCTTCGGCAGGTAGGGCCGGATCGTCAGCGGCGCCTCGGTCTGCCCCATGAAGATGCTGGCCGCGACGTTGAGCGTTTCGGCGCCGCTCGCCTTCATCACCTTGCGCATGCCCCAGGCGAACAGCCGCACGACGAACTGCATGACGCCGTAGTAGTACAGGATCGCGAACAGCGCCGCGATGAAGATGATGGTCGGCAGCACCTGGAACGCGAAGATCATCGCGTATCGGGCGCCCTCCTCGCCGAGCGCGGCGTTCATGATGCGCGGCCAGGCCTCCTTGTCGCCCAGCGGCCCGAAGACGAACGACGCGCCCACGTTCGCGAAGTCGAGCAGCCGCGTGATGAGGTCCCCGAGGTATCTGAACGTCCGCTGGCCCCACTCGTTCTTGAGGACCAGGAGCGCGAAGACGACCTGCAGGCCGAAGCCCCACATCACCGTCTTCCGGTCGATCGCGCTGCGGTTGGTCGACAAGAGGTACGGGATCCCGAGGATCAGCACGGCGCCGGCCACCGGCTGCGCCTTGGGGACGCCGCCGAAGCCGGCCAGCAGGATCGCCACGAGCGCCACGGCGGCGCCGGCCGCGACGACAGCCAGCTCCCTGGGCGAGAAGCGCCAGATGCTGGACCTCAGTTCAGGCTTGATGGTCATCCAATCTCCGCTTCGCCTGGATTACGACCGCGTGTTCAGGGCGCCCTCACACCACCGTCCCGACCACGAGCGGCCGGGGAGCGGGCGGTGCCCCGCCGAGTTCAATCGCCCGCACGGCCAGTTCGGCCGCATCGCGAAGGCCGGTCCCCTCACGGTGGATGAGCTCCAGCACCGGCTCGCCTGCCCGCACGAGCGCCCCGAGCGACGCCAGCACCCTGATGCCCACGCCGTGATCGACGCGGTCGTCCGCCGTGGCCCGTCCGGCACCGAGCGCCGCCGCGGCCCGCCCGATGAGCAGCGCATCGAGGCCCGTGACGTAGCCGGCCCGAGGCGCGCGGGCGAACTCGCGTCCGGGCGCGAGCGCCAGCCGCGATGGGTCGTCGACCACCGCCGGGTCTCCGCCCTGGCGCTCCACCATCCGCCGGAAGCGGTCGAGCCCGGCGCCGGAGGCCATCGCCCCGCGCACCTGCCGCTCGGCGTCGTCGAGGGTGTCCGCCCGTCCGGTCATGAGCACCATGCGCGACGCCAGGATCACGGAAAGCTCCGTCAGGTCGCGCGGCCCCTGGCCGCGGAGCGTGTCGATGGCCTCGGCGACCTCGATCGCATTGCCGATGGCGCGCCCGAGGGGCGCGTCCATGCGCGTGAGGACCGCCTCGGTTTGCACGCCGGCCAGCTGCCCGGCCCGCACCATCGACTGCGCCAGCTCCTCGGCGTCCTTCACCGTCTTCATGAACGCGCCGCATCCCACCTTCACGTCGAGCACCAGGCCGTCAATCCCTTCGGCGAGCTTCTTGCTCATGATCGACGCGGTGATGAGCGGGATGCTCTCGATTGTGGCCGTCACGTCGCGCAGCCGGTACAAACGCCGGTCCGCCGGCGCGATGTCTCTCGTCTGGCCGACGATCACGCAGCCGACATCCGCCAGCGCGTCGACAATCTGCCGGGCGGACAAATCCACCCGGAACCCGGCGATCGACTCCAACTTGTCCAGGGTTCCGCCCGTGTGCCCGAGCCCGCGCCCCGACATCATCGGCACCGCCGCCCCGCAGGCCGCTGCCAGGGGGGCCAGCACGGGCGGGGTCGGCGACAAGACGTCGCTCGTGCTGTGCTTGTCGACTTTCCGGCCCGGCAGACCCTGCAGGTCGAGGCGGGCGCCGGAGCGGGCCATC
>JAWOGY010000250.1:0-16518 GCA_046496425.1 Vicinamibacterales bacterium
CGCCGATGGCCCCGACGCCGGCGATGAAGCACGCCCCCTTGTGCCACCGCAGCATGTCGAGCACGGCGGCCACCGGGGCGTCCCAGCGGCACAACCCGACGCGCGGATTCAGGTAGACCGCTTCGGCGTCGATCGGCTTCACCACCGGATGGTCGATCCGATCGCTGTAGTCGATCGCGACCGACTCGGGCCGCACGAGCGCCTCCATGCCATAGCGATCGGCGAGCACCGCCAGGCCCTCGGCCGAGGCGAGCGGGCTCTGGGTGATGATGCACGCCTTGTGGGTCGTCTCGCGATAGAGCGTCTTGTGGAATGCGAGCTCCCAGTCGTCGCCCTCGTCCGCCCCGATAGAGAGGCGCCGGATGGCGATCTCGAACCCCTCGGGCGCCGAGGCCGTCGGGCAGTACAGCATCTCGTGCTCGGTGATCTTCTCGCTCATCGAACCGGTGGCGTACGGGCAGATCTCCTGCACGTAATTGAACACCGCGCGCTCCCGGAATCCGCGGATCGTCGCCTCGTCGCGGGTGTCGTACGTGCCGAACGCGGCCGCGTCGAACGCGCGCACGGGCATCGGGTAGAACGCGGCCGGGCCCGCCTCCCGGACCCGGCGCGCGATCGCTGTGGTGTCGACCCCGCGCATGCGTGCCGCCTGCAGCAGCATGGCCGAGGCATCGACGACGCCGAGAAGGTGGAGGCACTCACCGAGGGACCCTCCGCGCACGAAGGGGCCGTGGCCCTTCACGAGCGTCGCGGGCGACGAGGCGAGATAGCGCGGGATGCGCGCCTCCATCTCTTTCGACCCGACGGGCTCGAGGTACGTGCCGGACGGCACCTTCCCGAGGACCCACGCTCCTGTGCGGTCGATCGGCACGAACGAGAACTCCTCGGTGCCATGCACCTCTCCCTCGTACAGGAGGAAGTTCTCGACGTCCTTCGCATCGAAGGACACCGAGATGGCCGACAGGTAGTGCGCGTGGATCGACGCCTCGACGCCCGGGATCGCCAGGATTTTGCGGTGGATGGTGGACTCGGTCGACGCCCGGCCGTCGCCCCAGCTCACGCGCGAGAAGCGTACGGGCACGATGTCGCTCGCGACCAGGGCGCCGAGCTGCGAACCCGACGCGGTGATGTGGAAGACGTCACGATCGGCCGGGTCACGAAGGGCGAGGTTGCCGCTGTGGGTGTTGTTGCCGCGCGCCAGCATGATGGCGCGGCCCGTTTCGCGCATGATCGGAAAGATCCGCTGCGCCTCGCCCGCGACCCTGCCGGTCAAGCCGGACGCTCCTGCTGGTCGCCCGTCATCCGCTCGAACTCCGCCGTGCCGAGGATCGCGTCCAATCCCAGTTCCCGCGTCGCCTCGGCGCGCGGCACGCCGCGCTCGTCCCAGCCGAGCGACTCGTAGTACTCGGCGCGCATCGCGCGGAACTCACCCTCGGGGCAGACGACGTTGCCCTCCTCGACGCGGATGGGCTCCGTGTAGAAGCGCCTGGGGAGCCAGTCGTCCTCGGCCGTGAATCCGCACAGCAGGTTGAACAGGCGCTCGAGCGTCAGCACGCGTTGCGAGACCGTTTCAAGGTCGCTCGCCTTCACCTCGAGGCCGGTCACGTCGTTCAGCATGTTCGCGTACTCGTCGAGCGTGACCGAGAAGCCGGCGAACGCGCACACCCCGAGCACGTCGTAAGCGGTGTTCTGGTAGGCGAAGTTGCGCGCGACCAGCGCCGCGCCTTCGGACTTGATCCCGGGAAATTCGCCGTACCCCGCGCAGAACGCGATCGGAGCGGAGTAGCCGCCCTGCAGATGACAGCCGCCGCGTGCAGCGGTCATGTAGGACATTGCCTGGGTCCACGTCACGCGCGGGTCGTAGGCGGGGATCTCCATCCCCTTCACGGCCATGGCCGCCTCGGGATGGCCATAGCGCTCCGCCAGGCGCCGCGATCCGGACGCGAGCGCGCGCCCGAGGGCCCCTTCGCCTCGGGCCATGGCGCGCACGAGCGGGACCAGCGCCGCGGCGTTCCCGAACGCCGGCGCGAACGGCCCGCCTCCGTGTCCGTCCGGCGCCGCGTCCCCGCAGGCGCGCGCGAAAGCCGCGGCGTCCTCCATCACGGCCCGCTCGCCCGCGGTGCGCGACTCCGGCGGTTTCGCGCGCGCGATCCCGAAAATTTCCATCAGCGCCGCGATCGTGCCCCCGGCGGCGATCGTGTCGAGGCCGAGCCGGTTACAGAGATAGTTGGCCGCCGTAATCGGCTCGAGGTCGTAGATGCCGAGGTCCGCGCCGAGCATCGCCACGGTCTCGAACTCCGGGCCCTCGCCCCTGTCGACAACGACGCCGCACGTGTCGAGCAGCTCGGTTTCGCGCGTGCACCCGATGGGGCACAGATAGCAGGCGCGCCGCCTGACCCTGATGGCCGGGTGCGACGCCAGCGCCTCGCCCCCTATCCGCTCGATCTCCGCGGCAACGTGGCTGGTGTCGCGGAAGTTGCAGTGGACGAGCTCGTCGTACTGGGAGAGCATCCCGAGCAGGCCGGCCGTGCCCATCGAGGACAGGATCCCGAACTGCTCGGGGGGCTTGGTGAGTTTGCCGACCCGAAGTTTGGCGTGGGCCTTGTAGGTGGAACCCGCGATGTTCGTTGGGCGCAGCGCCTCGGGCGCCGCGGTCTCGACGGCCACCGACCCGGCCACCACGATGGCGACGAGGTTCTTGGATCCGAATACCGCTCCACCGCCGCCGCGCCCGAGGGCACGCCCCCGGTCGTTCATGATCGCGGCGATAGGGGCCAGCCTGCGGCCGGCCGCGCCGACGGTCATCACGCGCACCCCGCGGCCGTAGCGCGATTCGAGTGCGCCGGTCACGGCCTCGACATCGTCGAGATCAACCTCCGGCGGAGCGTCGAAGCGCACACCGCCGGCGTCCACGAAGAGGACGACCGGACCGGGTGAACGCCCGGTCACGACCATGGCGTCGTGGCCCGTCCGCTTGAACTCGACGCCCCACCGGCCGCCGCTGTTGGTCGACCCGATGCCTCCCGTGAGCGGCGACTTGAAATTCGCGTGAAAGCGGGCGCTGGTCGGCACCGTCGTCCCGTTGGCGGGCGACGTGCTGATGACCAGCGGGTTCTCCGGCGACAGGGGATCGATCGCGCGGAACGGGTTCGGGTGGCGATCGCGAAGGCGCAGGAGCCGCTCGGTCAGGAGCGCCGTGCCGAGGCCGCGCCCGCCGACGAATAGCTCCGCCAGCCGCTCGTCGAGCGCGAGTGTGCGGGCGGTGCCCGAGTCGAGGTCCACCTCGAGCAGGCGCCCCATGGTTCCCCGGGGCAGCGGGCTCATCGGCCGCAATATTACCTGAGAGACCGCCCCTTTCGTATCGCAGCGCATGACGCGAAGTGTCCTCTATGAGGGACCGATTCGTCCGATCGCCGCGGTGACGGGCGAAAGCACGAGGAAATTGGCCAGGATCTCGTGGCACCCTCCTTGCAAAAGCATTGGTTGCCGGCGTGCCTGGTCGGGCCGGAAGCCTGACAGCCGGGACTCGGGTCCATGAAACGCCGGCAGACTCGGAGTTGGCCCATGACACTTGGACGCGCCCTCGTACCAGCCGTCGCGCTGGTCGCATTCAGCCTCGCGGCGATGCCGGCCGACGCACAGCAGCGTCGAGGCGATGGACAGAAAAACGGCGGGGAGCGGACAGCGCCGCGCGCCGGCGAGTCGAGGCAACGCGCCACGCCGCGCGCTACGCCGAGCCAGAAGGAGCGGGGAGCCGGCGTACAGCAACAGCGGTCTTCCGCCCAGGCGCCGCGGGCGGTCCCGCGGGCCGCCGCCCGAGCGCCGCAATCCGGCATTCAGCAGCAGCCACGCTCGGCCGCCCAGGCGCCGCGGGCGGTTCCGCGGGCCGCCGCCCGAGCGCCGCAATCCGGCATTCAGCAGCAGCCACGCTCGGCCGCGCAGGCGCCGCGGGCGGTTCCGCGGGCCGGCATTCAGCAGCAGCCACGCTCGGCCGCGCAGGCGCCGCGGGCGGTCCCGCGGGCCGGCGGGCAGCAGGGACAGGCTTACGCGCGGGCGCCGCAGTCCGGTCAGCAGCGTCAGGAATCGTACAACCGCGGCTACGACAATGGCCGCGCGAACGGCAACCGAGCGCCGGTCTACAGCAACAACAACGCCTATGGTTACCGCGGTGATCCAGGACGCAGGGCGTATGTGGCGCCGCGCCGCACGTACGGCTATGGGTACCCATCCAGGTATGGATACGGGTACGGCTATCGCCCGTACTACTACTCGCGTCCGTACTACTCGTTCCGGCCGAGACTGAGCCTAGGCTTCGGCCTCTGGATCGGGTTCCCGACGGCCTATCCGTACTACTCGTACGGCTACACGAACCAGGCGTACGGCTACCCGGTGTCGCAGTTCGGCCTTGCGGCCGGCACGGCCTACGGGGGCATCAGCTTCGAGGTTGATCCGTACGATGCCGCCGTCTTCATCGACGGCGAGTACGCGGGAGTCGTGGGCGACTTCGGGCCGAACGCCCAGCCGCTGACGCTGCGCGCCGGCAACTACCGTGTGGAGATCCAGGCGGACGGCTACGATCCGGTGATGTTCGACGTCAACATCATGCCGGGGCAGGTCATCCCGTACAGGGGATCTCTGCGGTACTATTAGCCCGGCCCTGAACGAGCCGCCGGGCCGCCCCGCTCCGTCGCGCCGGCAGCATCAGCCGGTCGCGTACATGCCCTCGATTTCGTCCCGGTAGTTGGCCTCGATGGTGCTGCGCCGCAGCTTCATCGTCGGGGTCAACTCGCCCGTTTCCACGGAGAACGCCCGCGGCAGCAGGGTGAACTTCTTCACCTGCTGGAAGCGGGCGAGCTCCTGCTGCAGGGCCTGGATGCGGCCTTCGAAGAACTCGACAACGGCCGAGTGGCGGAGCAGATCGGCCTGACAGTGGTACTGCAGGTTGATGGAGCGGGCGTACTCCTCCAGCGACTCGAACGACGGCACGATGAGCGCCGACACGAAGTGGCGGGCGTCGGCGACGACGGCGATCTGCTCGATGAACGGGTCCTTGCCGAGCGTCCCCTCGACCAGCTGCGGTGCCACGTACTGCCCGTAGGAGGTCTTCATCAGCTCCTTGATGCGCTCGACGAAGTAGATGTGGCCCTCCTCGTCGACGCGTCCCGCGTCGCCGGTCCGCAGGAACCCGTCCTCGGTCATCACCGCGCGGGTGGCTTCGGGCTGGTTGTAGTAGCCGCGCATGACCGTGGGGGACCGCACGAGAAGTTCGTTGCGCTCGCCGAGCTTCACCTCGATCCCGTCGAGCGCGGTGCCGATGGAGCCGAGCTTGAACCGCGCGTGCTCGTAGCAGCAGACCGTCGCGGTGGTCTCGGTGAGACCATAGCCGTACGTGAGGCCGAACCCCATCGCCTGGAAGAAGAGGTTGACCTCGTCGGCCAGTCTGGCGCCGGCAACCGGCAGGAGGCGGGTGCGGCCGCCGAAGCGCGCGCGCAGCGCGCGAAACACGAGCCGGTCCGCGACGACGCGCTGGAGGGCGAGCAGGACCGGGAGCGGCTCGCCGGCCTGGCGGTGCTCCGCGGCCTCGGTGCCGACTCGTGTCGCCCAGGCGAACAGGGCGCGGCGCAAGGGCGGCGCCTTGGCCACCCGGGCCTGGATGGCGGCGTACGCTTTTTCGTACAGGCGCGGCACCGCGCACATCACCGTCGGCCTGACCTCCTCGATGACATCCATCACCTGCTGCGGGTCGCGGATATAGACGTTCTCGGCGCCCCGGTAGAGCACGTAGTACGTCCAGACGCGCTCGAACACGTGACTGAGCGGCAGCATGCACAGCGACACGTCGTCTTCGCCGAGATGGATGCGCCGATCGTGCATCTCGAAGCACGCGGCGATATTGGCGAAGTCCAGCATCACACCCTTCGGCTCGCCGGTGGTGCCGGAGGTGTAGATGAGCGTCAGCAGGTCGTCGCTTCGATGGTGGGATCCCCGGCTCCGGAGTTCTTCCTCGCTTTGCGGATCACCGGGATGGGCGATGAACTCCCCGAAATGGCTGGCCTCGCCGCAGCCGCGCAGGTCCACGGACCGGTCGAGCGCGACGATCCGGCTGATCTCGCCGGCGATCAGGAGCTCGAGGGCGCGATCGAACTGGGGCTGCTCGCCGACGAAGAGCAGCCTGATGCCCGCGTCGCGCAGGATATAGCCGATCTGATCGCGTGTGCTCGTCGGGTAGATCGGCACCGAGACACCGCGCGCGGCCAGGATGCCGAGGTCGGCCTGCGTCCATTCGGGCATGTTGCGGGCGCAGATGCCCACCTTCTCGCCCGGCTGGTGCCCGGCACGAATGAGCGCCTGCGCGCAGCCGTCCATGGCCCGGCCGAGCGCCCGCCAGCTCACCGCCTGCCACGCGCCGTCCAACTGCACGCGCATCGCCGCACGGTCGCCGAACCTGGCGACGCGCTCACGGATTTGTGATATCAGGTGAAGCTGAGTCATCAAGAGGACATTTCGGCCACCCGCGCCCGGCGGGAGACGACTCCGAACCAACGTCTGCCGACTAGAGTCTATCGGAAATCGGTCGATAACCAGGCATAGGTTGTCGGCACGCGGCTTGCAATCTTCGGATCGGTCTTGGAGTCTTCACGCATGCGTTCACTCTGGCGGTGTCTGTTGCTCGTTGTCCTGGCGGCTTCCGCCTGCGGGAAGAGCAGTCCCACCGCGCCGACATCGGCGTCGACTTCCCCGGCGAACACAGCGGCCACCCGGGTGGTCTCGCTTGGCGGGAGCCTGAATTTCGGCGCCGTTGAGATCGGAAAGACGTCGGAGTTGACGCTCACGATCGGCAACAGCGGCACGGGAGTGCTGTCGGTGACCGGGATCACGTGCCCGGGCGGCTACACGCCGAACTGGACGAGCGGGACACTCGCGCCAGGCGCGTCGCAGCAGGTGACCGTGCGGTTCGCGCCCGTTGCGGCGCAGAGCTACGACGGCCTCCTGACCGTGCACGGGGACCACACGGCCGGCACCAATACCGCGCCGCTGTCGGGAAGCGGAGCCGAGCGGGCGCCGGCGCGCGCGACGCTCGCCGGGACCGCGACCGAGCAGGGGGCGGGCGTCCTGAGCGGGGCGACCATCGAGATTCGCGACGGTCCGGACGCGAGGACGTGGACGACGACCGACGAGGGCGGGCGGTTCACGCTCGCCGGCCTGCAGCCCGGCGATGTCACGGTGCGGGCATCGAAGAGCGGCTACACCGACACCGACCAGCGCATTACGCTCGCGGCGGGCGCCGTGGCCGCGATCGACTTCACCGTCCCGAAGGCCGCCGCGTCCGCCCCGCCGCCTCCGGCTCCCCTCCCTCCACCGCCAACGACCCCGACTCCGCCGCCTGCCCCGGCGCCTGGGCCGACGGCGTACGACGACGAGATCCTCCAGCTCGTCAACAACCACCGCCTGAGCATCGGGAAGCCGGCGCTGGTCAAAAGCCAGGTGATCTGGGAGCAGGCCAACGGCCACAGCCGGAATATGGCGTCAGGGGCGGTACCGTTCGGGCACGACGGGTTCGACGCGAGAGCCGCCGCGATCAGAGCGGCCCTGGGATCCGGCGGCTCCGCTGCCGAGAACGTCGCCATGGGATTCAGCTCCGCCGCCGCCGTGGTGAATGCCTGGCTGGGCAGCGCCGGCCACCGGGCGAATATCGAGGGCAACTCCACGCGCACGGGCATCAGCGCCGCGAAGTCGAGCGGCGGCGTCTGGTACTACACGCAGATGTTCTACTGAGCCCTTCGATGGGTCATGGCGCGAAGTTCGGCCGGCCCGAACATCGGCGGCGCGTCGTCTTTCACGATGGTTTCCCTGAGCGACGGGCGCCCGTCTTCGCCGGCCTCCACGCTCAACCGCCGTAGCCGATACCGGCCCCGCTCATAGTCGAACGTCTTTCCATCGTCCTCGAACAACTCGATCGAGCCCGGGCTGTTGCCGTAGTGCCGGACTTCGAGCGCCCGTCCATACGCGAGTCCGGTGTTGACCACGGGGTCTTTCAACATCGGGATGACGGCGCCCTCGCGCACGAGGAGGGGGACGCGCCCGGAGTCGGACCGGAACGAGAGGCGCCCGCCTTCGCCGACAAACGCCCCGGTGTGAAAATCGTACCACCGGCCGGCGGGCAGCTGGATCTCGCGCGACCAGCCGCTCTTGCCATGGAAGGGCGCCACCAGGATCGACGGGCCGAACATGAACTGGTCGTCCACGTGGCCGAGCGCGGCGTCCTCGAACGCCATCGGCCGGATCGGCGGCACCCCTTCGAAGTGGTAGGCGGCGAACGCGCTGTAGAGATAGGGCAGCAGGCGCATCCGCAACTCGAGCGTCTCGCGCACGATGGCCGTCGCACCCTCGAAATGCCACGGCGTGGCGCCCGAGGCCCAGGCGTTCAGCTGCGCGAGCGCCGAGAACGCCACCACCTGCATGCGGTCGATCCAGTCGCGTTCGTCGCGGGCGCTTCGGATCTCGGGCGCCCACAGGACGCCGGCGAAGCCGGACGCCGACATGCCCGTGATGTACTCCTTCAGATCGTAGGCGTCGCTGTACAGGGCGAACGGATATCCCGCCGCCGCGCCGTTCGACGCGCGCACGAGCCCGTAGGTGCGCTGGTTGCGCGCCTTGAACAGGCCCTTGAAGATCAGGTCCTGCATCAGGAGGCCGTACGCCTGGCGCATCGCCGGCGCGGGAGTCCCTGACGGGAACGACGCGTGATCCGGCCACAGCCAGACGTCGTAGCCGTCGACCTCGTCGATCTTGTAGCCGCTGACGCCGATGGCCGTGTGGTCCTGCGTGTGCTGCTCGACGAGCACGCGGCGCGCGTCCGGGAGGGTGTAGTCGGGCACGAGGCCGAGCCACACCGTGTGCGACGCCGACAGCGGGAACAGTGTCTCGTAGAGCCGGCTCTCGGGCGACACGTACGGGTTCTCCCACAGATTCAGCCGGATGCCCCGGGAGAGCAGGTCCGCGACGAAGCCAGCCGGATCGGGGAAGCGCTTCTTCTGCCACTCGAACGTGCACGGGTACGACTTCGTCATCCAGCCCGGTTCGAGACCGATGACATCGAGCGGCATGCGCCGCGCCTCGAACTCGGCCACCTCGCGCCGGACGCGGTCCTCGTCGGCCGCCGCGTGAACCCGGTGCCAGAAGCCGAGGCCCCAGAGGGGCGGCAGCGCGCCGCCGCCGCCGAGCAGGTTGTAGCGCGAGACCACGTCGGCCACGTTGTCGCCGGCGAGGACAACGATGTCGGCGCCGGGGCCGTCGATGAGGATCTCGACCGCGTCGGACTCGGGCAGCGCCTCCCACGGGGGCGCCGGATCGCCTGGCGGCGGGTTGCGATCGACCGGCAGCGGGTTGCGCGGCGAATCCTTGCGGTTCCCGATGCGGACGTACGCCTTGATGAAGCGCGCGGTGTCGATGAAGACGCCGTACCCGCGGCTCGACACGTAAAAGGGGACTGGCGCGTGCGTCCGGCCGCCGCCGGTGGACCAGTGGTCGACGTTCAGCGTGTACACGCCCTGGTTCCGGTCGAGTCCGTCCAGCTGCAGGCCGAAGCCAAAGAGCTTCTCGTCGGCCGCGCACGGCACCCGGAGCATCACCTTGCCGTCCGCCGTGCGCTCGAACGAGAGCGGCTCCCCGTTGAACGGGAAATCCCGGTCGGGGCGCGCCCGGAGCGCGTCCATGCGAGGCGGCGCGGCCGCGAACTTCGTGTAGCGCAGCTCACGCGACGTGTCGCCGGCGGCGGCCTGCCAGATGCCCGGCGCGATTTTCACCCACGGCGCCACCGGCGCGAGGGCGGCGAGCGTGGTGGGGCGGGTGGGGCGGGCTGACCCGGCGGCCTGCGGCGGACTCGGGGCCTGCGACGCGGGCCGGGCCATCCACGCACCAACGGTCAGCACCGCGAGCGCACACACGGAGTACCGGAATCGCTGCGCCATAACAGCTGCCCCTCAGCGAGCGGTGACGACTGGCAGCTCGACGAAGCTCGACCGGCCGGGCGCATGGTAGATGCGCTGCACGGCTTTCCGGTAGTCGCCGGGCTTCGCCCAGAAGATGCTCGGCACGAACGTCTGCGGGTTGCGATCGTACAGCGGGAACCAGCTCGACTGGATCTGCACCATGATCCGGTGGCCGGGCAGGAACACGTGGTTCGCCGTCGGCAGCGCGAACCGGTAGAGCAGCGGCGTATCGGCGGTGATGGGCTTGGCGATCTCGAGGCTCTCGCGGTAGCGGCCGCGGAAGATGTCGGCCGAAATCATGAGCTGGTAGCCGCCCAGCGCAGGCTGCCCGGCCACCTCGTCGGGGTACACATCGATGACCTTCACCACCCAGTCGGCGTCGGTACCGCTGGTCGAGGCCACGAGGTTCGCGACGGGCTGGCCGCTGATCTTCACCGGCGCGGTGAGCACGTCCGAGACGAACGAGACGACGTCCGGGCGGCCGGACGCCTCGCGCTGATCGTCGACCAGCCATTGCGGCCACGTCAGGCCGCCGTCGTACCCCACCGGCTGTATGGGGCGTGCCCTGAACGGCACGGGCTTGGCCGGGTCGGACACGTACTCTTCGAAGGCGGCCCCGGTGGCCGCCGGTTCGGTGAAGCTCAGCTTGAGGCCCGCGCCCAGGTAGAGGGGCTTCGCCTCGATCGCGCAGCCGCTCGCGCACCCGGCCGGCCAGGCCGGCAGGCGCCGCCAGGTGTTCGTGCCGGTCTCGAACGCCGACACGGGCGCGACATCGGCCTTCGGCGCGCCATCCTTGAGGTGCTGGTCCAGGAATGGCCGGAGTATCTCCTGCCGGAACGTGCGGCCGGTGTCGCTGCCCCATTTCAGGGCCCCGAGCGCGCTGGCGTCCTCGATCTGCTGCCCGTGGTTCCACGGGCCGATCACGAGGAACACCTTGTCGTTTGCGGTGTCCTTCGGCTCGATCGCCTTGTAGACGGCGAGGGCGCCGTAGATGTCCTCCTGGTCCCACAGCCCGTGCACGATCATGACGGGCACGGCGAGTGGCTGCGCCGCCAGGATCCTGTCCACCGCCTGGTCGCGCCAGAACGCGTCGTAGGACGGGTGTTCCAGGAGCTTCCGCCAGAAACCGATCTGCTCGAGGCCGCGCTGTCGGCCCAGCTCACCGGCCGAGCCGGCCTCCATGAACATGTCGTAGTCGTCGTAGTGGCTCGTCCACCAGGTGATCTCGTTCGCGCGCGTGCCCGCCTGGTTGTAGATGAACGGCATCATCTGCTGGCGGAACGCGCCGTTGTGGAACCAGTCGTCGCCGATCCAGCCGTCGACCATGGGGTTCATGGGTACGGCCACTTTCAGCGCGGGGTGCGAATTCACCAGCGCCATGAGCGGCAGGAAGCCGTTGTAGGAGATTCCGAGAATGCCGACTCTGCCGTTGCTTTCGGGGACGTTCTTCACCAGCCAGTCGATCGTGTCGTACGTGTCGGTTGCGTGATCGACGGCCGTCGGGTTCTGCGGGCCGCCGAGCGGCCTGTTCACGACGTAGTCGCCCTCCGACCCGTACTTCCCGCGCACATCCTGCACGACGCGGATGTAGCCGCCCTCGACGATGACGTCGGTGGCGTTGTCGTAGCCCTGGAGAATGGGGCCGAGGTGCGCGCTGTTGGCGTGGCTGGTGAGCGCGGTGGCGTTATAGGGCGTGCGGGTGAGCAGGATGGGCGCGCCCTTCGCGCCTTTCGGCACGATGATCACGGTGTGCAGCCTGACGCCGTCACGCATCGGGATCATCTCGCTGCGCTTCACGTAGTCGAAGGCGGCGGTGACAGGCTCGAAGCGGGCGGGCGTGTCGCTGGCCAGCCCGGATTGAACCGCAGGCGGGCGAGCCACGGTCTGCGCCGCGGCGGGCGGGGAGGCGTCAGGCCAGACGAGAACCAGCGCCGCGATCGCGGTCGCGACAACCGTCAGAATCGAGACCCGATCCGGCTTGCTCATCACGGAGCCTCCCGCCGCTTTCAGCCATGTGGAACGCCGTCCATCATATGGCGGCGGTCCCGGGTTGTGAAGACCGGGACCGCGGCGCTTTGCCGTCGTGTCAGTATCCGCTGTTCGTGTACTTCGTGATCAACTGCGCGCGCAGGTCGCGGTACATCGCCACGACCCGCTCCATGCGTGTCTTCGTCAACTCCGTCAGGTACGCGGCCGCCTCGACGGGCGCGCGGCGGTGCAGGTCGAGCGCCCGCCGCTCGACCTCCGCCTGCGTGTCGAAGAACTCCTGTTCGATCGGGTCGCGCACCGCCCGGAGATCCTTGACCGCGGCCTGCCACTTCAGGTGCATCAGGTTGTCGACGAAGTCGACCGCCCATCGCGCCGAACCCTCGCTGAACTGGCGCGCATCGTAGGTCTGGTAGAGCGCCGATGTCGACGTGACGCCCGCGTACACGGGGACATAGGTGCTCACGTAAGGGTTGTCCACGTAGAACCAGAGGACGCCGCCTATCGGGTGCGGCAGCCAGGACCGCAGCTGGGCCACCATCCCGTATCCGTGCTGCGCGATGGTCCGGTGACTCGCCACGCGCAGCAGATCACGCAGGTCGGCGGACGGGAACGGCGTCGCCAGCACGCTTTGCTGCCCGCCTCCCTGCCCGTCGGGAACCATCCACGCGGGGTCCGCCGTCATGTCGTACACCGTGCCCTCGAACGTGGACCGCTGGAAGGCGATGACGTCCCGGACCGAGATTGGCCGCTCCGGCTTGAACGAGAACGGGTAGAACGCCGCGCCTTCGATGGCCTGCCGCGACATCGTGCCGGAGTTGGCCGTGCCCGCCAGCTTCCGGTTCGGCCAGTCCTTGAGCGACGGCGCCAGCGTGCTGTGCACGAGCCACAGCCGGTTCAGGCTGCCCTCCGTGATCGGGGGCGCATAGGCTTCCTGCCAGATGAACGGCCGGCCGGACGCGGGATCGAACCACCCGCGGTCGATCGCCGCCTGCCTGTAGTTGGGTGACGCCAGGGTGCCCGGGTCGGAGAGATCGATCTCCCGGATGCGGACGTAATTGGGGATGACCGTCACGTGCGCGTCAGGGACCCGCTTCGCGGCCCAGATGGCGCCTGGGGCGGCACCGCCCCGCTTCCACTCGGTGCCGACGGCGAAAATCTCGAGCACCCACACCTCGTTCGGGTCGGCGATGCTCAGGGCTTCGGCCCCGCCGGTCGACGGCAGGAAGCCGTACCGCTCCACGAGCGACGTGATGACGGCGAGCGCCTCTCGCGCGGTGCGCGACCGCTGCAGCGCGAACACCTGCGCCTGTTCGACGGTAATGATCTGCTCCGTGACGCCTTCGATGTACGGCACGTCGAGCTCGCGCCGCTGGCTGCAGGTGCTCTCCGCGATCGCCACCTGGTGCTCGTTGATGAGGGAATAGCCGGTGTGGAAGTAGGTGTAGGTGCGCGGCACCTGCGGAATGTCGCCGATCACCTCACCGTAGTCGCCCATGGCGCGGCCGCCGCGCGGGTCGTCCCGGCCGTAGTAGATCAAGCCCCAGTGCACGGGCGCCTTCGCCCCGGGAGGATGCACCTGCCCGGGCACGACGTGGATCCGGCACTCGCTGCACGCGTCGGACTGCGACGCGATGACCGAACCGTCGGCGGTGGCCAGTTTGCCGGCGCTGATGATCGTGCACCCGTCGCCCTCGCCGTTACCCGCTCCTGCGCCCGCCGCCGCGCGCAGCGACACCGGCCCGGGTGCCGCCGGCGACAACCAGACCGTGACGGCGACGCCCGCGATCGCCGTCACCATCCACCGGCGCTTCCTGCTGCCCATCCGATCCTCCCGCCTGCCCGCCCGATGCCGGGGCGCGCCGCGCGCCCATCCGGCCGGAGCACGGCGATTGTACATGGGTGCGCCGGCCGCGGGGGCCGCGGCCGGCGCAAAAGGAGAGCGGCGGGCGGGGAACCCGATCCTACCGGATGCGGATGCTGCCCGAGGAGCAGGACGCTTCGACGAGCGGCCCTCCACCGCGCACCCTGCCCTGGATACGCCGCTTGTCGATCTTGCCCATCACCTCCATGGTGACGGGGTGCACCGAGTCGATGGTGCCGGAACTGGTGCGGGCGTCGAGGTCGAAGGCGGCGTCCGGCGGCACGGTCATGTTGATGCCGCCCGAAGACGCGTGGAGCGACCACGGGCCGGCCGGCCGGCCGTCGATCGTGATGCCGCCGCTCGAGCTTCTGACACGCGCGGCGCCGTTCACGCCCGTGAGACTGATGCCGCCCGATGAGGCCGACACGGTCACATCACCCTTGCCGGTCTGGGCGATGCTGATGCCGCCCGAGCCGCTGGTGGCTTTCACCGGGCCGGCAATCGACGCGGCGTGAATGGACCCGCTTCCCGTGCTGGCCTCGAGGCTCGCGGCGCCTTCGACCCGGATGGTACCGGACCCGCTCCGGACGTCGGCCGGACCGGCGAGCGCGCCGACCGTGATGCTGCCCGACCCGGTGTGCGCGGCGAGTGTGGTGTCGGCCGGGACGGTGATCTCGTAACTGATGGAGATATTCCGCTGGAGATCCTCGTCGGCGAACCGGCCGATCCGGATGGCGTTGCCCTGCTGCTCGATTGGCGGGCTCTTCTCAATCTGGCGGATGCGCGCTTCGACGTCGCCGCCAGCCAGCCACGAGTTGCCGGCCTTGAGCCGCGCGGACACGCGTACCGTGCCCGCAGCGCCGGGTTCGACACGGATCTGGCCCGATCCCGACCGCACGTCGAGATCGACGGGCCCGGTCACCTTCAGGGTGCGTTCGAACGCGCCTTCCTGACCCCGCGCGGCGGCGGGCAGGGACAGCACGAGACAGACGGCCGCCGCGAACGCGGCCAGCCGGGATCGCCGGAGCAAGAACGCAGGCTTCATCATGACAACACACGACCTCCCTGAAAGCTTGGACGAAAATTCGGAGGGAAGTGTTGCCTCGGGGCGGCGGCGGGCCGCGGACGCGCCGGGGCCCTGAGTCGCGACCGGAGCCTGGCCCGGTCCCGCGGGGCATCCTCCGGGGCATCCTCCGGGTCGACACGCCAGGCATCAAGACCTACAATGCCATCGGTGGAGGTGTTCAATCATGCGTAGAAGTCTGGCGTTCGTGTTCGCGTTCACCGCGGCGGTCGGCTTGGCGGCGTGCGGCGGTTCGGCCCCGGCGGATCAGTTCGAGCGTACGGACGCCGAGCAGATTTCGACGATGGTCCAGGAATTCGCGGCGGCGTACAACGCGAAGGACGTCGAGAAGATCGGCACCTACTTCGCCGGCAACGCATCGCTCATGCCGGCCAATCGCAGCACGCTGAACGGCGTGGATTCCATCAAGGGCTTCTACAAGGATCGCGTCGAGGTCGACGGGGCGACCGACCTGAACATCGAGATGCTGTCGGTCCAGGGACATGGTCCGCTCGCGTACTTCGCCGGCACGTTCAGCCTGAACATCAAGCCTCCCGACGGCAGCGCTGAGAACCGGGATCGCGGCAAGGTGATCTGGATCCTGCGCAGAAGCGGCGGTCAGTGGAGATTCGAATACCAGATCATGAGCAGCGACCTGCCGCCGGCGATTCCTGCCGAGCCCGCGCCGGCCGCGAAATAGGGCCGGCCGCCGGGATCACTCGGGGGCGAGTTCCATCAGCCGGCCGAACGGCGTCGGCCGGTAGCGGTTCGCCAGCCCGCAGCGGGCCAGGTGCCCGGCGCGGTCCGAGGCGAATCGCGGCCGGACGGTCGCGATGAGCCGGCAGACGTCGTAGTCGGCGAAGCGGCCGCCCGCGAAGCGGTTGTACAGGCGCACGCCCGGCCTGGTCATGAACCAGAAGTAGTGCATGTCGGGCCGGAACAGGTTGAAGTCGCGCGTCTCGTCGTACATCCGATCGTCGGGCGCCGAGCGATCCAGCACGAACTGGATCTGCGACAACTGGGCGCGGTTCGATTGGAAAATCGATCGCGCCATCGCCACCCCGGGGACCAGGCACACCACCAGCAGCAGGGCCCCAATCTGCGGTCCGCGCATGCGCCTGCGCCCCATCTCCTCCGCGAGCCACAGGCTGGCCGCCACGGCCAGAAAGGGCACGGCCGCCACGAGATAGCGGTCAACCACCCTGTTGAGCGCGACAAGCAGCGCGACGATCCCGAGGCCGAACCAGGCGGGCAGCGCATAGCTGCAGCGGCCCCTGCGCCTGAGTGCCGCGGCCGCCATGGCCAGCGTCAGCCCCCAGAACACCGCGTTGCGCGCAAGGTCGCGGAGGACGACCGGGCTCAGCACACTCACCCGCGCCCGTCCGGCACCGACGTTGGCGTTCAGCAGCCAGTTGGTGACGACGTACTCGTCGGCGCTCCCCGTTGCTGCGAGATAGCCGGCGAACGGCACGCACGCCGCCACGAAGGCGCCGGCGAAGTACAGGCCGAGGCGCCACGGCAGGCGGCGGCGCACGGCGAGGACCGCGAACGGCACGGGGTACAGCGCGATCAGCAGGACGGCCTTCTGCAGGAACAGGAAGGCGGCGGCGGCG
>JAWOGY010000013.1:0-2686 GCA_046496425.1 Vicinamibacterales bacterium
CGAACACCGCCCTCGCGTCCTCCTCGAAGCGGCTGACGCCGTCCGCCAGGCGCGCCGCCGAGGGGTAGACCGAGATGTTGCGCCGCCGCCGCCGATCGAACAGCGAGATGTCTTCGGCGTCGTTGGCCGACTTCGAGTAGGTCAGCGTCTGGAAGCGGCGCGTGTGGATCTCGGCCAGGAAGTCGCCTGGCGTCGGGGGCAGCGACCACGTGTCGCGGCTCAGGTCGGCCAGGTCGAGGCTGTACGATTTCGCGACCTGCTCCCTGAACACCGCCTCCGCGCGCCTGAAGAGGGCCGGGTCGGCCAATACCTCGGTCAGGCTGCCGGAGGGCAGCCGCGCGTCGAATTCCAGAGGATTGAAGCGCAGGAACGCCTCGTCGATCCGCGTCTCGATGCTGTCGCGCCCGGCGTAGATGCGCACCTGTTCGCGTTCGGCCTCGGGCGCGGGCCGGAACGACATCGTGGCGCCGTCGCCGGCCACGAGCACCGCGGCCGTGGGGCCGTCGGCGGTGTCGGCGGTGAAGACGTGGCCGTCGGGAAGCCGGATCTCGAGGTCGTCGGAGACCACCACGAGATTCGTCGCGCGCCATGCCCTCGCGGGGTTGAGGGCGAGGCGGTGCAGGCCGTCCACCGAAGAGAGCGACTGCTGGCCGGCGATGCGCCACTCGTCGTCGCTCGTTTCGGTGGGCACGCGGCGGATGTCGAGGCGCCACGTCTCGATGCGGGCCCGCGACCCGCGCTCGACGAGGATCTCGATCATCAGCCGGTAGCCGTCTCCCGGCAGCGTGCCGTCGAGCGGCGCGCGGTCGCGCTCGCGGATGACCGCGCGCGTGATGCCCGGGCCGATGAGGACGCGCGACGACTCGCTCGCGATCCGGCGGTCGGCCACGACCGACAGCAGGTCCATGTAGGGCCCCGGATCGCCGGCCTGCATCAGCTGCTCGAGCCGCAGCAACAGGCGGAGGATGCCGTCCACCGGAGGCGTCTGCTGGGCGTACGTGCTCGCGGCCTGGCCCAAGACCAGCAGCAGCAACGCCAGCGCGCGCAGGATTCGCCTCATAACACTTAGACGCCGGGCGCGCCTGGCGGAGTCCCGAGCCCCGAGTCCCGGCCTTCCGAGTCCCGGGCTTCCGTTCTCCTCGCCAGCAGCACCGTCAGGTCGTCGGCGAAGCGCACGTCCTGCGCGTGGCGCTCGACGGCCTTGATGACGGCCTCGCCGATCCCGACAAGGTCCGGGTTGGCCGCGTGGGCGCGCATCAGGGCCGTGAGGCCTTCCTCGTCGAAGGGCGTGCTGGACGGGCTTTCGGCTTCCGTGATGCCGTCGCTGTAGAGGACGAGCAGGTCGCCCGGCTCGAGGCGCCCGCGCTGGGCGGTGTAGCGCGCGTCGTCGAACATCCCGAGCGCGATGCCGCCCTCGCTGAGGCGGTCGACATCGCCATTGCGCCGCTGGATGAGCGCGGGCAGGTGCCCCGCGTTGACGGCGACGAACTCGCCCGTCCGTGGATCGAGGTTCACGAACTGCAGCGTGATGAAGCGCGACGAGGGCGCGTGGCGCGAGATCTGGACGTTGAGGCGGTTGATGAGCGGTTCCGCGTCGAGGCCCTCGTCGAGCAGCGTGCGCAGCATGGCGAGCAGGATGGCCATCAGCAGCGCCGCCGGGCTGCCCTTGCCCGCGACATCGCCGAGGGCGATCACCACCCGGCCGTCCGGGCGGGGCAGGATGTCGTAGAAATCGCCGCCGACCGTGTTGGCCGCGCGCGTGATGCCGAACGCGTCGAGGCCGCCGGCCGAGTAGAGGCCGCGCGGCAGCATCGCCTGCTGGATGTCGCGCGCGATCTCGAGATCGTTCTTGAGCGACAGCCGCTCGAAGACCTCGAGCACGATGAGGAAGGCGAGGCCGAAGATGGAGAGCAGGAGCCAGGCCGTGCCGGCGGGCCATTCGGGGGCCGGCAGCGGGAAGCGGAGGACGAGCGGGTCGATCGGGATCCAGACGGCGTGGAAGCCCTCGAGCAACATCACGACGCCGATGATGGCCGCCCCGAGCGCCACGGCGAACAGCACCCGGCGGGCGGGCGACATCTTCATCGTGAGGGCCAGGAAGATCCCGCGGGCAAAGACGGCGGGACGTCTCCACCACGGCAGGGCCGCCAGGGCCTCGCGGTCGACCGCGTTCGAGAAATAGCGGTAGGCGTCGCGGGTGTCGCGGGTGAAGAGGCGCTGAAAGGCCTCGGCCGAGACCCCCCGGGTGTAGACGTTGTAGAACTCGCGGACGCGGGACGTCTGCTCGCGCGTCCACGTGCTGTTGTCGGCCATGTCCGCCTTCCACTGTCAGCTGTCACCGACCGGTCGTCGGCAGAGTATGCCGACGCCCGGTCCCGCTCACGCAGGCCGGCAAAACGCATCTTCGGGGTTCCGTCGGCGGCAGCGCGGGGCCCCACTTCGTCACCCCACGCGGGCTTCGGCCCCTGCGACGCGTTTTGCGAACTGACGCCCATCGGCCTGGTTCGAGGGCCCGTGCCTCGGCACACCCTGCCGACTCCAATCCCCGGCGTTCCTGTCTGACTAGCCCCTAGCCCCTAGCCCCTAGCCCCCAGCGCCTAGCCCCAAGCGCCCAGCCCCCAGCCCCATACCCCAGCATTATCCGTCGTCTGTGCTACAGTCGGCCGGCCTTTCGGCCGGGTGTGCT
>JAWOGY010000019.1:0-3688 GCA_046496425.1 Vicinamibacterales bacterium
CAACAAGCATTTCCCGAAATAAATATCCCGGAAACAAATAAAAACAAAGCAAAACAATATATTTCTTCTAATCACAACGGACTCGACCACGCCATTGATGCAGTGCTAATTTCTGAATTTATGCCCGTGCAAAACGCTACGGTGGATCAGATTGTATCCGTGGCGTTGGCGGCCCAAGTTTCCGCTTGGCGCACCCGCGAGAGTATCTCTTCACGTGCTGCCCGCGTGAATTGGGAGAAAGTGGACGACATCCTGGCTCGCGTGCCGGATGTCCCCCCCGATCCCGGAGACGAATTGTGAACGGGCGTCTTGGAGATCCGCCCCCAGATGAGAAGGCGTCTGGGACAGACGCCACCACGTGGTCCAGCCTCTCCGAGGCCGGGTTCTGCGTCTCGGACAGACGCCGCCAGGTGAATGCAAAGGACATCACATGACGCAAGGCCCGAGCGACATTTTCTTCGAGTGGCTGTGTCCTTTCGGCAAGCGTGCGTGAAGTCGGGGCGGGGGTTGGGATAGACTGGCGGTCGATTCTGCACTGGACGTGGAGGACGACCGATGAGCACGAAGACGAAGGGACCGGCCGCGGAACGGTTCCGCGAGGCAAAGCGGCAGTTCGAACGCTGGCGACAGGGGCGTCGCCGGCCGGGGCGGATTCCGACAGGACTGTGGCTGCTGGCCGCGGAGGCGGCCGAGGAACTTGGCATCGAGGAGGCGGCTCGCCAATTGCAGGTCCCCGCCGAGCGACTGCGGCAATGGGTCGAACAGCTCGGGCTGGCCAGCGGTCCGCCGAAGTCAGCGGCGACGGAGTTCGTCGAGCTGGCGCCGGTGCCGTGGGGCGCGCCCGGCGAATGCCAGGTCGAAATCGCCGAGCCCTCGGGCCGGAAGCTTTGCATCTCGCTGAAAGGCTCGGCGGTAGGGCAGTTGGCCAGCTTGCTCGCCACGCTGTGCGGCAGGGAGGTGGCACCGTGATCCAGACCTCTCCCATGATGCGGATCTTGGTCGCGACGCAGCCGGTGGACTTCCGCAAGGGAATCGACGGCTTGGCGGCCATCTGCCGCCAGCAGTTGGAGCAGGATCCGATGACCGGCTGCGCCTTCGTGTTCCGTAACCGCAAGGGCACGGCCGTCAAGATTCTGCTCTACGACGGCCAAGGCTATTGGCTCTGCCAGAAGCGTCTCTCGACCGGCAGGTTCCTGCACTGGCCTTCCGGCAATTCACCCGCTTGCACGCTGCAATCCCATCAACTCCAGGTGCTGCTCGCCGGCGGCAACGCCGAGGCGGCCAGCGGCGCGCCCGTGTGGCGTCCGGTCCTCTTGCCGACGTAAAGCCCTGTCCGAAAAACAGGAAAAAATCCTGGCACGAGCGGCAGGTTTGGCACGCCATTTGCGCCATGGCCCCGGCATGGTTTTCGCCTGCCAAATTGGCTGTCGGCGGGCGGCCGGAAGAATTCTCACGCGGCCGACCGGCGCCTCCGCGGTGGAGGAGTCGCTCGGCGGGAGGTGCTCGCGCATGAAGTCGGCCACGACCTTGACCGAACTGGCCGGCTGCGGGCGGGTGTCGACGCCCGTCGTGGAGGAGGACGCCTCGGAACCCGCGGCGGCCGCCACGCGCGAGCTCGCCTGGGTCGTCCAGGAGGTCGACGTCCTGCGATCGGCGTTGGGACGCCTGTCGATCGCGCTGGACGACGACGGCTCGCCGCACGTCGCCTACTACGCCACGACGCCCGGCGAGACCGGCTACGAGATCTGGTACGCCTACCTGCACGAGGACGGCGTCTGGCAGACCGAGTCGGTCGGCGACACGGTGGGCGTGGCGCACGGGTCGCTGGCCCTCGACGGCAGCGGACGGCCCCACGTCGCCTACGTCGCGGAGAACCCGATCACCAAGGCCCAGGAGCTCGTCCACGTGACCCGTACGGACGGCGTCTGGTCCGCACCCGAGGCGGTCGTCACCAACCCAGCCGCGCCGCTCTCGACGCTTGTGGACGCGAGCGACGCGACCCACATCGGCTACAACACCCAGACCTCCGGCCTGATGGATGCGTTTCGACTGGCAGCGGGCGGCTGGAGCCTGACGTTGGTCGCCTCGGAGGCGCAGTCGGGGATCCTGGCCCTCGACCCCCTCGGCCGGCCGCACGCTCTCTACGCGAACGCGCACTTCGTCTCCCCGTATCCGTCCTTCGCGCTCACCTACGCGTTCCCAGACGGCATCGGCGGTTGGGTCTCCGAGACGGTCGATGGCACGTCCAACTCGGGCCACTCCGCTTCGCTCGCCTTCGACGGCGACGGCCGGGCGCACGTCGGCTACGTCACGCCCGCCGGCCAGCTGAGGTACGCGAGCCGGGGCAGCGACGGCTGGACCGCGCCGCAGTACGTCGTGGCCGTGGAGCCGAGCAAGCCTCGTCCGCCCTCCATCGCGGTCGACGGCGACGGCAACCCCCACATCGCCTTCATCGGGCTGGACGACGCCAGCCGGAACGTCCTCGGATACGCGTCGTACGTGGACGGATGGACGGTCGGCACGGTGGGCGGCGTCACCGCCGGCAACTCGGACGCCGTGGCCTTGGCGCTGGACGCCAGCGGCCATCCCCACATCGCCTTCTTCGACGGCGAGCACTTGACGTACGCGACGCTGGCCGAGCCAGCCAGCAGCTACGTCGTCACGAACGGCCTTGACGCCGGCGAAGGCTCGCTGCGCCAGATGGTGCTCGACGCGCCCGCGGGCGCGACCATCACCTTCGCGAGCGACGTTTCCGTCGTGACCTTGACCTCCGGCTCGCTCGAGCTGACCAAGGACGTGACCATCGCCGGACACGAGGGCGGAACCGTGACGATCCGCGGCGGCGAGGGCTTCGCCTACACCGTCGTGCGCGTGCCGATTGCGGGCGTGGACGTGGTGCTCCGCAACCTGACCATCACGGGTGGGCAGGCCGACGGCACGTATGCCTTTGGCGGCGGCATTCGGGTCGACTGGATCAACGGGTGGAGCACGCCGCAGAGCGAGCCCCCTTCGCTGCACCTCGAACGCTGCACGGTGAGCGGCAACACCGCCGGCGAGGGCGGCGGGTTGTCCGTCGAGGGGAACCTCACCATCGACGCGTCGACCGTGAGCGGGAACACGGCCGAAGCCACGGGCGGCGGCATCGAGTACGCGGGTACCGACCTCGACGAGACATGGACGTACACCGCGTCGGCCACGATCCGGAACAGCACCCTCAGCGGCAACGTTGCGCGGCAGGGCGGGGCCGCCCTATACAACCTTTCGGGTGATGTAACGGTCCTCTTCACCACGATCACGGGCAACGCGGCCGCGAATGCCGGTCAAGGCGGCGGCATCTACTCGAGCGAGGACGCCGCGACCCGCACCCGTATGAAGGGCTCGATCGCGGTCGGCAACACGAACGCTTACGACCTCCCCGACGACGTCTCCGGCGGCGGCACCAACCTCCACTACGAGAGCCTGGGCTACAACCTGATCGGCGCAGGCAGCGTACGCGTCGACTTCGACGTGCAGTTCCGGATGCCCGGCGACCTCACCGGCGTGGCCGACGCCGGGCTCGGAACGCTGGCCACGAACGGCGGTCCGACCCTCACCCACGCGCTCCCCGCGACGACCCTGGCGATCGGGCGCGTTCCGCCCGAGGCGTGCGTCGATCCGACCAGCGCCATCGTCGGCAGCGACCAGCGCG
>JAWOGY010000110.1:0-9260 GCA_046496425.1 Vicinamibacterales bacterium
GGAGGTGTGCGTGTATCGACGACGGGGCGCTGCGATACTCGGGTTGGCGGCGGCCGGCTGGCTCGTTCAGGCCGCCGGCGCGGCGTCGCAAGGGCAGGCGAAGCCCGGTGCGCCGCTCACGGATCTCGATGCGTTCATGTCGCGCGTCCTCGAGCGCCGGAACGAGAACTGGAAAACGCTCCACGACTACATCCTGAGCGAACGCGAGACGTTCCGGATCCTGGGGCCCGGCGGCGTCCCTCTGGCCGGCCAGCGCCGCGAGTTCCAGTGGTTCATTCGCGACGGCTACCTGGTGCGCAGCCCGGTCAAGGCCAACGGCGCCTCGCTCGGTGAGGCGGATCGGCGGAAATACGAGGCCGACTGGCTGAAGAAGGAACAGGACCGGGAGCAGCGGACCAGGGAGAAGGCGCTGAAGAGAGACAAGGCCGTGAAACAGGGCGCTGACTCGGTGGAGGCCGCGGTGGTCGAGGAACTCCGGTCCATCGAGCCCGGGTCCGACAAGGAAGTCGTCGCGCTGGTCGGCACGGAGCCCCGATTCATTTCGGAAGCGTATTTCATGAAGTTCCCGTTCGAGCCCGGCAACTACTACTTGGCCGGGCGCGAGACTATCGACGGCCGGCCGGTGGTGAAGGTCGAGTACTACCCGTCCCGCCTCTTCGGCGACGACAAGAATCGCGAAAAGAAGGACAAGGGCGACGACCTCGAGGACGAGATCGAGGCGGCGCTCAACAAGGTGACTCTTGTCACCATGTGGATCGATCCGCAGGAGTTCCAGATCGTCAGGTTCGCCTTCGACAACGCCGACTGGGGCTTCCTGCCGGGCCGCGCCATTGTCCGCGTGGACCAGGCGAAGGCCACCATGGCCATGGGACGCTACTTCGACAACGTCTGGCTCCCGAAAGAGATCGCGTTCAACTTCGGCGCGACCTTCGCGGCCGGGTCGTACACGTTCCGGTACACGCGGGACTTCTACGACTATCGCAAGGGCGAGGTCAGCGCGAGGATCCGCGGCTACGTGCCGAAGGAGCCGTAACCTGATGCCGCGCCCGATCGTTCGCCTGCTCGCGGCCGCGGTCCTGCTGGTTGCCGGCTGCGCCCCCGCCCTGGCACAGACCGCCGGGTCCGAGGTGGTCACCGAGGTCCGCATCCACGGCAACTACCGCACACCCGACGCCGAGGTGCTGAAGCTCGCCGGCATGACGGTCGGCAGTCCGCTCGAAAGCGGCTCAATCGATGCGGCCGCCGACCGCCTGCGGCGGAGCGGCCGGTTCGAGGCCGTCGACGTCCGCAAGCGCTACCGCTCGCTCGACGACATGACGCAGGTGGCGGTCATCATCGCCGTCACCGAGCGCCCGGGCGTCGAGGAAGGCGGCGTCATGCCGGGCCCGCTGAAACGGATGCGCAACGCGCTGATGGCGTCGCCGTCGCTGGAGTACGTCGACGGCTACGGACTCATCGCGGGCGGCAGGCTGAGTTTCGTCAACGTCCTCGGCAAGGGCGGGCACGTCGTGGCGCCGCTCACCGTGGGCTCCACGCGGCAGGCCGGCATCGAGCTCGACAAGACGTTCGGCGACGGCCCGGGCGGGCGCGTCCACGGCGGCTACGCGATCATCAGCCGCGAGAACCCCGCCTACGACACGCGCGACCTGCGTCACGACTTCCAGGTCGAAGGCTCCCGGCAGTTTGCGCGTGTGCTGAACGCGAGCACGCACGCCGGGTGGGCCGATGTGTCCTTCGGCGACCTGCATGATCAGCTGGTCACCGGCGGCGCCAGGCTGTCGGTGGATACGCGCGTGAACCCGGCGTTCCCGAGGAACGCGATCTACGCGAGCATCGGGTGGGAGGCGCTCTCGCCGGACTCCGGAGCCGCCATCAACCGCTATACGCTCGACGGGGAGGCCTACCTGGGGCTCGTCGGATCGAGCGTGCTGGCGATCCGGGCGCGGTCGGAAACGGCGGATGCGCCGCTCCCCGTCTACGAACGCGCACTGGTCGGCGGTTTCGGATCGCTGCGTGGGTTCAGGGCGGGGTCGTTCACCGGCGACAACGCGGCCACGGCGTCGCTGGAGCTTCGCGTGCCGTTCCACTCGCCGCTCCGCATGGGCCAGACCGGCCTCGTGGTGTTCGGCGACGCGGGCGCGGCGTACGAACACGGCGTCAAGCTGACCGACGCGCCCTTCGAGTACGGCGTCGGCGCCGGGTGGTACCTCCGCGTCCCGCTCTTCCAGTTCGAGATCGACGTCGCCTACGGCGTCGACCGCGGCACCCGCGCGCACGTGACCGCCGGCCTGAGATTCTAAATGGAAAGCCGCGAATCGGGATCGCCGCTGGGCGGGTCGGGCCCGGCGGCGGCCGAGCCGTACGGAGCAGGCCGCGCAGGGTTGCCGGAACCCGACGAGCGGGCGGAGGGTTCCCGGGCGCGGCGCGTAGCGGTCGAGCCCGCGCGGATAGCGCGAGCCCGAGGAGAGGGCTGGAGCCCGACGCCAAGCCGAGGAGGGTTCCCGGCCGGCGGAGTCCGGCTCGGAAGCTGCCGGGCCCGAGCCGCCATGACTCGGAGTCACGATCTCTCATCTCGCTAGAAGATCGACACGGCCGTTCCGACGGTGATGTTCACGTAGTCGCTCCGGTAGGTGCCGCTGAGCTGCGTCGCGGACCCGCCGGTCCGCGTCACGTTCACCGTGACGGTCGGGTTCGTGTAGATGTAGCCGATCGAGCCGACGAGCGCGAGCCGCCGGGTCAACGCGACCGTCATCCCGATGTTCGGCCGCACCACCCACGCGTCGTCGATGCTGATCGTCGCCGTCGTGCCCGGCGGGAGGGCGGCGGTCACCGTCGCATCCGTGAACGCATAGCCTCCCACCAGGCTCAACGTCGTGCGGGTCCGGCTGCCGCCGATGGTGTAGCCGACACCAGCCATCACCGGGCGGACCTTCACCGTCCCGATCGTTGTCCGCACGCCGTCGATCGAGAACGCGAGGTCGCCGGTGAACCAGTTCAGGCCGAAGGACGGCCCCCAGCCCACCCGCCGAGGCGTGTTGCGGAAGAATGGCGAGAGGGACCAGCGCGAGCCGACATCGTCGTCGGGCGTCAGACCATGGGTCACGTTGGCTCCGACGAGGAACCGGCCCTTCAGGAACGCGCGCTGTTCCTGCCGGCCCGTCGCAGGCACCGTCGAAGGCGGCGGGGCCGGGAGCGGCGCCTGCCAGCTCAGGGGCGTCGACGGCAGTTCCTGCCCCGCAGCGCCGGCCGGGGCGAGCACCAGCCAGGCTGCCGCACACCACGCCGCCGAACCGCGGGGTGCAGGAAGCGGCGCCCTTACCTGGCTGGTCTGCGCCACGTATTGATCGCGGTCACGCGCCCGCTCGAATTCTTCACGGTCAGCGTCAGCAGATCGCCGTCGAACGCGTACGCGCGCTCGCGGAGCGCGGCCATGTCGGCCGGAAGTTTCGCGAAGTCGCCTTCCGGCTGCAGCACGTCGAGCAGGCGGAGCACCTGTCGCTGGATGTCGATGACCGCCCGTCCGGTGAAGTTCAGCGCCGCCCTCTGCTCTGCGGTCGCCCCGGGGTCGTCAAGCTCGCCCTTCATGGCGAAATTGCCGTAGGCATCGTAGGTCAGCACGGCAGTGGCCTTGACCGTCATCCGCTCGCCAGCGGGCGAGAGCACATCGGCCGACACCAGGTTCCAGGTGCCTTCGAGTTGCTTCCGGACCGACGCGAGGGAGCCCGCGCCGGCATCGACGGCGCCGCCCTCGACCGGGCGCTGGCGCGGCCGCGACGTGGCGCACGCGGCCACCATCATCAGCGCGAGAGCCGGCACGATCACCCACACAACTGCGCGGAGGTGTCTCAGCATCACCATGACCCCTGGACTGGCGTTGACCTCACGTCAGATTAGCAGAGAACCCCGCGAGGGCGCCATGTCTGGACGCGATTTGATAGAGGATGGAGCCCCGGGGCTTCCGCCTGCGCGCGAAGCGCTACGGCGAGACAGCTCGCTAGAAGCGGAAGCCGAAGGTGATCGGGAAGAACTGCGCGCTGGCGTTCGTCGTGCCGCCAGAGGGGTTGTTCACGTCGGGCCCCCAGACGTAGTGGTAGCGGGCCTCGACGAAGAACGACGCCAGGTCGCTCAGCCGGTACGTGAACCCGCCCCCGACACTCACGCCGGGGTCCGTGGTGTTGCGGGACGCCACCACCTGATCGACCGTCACGGGCGTCGGAAAGCAGATGAACCAGTCGGGCCTGCAGACAGTCACCAGGCCGGTCGCCGGCGTGGTCACGTAGACCGAGCGGTAGTAGACGCCCGCGCCGCCAAGCACGTAGACGCTCGACTTGCCGGACTGCCATGGCGTGAAGGTGACCCCGCCGCCGCCATACTGGTACCAGCCGTTGCCCGAGAATGTCTCCACGTCGGTGAGGAGCGGCTGCGGGACATCGATGTCCTTCCGACCGAGGCTCGAGAAGTTGTACTCCCCGAAGAGCGTGAACTTCGGCCGGACCTTGAAGCCGACCCCCATGGTGACCTGGCCTCCCGAGCCGAGGCTCTCGCCCGCGCCCCCGACCGGCGTCGCGATGCCTCCGCCGATGCTGAAGGAGTAGGGCTTGTCCGACGCCGCCGCCGGCGACACCACGACCAGGCCCACCAGGAACAGTCCGCCGATCATCCGCTTCATGGCTGCAGCAGTCCTTTCGCCGAATGGCACACCCGCGGCCAAGCCGGCTGACTATTGTACCCATTGGACGATGGCGCCGGTCACGGAGTTCAAGTAAGGGTACGATTAGGGGATGGACCTGCGGCAGCGGCTTGACGGCGCGCTCGTGATGGCGCCGATGACCAGGGGGAGCAACCTCCCGTACCGGAGGCTCTGCGTGGAACTGGGCGCCCGTGTGCTCATGAGCGAGATGACCGTCGCCCGCCGGCTGAAGCAGCGGCGGCGGGGCGAGTATGCCTTGATCCGCAGGGCGCCGGACGAGCCGTTCTTCGGCGTGCAGCTCGCGGGCACCGACCCGGAAGAAATGGCCTGGGCCGCCGTCCTCGCGGAATCGAGGGGCGCCGGCCTGGTCGACGTGAACTTCGGCTGCCCGATCGACCATTTCACGAGGAAGGGGATGGGCGCGGCCCTCGGGCGTCAGCCGAAGCGGATACGGCGCATCGTGGAGGCCATGAAGCTGGCGGTCGCGGCGATTCCCGTGACCGCGAAGATCCGCCTCGGCTGGAACGACGCCGGCCGCAACTTCCTGGAGCAGGCCCGGGCCGCCGTGGACGGCGGTGCCGATGCGGTGATCGTGCACGGCCGGACGCGTGATGCGCGATATCGTCAGTCGGCCGACTGGGACGCGATTGGCGAGGTGGCGGCCGCCGTGCCAGTCCCGGTCGTGGGCAACGGGGACATCCTGTTTCCGCATCACATCATCGAGGCCAGGGCCCGGTCCGGCTGCGCGGGGGTGATGGCCGGCCGGGGTATTCTGATCAAGCCGTGGCTGTTCCGGGAGGCCGGCGCGGGCTATGAAGACATCTCCCCGGAGGGCCGGGTGGCCATCTACCGCCGCTACGTCGAACTGGCCAGAGAGCACTGGGGGGAGGACGAGCACGGCCTGACGCGCGCTCGGGAGTTCGTCGCGTGGCACCTGGGGTTCTGGTGCCGCTACGCGCCGCGCCGTGCCGACGGGTCCTGGCCCGGCATGCAGACGCGCGAGTCGGCGGCCTTTGCCCGGTCGCCGCTCGAGGCGCTGCTCGCACGGGGCGACGAGGCGGCCATCGCCTGGCTCGCGGACCGCCTGCTGGCCCGTGACGCCGTGGACCCTGCCGAGGCGCCGGCGCCGTCGGCCGCCCCCGAGGGCCCCGGCGACCGCGACGACGCCGCAGAGGGATAGCACCGGGGGCTGGAATTTCCGTGGTTTTCGAGGATCATACTGAGGGGGGCATTGCACGCGTCATGAAGAAACTCGTCCTCATCCGTCACGGCGAAAGCACCTGGAACAAGGAAAACCGGTTCACGGGCTGGACCGACGTGGACCTCAGTGAAAAGGGCATCGAGGAGGCGACTGCGGGAGGCCGCGCGCTTCGCGACGAAGGCTATGTCTTCGACGTCGCTTACACATCCGTGCTGAAGCGCGCCATCAAGACGCTGTGGCTCGTGCTCGAGCAACTGGATCAGATGTGGATTCCGGTGCACAACACGTGGCGGCTCAACGAGCGGCACTACGGCGCGCTGCAGGGCCTCAACAAGTCGGAGACGGCCGCGAAGCACGGCATGGAGCAGACCAACATCTGGCGCCGGAGCTACGACGTGCCGCCGCCGGCCCTGACGCCGGACGATCCGCGTCACCCGAGCCGCGATTCCCGCTACGCCGATCTCGCCCCGGCCGATCTGCCGCTCACCGAGTGCCTGAAGGACACCGTGGCCCGCTTCCTGCCGTACTGGCACGAGACCGTCGCGCCCGCCGTGCGCTCGGGCCAGCGGGTGCTCATCGTCGCGCACGGCAACAGCCTTCGGGCGCTCGTGAAGTACCTCGACAACATTCCCGACGCGGACATCGTCGGCCTCAACATCCCGACGGGCATCCCGCTGGTCTACGAGTTGACCGACGAGCTGAAGCCGACCAGGAGCTATTACCTCGGCGATCCTGAGGCCGTGAAGAAGGCCGCCGAAGCCGTCGCCGCGCAGCTCAAGCGATAGATGTGAAGCAAGCCGCGTTCCGCTGGATCCGGCGTCTGCTGGTGCTGGGCGCCTTCGCCGGGGTGCTCGCGGCCGTGCTCCACTCGCCGTGGGCGCGCGGGGTGGTGCTGCGCGAGCTCATGTCCCAGCTGAGCGCACGCACGGGCCTCGTCTTTGCCGCGGATACCCTCAGCTTCAACCTGTTCAGCCTGACGGCCACCGTCGACGGGTTGCAGATCAGCCGCCCCGCGTCCGCATCCGCACCAATCCTCACGGTGCGGCAGGCGCGGCTTGCGTTGTCGCATCGGCTGTGGGCGGGCACCCTCGAGGCGCACTACGTCGAGGCCGATGGCGTGGCGCTCGTCCTCGATCTCGCGCCGCACCCGGACGCGCCGGGCGGCGAGGCGGAGCCGTTCCATGTGCCGGTGTTCATCGTCGGCCGCGCCCTGCTCCGGCACGCGAGCATCGAGGTCCTGGATCCCGGCGGCCTCGGCCATCTCAAGGCACTCGACGTGACGCTCGAGCTCGAGGGCAACGGACCCAGGCGCCTGGAAGGCGCGGTCACCGTGGCTGGCGGCCTGACGCTCGACAACGAGGACACGCGAGCCCGTGTCGGCCGCATCGAGGGCCGCGTGTTCCTGGACGGCGACACCATCGGCGTCGAGCCCGTGTCGGCCGTCGTAGGGGCGCAACGCCTGGCTCTTGACGGCTCGATTGTCTTCATCGGCCCCTCGCCGCGGTTCGATCTCGGGATCGCCGGAAGCGTAGACGTCGCGCAGATCGCCTCGTGGTTTCCGGCGCTGCCGGCCGGCGACGGGCCTCTGGAGCTGACGGGCCGCGTCACGGGTCCTCTGACTGATCCGCAGTTCAGGTACTCCGCGCGCACAACCGGCGTCACGCTGCCCGACATTCGGCTGCCGGCCTCCACCGCCGAGGGGTACATCTCGCGGGCGGGCATCTACGTCGAGCGGATGCGCACTGGCCTCGGGCAGGGTCGGCTCGAGCCATCCGGACGGCTGCCGCTCGGCCAGGACGACCCGGACAGCCGGTTCTCGCTCACCTGGAACAACGTTGCGGTTGCCAGCCTGGCCCGGGTCTTTCCCCTGCTGCCCGCGGACCGCATCGGCATGGTGGCCACAGGGTCAGCCCGGGTCCACTGGCCGGGAGCGGCCCTCGAATTCGCGACAGTGTCCGGCGAGGTCAGCTCCGATGTGCGGTTCGGTCCAGCGCTTCAGGCGGCGCGAGTCCGGATGACCGGCACGGCGGGCAACTGGGCGCTGCAGGGCGAGCAGGCACTCGAGGGCGGCACCCTCGCCTCGGCCGACGCGGCCATCACTATCAGCCCGGCCGACGTCACAACATCACAGGTCCTCGGTACGCTGCGCGTCACGAGCGCGAACCTGAAGCCGGCGATGGAGGAAGCGTCGCGGGCGTTCGCCGGACTGCCCGACGTCTCCGCGTGGCTCGGAGACTCCCCATTCACGCTCGAGGCGTCCATCGCGGGCACGCTCGGCGAACCGCGCCTCACAGGCACGGCATCCTCGGACACTCTGCGCCTCGCCGGCCTTCCGGTGCTCGACGCGTCCGCGACATTCGACGCCGATGCCGAGCGCCTTGTCGTGTCGAAGATGAGCGGCGACGACGGCACGGGCAACCGCGTCTCGGGAAGCGCCGGGATAGCGTTCGAGGCGGGCACGACCGCGGGATCGTTCAGCGCGCAACTCGAGAACCTCGATGCCATTCTCACCGCACTTGCTCGCCGCGCCGGCAGCGCCGCCGCCGACGATCTGAAGGCCGGCGGGTCGGTGGCGCTCGCGGGCACGTGGGACGGGCCGATGACCGACCCGGCCGTCTCGATGACGGTGACCGGGACGGATGTCTCCGTGACAAGCCCGGTAATCCGTGTCGAACGCGGCGCCGTTGAAGGCCGCCTCGAGGGATCTTTTTCGGCCCCGCGGGCCACGATGCGGGTCAGCGCGGGCGCCGTGCGGTCGGGCTCGCTGGCGCCGGTGCCGGCCGATGCGGTGCTCTCGCTCGACGCCGGCCGCGTGGAAGTCAACGCGCGGGTTCCGGACTGGGGGGCGTCGCTCAACGGCCAGGTGTCGACCGCGGCGCCGCGCGAGTTTTCCGCGACGGTGGCGGTGGCCGATCTCACCGGCGCGCGCCTGGTCGCGCTGGTGGGCGCGCAGGATCCGGAATGGACGGCCGATGGCGCCATCGCGGCGACGCTCGACGCTTCGGGCTCGCTCGACAGCCGGACGCTGCGAGTGGGCGGGCAGGCCTCACTGGCCGGCGGCGCGCTCAGCGCCGGTGGGCGCCGCGTGATCGACGGGATCGACGCGGCCCTGGAGATCCGCGACGGCCGCCTGTGGCTCTCCCGCATGGCCGGGCTCGGTTTCGGCGGGCCGCTGTCGGCCTCCGGCGATCTGCCGCTGAACTGGATCGAAGAGTACCTGCCCGGCGGCTGGCGCGTGGATGACACGCCGGTATCCCCGAAACCGGCGGCGTTCAACATGCGCGCGGAACCTTCTCGGGCGGGATGCGGTCGAAAAGATAGTGGAGGAAAGCCGGCCGGTAGAAGTTGGGGAACGACGCATCGCCGTAC
>JAWOGY010000137.1:0-17773 GCA_046496425.1 Vicinamibacterales bacterium
CTGGGGACTGGGGTGAATTCCCCGAGTCCCGAGTCCCGAGTCCCGAGCCCCGGTCCTACGCCAGAATCTCCGTCACCGTGCCCGCGCCCACCGTCCGCCCGCCCTCGCGGATCGCGAACTTCGACCCCTTCTCGATCGCCACCGGCGTGATCAGCTCCGCCGTGATGTCCGTGTTGTCCCCGGGCATGATCATCTCCACGCCTTCGCCCAGGTACATCGACCCCGTCACGTCCGTCGTCCGCAGGTAGAACTGCGGCCGGTACCCGTTGAAGAACGGCGTGTGCCGCCCGCCCTCTTCCTTCGTCAACACATACACCCGCGCCGTGAACTTCGTGTGCGGCGTGATCGACCCCGGCTTCGCCAGCACCTGCCCCCGCTCCACGTCGTCTTTTTCCAGCCCGCGCAACAGCACGCCGATGTTGTCCCCCGCCACGCCTTCGTCCAGCAGCTTCCGGAACATCTCGACGCCCGTGACCACCTTCTTCATCGTCGGGCGGAAGCCCACGATCTCCATTTCCTCCCCGACCTTCACCTTCCCGCGCTCCACCCGCCCCGTCACCACCGTCCCCCGCCCCGAGATCGAGAACACGTCCTCGATCGGCATCAGGAACGGCTTGTCCACTTCCCGCTCCGGCATCGGCACATACGAGTCCAGCGCGTCCATCAGCGCCAGGATCCCCGCCTCGCCCTCCGGGTCCCCCTGCAGCGCCTTCAGCGCCGACACCCGCACCACCGGCACCTCGTCGCCCGGGAACCCGTACGACTTCAGCAGGTCCCGCACTTCCAGCTCCACCAGGTCCAGCAGTTCCGGGTCGTCGACCGCGTCCACCTTGTTCAGCGCCACCACGATGCACGGCACCTCGACCTGCCGCGCCAGCAGCACGTGCTCCCGCGTCTGCGGCATCGGCCCGTCGGTCGCCGCCACCACCACGATCGCCCCGTCCATCTGCGCCGCGCCCGTGATCATGTTCTTGATGTAGTCGGCGTGCCCCGGGCAGTCCACGTGCGCATAGTGCCGCTTCGGCGTCCCGTATTCCACGTGCGATGTCGCAATCGTCAGAATCTTCGTATCGTCCCGCCGCCCCTGCGACTCGGACGCTTTCGCCACTTCGTCATACGGGACGTACTTCGCCCACCCCTTCGACGCCGCCACCTTCGTCAACGCCGCCGTCAGCGTCGTTTTGCCGTGGTCAATGTGCCCAATCGTGCCCACGTTCACGTGCGGCTTGGAACGATCGAATTTTTCCTTCGCCATGACTGTCTCCGTTGGTGCGCTTCGCGTCCCTGGTTGATGATTGCCCCGAGCCGTCAGCGGCCCGTGATGCGGGCGACGACCTCGTCGCTCACCTGCTGGGGCGCCTGCTCGTACCGATCAAAGTGCATCGTGAAGGTGGCGCGGCCCTGCGTGCGAGAACGCAGGTCCGTCGCGTACCCGAACATCTCCGACAGGGGCACGCGCGCGCGCACGATCTGCGTGCCGCCGCGGGCCTCCATCGCCGTGATCCGGCCGCGCCGGCTGTTGAGGTCGCCCATGATGTCGCCCATGTACTCCTCGGGCACCACCACCTCGACGCGCATCACCGGCTCGAGCAGCACCGGGCCGGCGCTTCTCGCCGCGTCCTTGAACGCCATCGACCCGGCGATCTTGAACGCCATCTCGTTCGAGTCGACCTCGTGGAACGAGCCGTCGTAGAGCGTCACGCGCACGTCGGCCACCGGGTAGCTCGCCAGGACGCCTGCGGTGAGCGCCTCGCGGATGCCCTCCTCGATGGGCTTGATGTACTCGCGCGGGATGGTGCCGCCCACGATGTCGTTGACGAACTCGAAGCCCTCGCCGGGGCCGCTCGGCTCGACGCGGATCTTCGCGTGCCCGTATTGCCCGCGGCCGCCCGTCTGGCGCACGTACCGGCCCTCGCCGGAGGCCGGCTTCGTGAGCGTCTCCTTGTAGGCCACCTGCGGGCGGCCCACGCTGGCCTCGACGCTGAACTCGCGCTTCAGGCGGTCGACGATGATCTCCAGGTGCAGCTCACCCATGCCGCGGATGACCACCTGCCCGGTCTCGATGTCGGTGGCCACGCGGAACGTCGGATCCTCGGCCTGCAGCTTCGCCAGGCCCTGGCCCAGCTTCTCCTGGTCGGCCTTGGTCTTCGGCTCGATGGCCAGCGCGATGACCGGCTCGGGGAAGTCCATCGACTCGAGCAGGATCGGGTGCTTCTCGTTGCAGATCGTGTCGCCCGTCGTCACGCTCCGCAGCCCGACCGCCGCCGCGATGTCGCCCGCGTAGACTTCCTTGATCTCCTCGCGCTTGTTCGCGTGCATCTTGAGGAGGCGGCCCACCCGCTCGGTCCGGCCCTTGGTCGAGTTGAACACCGAGCTGCCCGACTGCATGACGCCCGAGTAGACCCGGATGAACGAGAGCTGGCCGACGAACGGGTCGGTCATGATCTTGAACGCCAGGGCCGAGAACGGCGCGTCGTCCGACGAGGGCCGCTCAAGCTGCTCCTCGGTGCTGCCGGGCACCAGGCCGACCACCGACGGGATGTCGATCGGCGAGGGCAGGTAATCCACCAGCGCGTCGAGCAGCGGCTGCACGCCCTTGTTCTTGAACGCCGAGCCGCAGACCACCGGCACGAACGGCGCCTTCTCGTGGCGCACCGACTCCACCGTCCGCCTCCGCAGGGCGGCCTTGATCTCGTCCTCGGTGATCGCCTCGCCGTGCAGGTACTTCTCGAGGAGCCGGTCGTCGACCTCGGTCACCTTCTCGATCAGGCGCTCCCGCGCCGCGTCGGCCTCGGCCCTGTACTCCGCCGGGATGTCGCCGACCTCGTAGTCCGCGCCGAGCGTCTCGTCCTTGTAGGTCAGCGCCTTCATCCGGACCAGGTCGATGACGCCCAGGAAATTCGACTCGGCACCAATCGGCAACTGGATGACGACCGGGTTCGCCTGGAGCTTGCTGACAATCTGGGCGACCGTTTCCGTGAAGTCCGCGCCCACCCGGTCCATCTTGTTGACGAAGCAGATGCGCGGGACGCGGTACTTGTCCGCCTGGCGCCAGACGGTTTCCGACTGGGGCTCGACGCCGGACACGGCGTCGAAGACCGCCACCGCCCCGTCGAGGACACGCAGCGAGCGCTCGACCTCGGCGGTGAAGTCGACATGGCCCGGCGTGTCGATGATGTTGACCCGGTGGTCGCGCCAGAAACACGTCGTCGCGGCCGAGGTGATCGTGATGCCCCGCTCCTGCTCCTGCTCCATCCAGTCCATCACCGCGGTCCCCTCGTGGACCTCACCCAGCTTGTAGGTGATGCCGGTGTAGAACAGGATGCGCTCAGTGGTCGTCGTCTTCCCGGCATCGATGTGGGCCATGATGCCGATGTTACGCGTCCGAGCGAGCGGGGTGGTCCGGGGCATACGGGCTCTGCTGCCTTTCGCCTACCAGCGGAAGTGCGCGAAGGCCTTGTTGGCTTCCGCCATGCGGTGGGTGTCTTCCTTCTTCTTGACCGCCCCGCCGCGGAGGTTGGCCGCGTCCATGAACTCGTTCGCGAGCTTCTCGTGCATCGTCTTGCCGTCGCCGCGCGACCGCGAGTACTGGACGAGCCAGCGGATGCTCAGCGAGAGGCGCCGGTTCGGATTGACCTCGATCGGCACCTGGTAGTTCGACCCGCCAACGCGGCGCGACTTGACTTCGAGCGTCGGCTTGACGTTGTCGACCGCCTTCTTGAAGACCTTGACCGGGTCGTCGCCGGTCTTGTCCTTGATGATGTCGAAGGCGCGGTAGATGATGGCTTCCGCCGTGCTCCGCTTGCCGCCCTTCATCACCGTGTTGACGAACTTGGTGACCAGCGTGTTGCCGTACACGGGGTCCGGCAGCAGCTCGCGCTTGGGAACTTCTCGTCTGCGTGGCATAGCGTCGGTCCTACTGCTTCGGCCTCTTGGCGCCGTATTTCGATCGACCCTGCTTGCGGCCCGCCACCCCGACGGCGTCGAGCGTTCCGCGGATCACGTGGTAGCGAACGCCGGGGAGGTCCTTCACGCGGCCTCCGCGGATGAGCACCAGCGAGTGCTCCTGCAGGTTGTGCCCGACGCCGGGGATGTAGGTGGTGACCTCGATCCCGTTCGTCAGGCGCACCCGCGCCACCTTGCGGAGGGCCGAGTTCGGCTTCTTGGGCGTCTGCGTGAACACGCGGACGCACACTCCCCGCTTCTGCGGATTGTCCTGAAGCGCGGGACTCTTGGTCTTGATGACGAGTCTCTCGCGCCCCTTGCGAACGAGTTGGCTGATCGTCGGCACGGCTGCTCCGTACAACACACAACCGACGGCGACGCTCCACGCCGACTACCGGCGCTCACGCCAGCCGTCAATCCTGACTGCAACTCCCGCGTCGCCGAGGCGAACCGTCACGCCCGCCGACCGCCGGAAGTCCTCTCGGGCCTAGAAACCGCCGCGAACGCGGCAGCTTGGCACCCGGGAGTGGTGACCCTATGAGATGTGTTTACTCGCCGAGGAGCGGATCTTTCCGCATTGCCTACCAGGCGGCGGTTACTAGATAGGGTGTCCTAGCAACCGAAGAACCTGTCAAAGATAGCACGGTCGCCAGAACGATGCAAGTCTCCGGCCTGGGGGGCTGCTCAGCGCGCGCGGCGCCTGGACACCTGCAGTTCGTGAATCGCCCACTGCCACCGCTCCGACCGGCCCGTCTGCCGGATCCAGAGCACCCGGCTCCGGTTCGACGGCAGGTCCAGCACCGCCGGGGCGCCGCGCGCTCCGGTCGCGAGCCCTCCGATCAGAGCGGGCAGGAACGAGCCCTGGTACAACGTCATCCGGCCGCCGTCGGCGGCCTCGGATTCCACCACGAAGCCCCGGGGATAGTCGCCGACGCCGAAGGGGCTGGTCAGCACGACGAGCCGGCCGATGTCCACCTCCTCCCCGAACGACAGCCTCACCCACTCGCCCCCGGCCTGGGGCGCGGCCGAGAGCCACTTCGTGCCGATGTCCCCGTCGAAGGCATAGCGAAGCCGGTCCTCCATCGCCGAGGCGGTCACCATCGACTCGCCGATGGACACCGGCTCGAGCGCGGCTTCGTCAACGGGCAGGCGCGGCCTCGGGGCCGCGAGGAACCATGCCACGGCGTCGTTGAACTGCCGCCCCCGCGCGCCGGCCGCCCGGTCAATCGCCTCGACAAGATCCTTCGGATCGCGCCAGCCGAATTCCGGCCGGTCGGAGAAGAGCGACTGGTGGACCACGACGTAGCGGACGCCAATCGAACGCAGGCCCTCCAGCAGCCCGGGCAGTGCGTCAGGGTCGGTGACGGGCGAGCCCGGACCGCCCAGGAAATCCTGCAGACCGTAGCCGTAGCCGCTGTAGCCGTTCACGATGGGATGACCGTGAAGGAGGGTGTTGTACTGATAGGCCAGCGTGAACGGCTCGAGCGCGGGGCCGGCGATCGGCAATTCGACCACGCCGCCGGGAGGCCCGCTCCTGATCCACGCGTTCAGTTGTGCCCGGACCCGCTGGTCGTGGCGGAACGGCACCATGTACATCGGGCCGCCGTAGCCCTCGACGACGATGGCGGCTCCAAGGACGAGGGCGGCAGTCGCGGCCGCTCGCGGGCGCAGGCGGGCAAACAGCCAGGCCGCGCCAGCCGACCCGATCACCGCCAGCGCGAGCGCCACCACGACGACGAAGCGGGCAGGGACCCGGAGGCCGTCGAACCCGGGCAGCACGCGCAGCAGCAGCCAGTACGGGCCCGGCACTGACGGGCCGGCAGACAGCCAGACCGCCAGCACGAGAATGGTCCCGTAGATCCCGAGGTGCCACGCCCATGCGTCCGGCCTCCGCGCCTGGGCGGGCCACGCCGACCGGGCGAACGTCACCGCCGCCGCCGCGGACAGGACGACGATGGTGACGCCTGGAAAGAGCGCGCGCTCGCCCTCACCGGGCCGAAGGATCCCCGACCACGCCCACAACCCGGCCGGAATGCGCAGGTAGTCGGACCACGCCGCCCCGAAGGCCTCCATCTCGCCCACCGCCCGCCGGAAGCCGAACGCCTGGCGCACCCGGAGGTAGGCCAGCACCGCCGGAGCGATGATGGCGAGGATGGCCGCCGCGGCCGCCGCGAGCTCAGCGACGCGCCGCCAGGGCAGCCGGAAGCGCCCGGAGACGGAGTTCGGCATGGCCGATCTGGCGAGTTCGCAAATGACGATGAGCGCCACCGGGATCGAGAAGAAGTAGAGGAAGTAGCCGTTCGACATGGCGAGCGCGCCGAACGCGCCGGCGAACACCGCGAGCGACCGGCGCGACCCGGTTGCGAAGTAGCGGTGCAGTCCCCACAGGCTGAGCGGCATCCAGCCGGACATGAGTACCTGCAGATGCGGCACGTGCATGACGCGGTGCGGCGCGAAGGCGAACGCCAGCGCGGCCAGAAACGCCGCGTCCCTGCGCCCCCAGAGGGAGTGCGCGAGGAGGTACATCCCCGTGCCGGAGAGCACGAACGACCCGATGAACGCCAGATTTTGCGCCAGCACCGGATTGCCGGTCAGCCAGATGACGGGCGCGGTGAAGACGGCAATCCCGAGCATGTGCTCGGAGAGCGCCAGCGTGTCGCTCAGCGGGAAGTAGATCGGCGCGTTCCACACGCCGATGAAGGCGAACGGCATGCGGGCGGCGCCCCAACCGAGGAGAAACGTGTTCAGCACCGGATCGCCGAGGTCGCCCGGCAGCGCCCGCCACGCCTGCCGGAGGAGCGGCCAGGTCACGACCGCCGCAATGGCGGCAATCGCCGCGGCGACGCGAGCGGTCTCACGGCGAAAGGGAATACCGGGATGGCTCACCTGCGGCCTCGCTGGATTGAGGCATCGTAGCACGCCGAGATTCTGGCGAAGTCGGCCGGCTCGGTGCCATAATCACCGGATACGCGCGAACATCGGGAACCGCCGTGCCGGCGCCGGGCGGCGGATCCGGAAACCGACAAGGGTAGCCGCATGTCATCCGACTCGGGAGAGACCACGGTCGTCCGCACCATCGGGCGTTACCGCGCCTTCGGCGAACTCGGCCGGGGCGCGATGGGCGTGGTTTACAAGGGATTCGATCCGCTCATCGGCCGCACGGTGGCGCTGAAGACCCTCAGCATCGACAATGCCGACGCCCAGGCCCGGGAGTTCCGCGAACGCCTCTACCGCGAGGCCGCAGCCGCCGGAGCGCTCTCGCACCCGAACATCGTCACCATTTACGACATCATCGAAGACGGCGGCGTGACGGCCGTCGCGATGGAATTCATCGAGGGGCGGCCGCTCTCCGCCATCATCGCCGAACGCGCGCCGCTCCCCGTCGACCTCGCGGTCGAACTCCTCGGCCAGATCTGCTCCGCGCTCGACTACGCAGGAAGCCAGGGGATCGTCCACCGCGACATCAAGCCGGCGAACATCCTCGTCACGTCGGCCGGCCGTGCCAAGGTGACCGACTTCGGCGTCGCGCGGCTGGCCCTGTCGACCATGACCCAGGCGGGCACGGTGCTGGGATCGCCGAGCTACATGTCGCCGGAGCAGGTCAGGGGGCTCTCGCTCGACGGGCGATCGGACTTGTTCTCGGCCGCCGTCGTGTTCTTCGAGATGATCACCAGGGAACGGCCGTTCGCGGGCAACGACATCGCCACGACGATGTACCGGATCGCCCACGAGGCGCCGACGCCGCCGACCCATTTCAACCCTGAGGTGGGGCCGGGGGTCGCGGCCGTCCTCGAGCGCGCCTTTGCCAAGAGCCCGGCCGATCGGTTTCAGACAGGCGCGGACCTGGTTGCCGACTTGAAAACGGCGGCGTCTCTCGGCGCGACACACGGGTTGTCGCCGGCGCTCGCGGCCCTTGCCACCGCGCCACCCGCCGTGCCTCCCATCGTCGCGCCCATCGTGACCCTTCAGGTCACCTCAGCCGCGGACGCGGCCGTCGCGCCAGCAGAGCCCGTACCGATTCCCGTCGCCAGATCGGCCGGACCGGCGGACTCCGGCGGCCATGGACTCGCGCCAATTCCGGGGTTGGCTGCGATGCCGGAGATCGTACCGCCCGCCGTCTCGAGGTCGAACGTCGAACTCCCCTCGATTCCCCTGCCTCCGGAGAACGGCGTGCCCGCCGCCGCGCCGACCGGGCCGGCGAGGGCTTCCGGCCGGCGTTCGGGGCTTGTGCTGGCCGGGCTTGCGGGGATTGTGATCGTCGCGCTCGGCGTCGCCGGAACGATGTTCCTGCGAGGGGGCACCGTTCCCGAGGTCCCGGCGCCCCCGATGCCCGCCGTCGAAGCCCCGTCGCAGGCGACTGCCGGGCCGGACCTGCCGACGGCGCTCCTCACCGCAGAGCCGCCGCCCGCGCTGGAAGCCCCGGCGGCGCCGGCCCCTCCCCAGGCCCCGCGCCCCAATACCAACCGGCGGCCGGCGGCCGCGTCGCCATCGTCCGGGCCCCGGCCCGGAGCAGGTCCGCAGGTGTCTCCGGCCCCCGCTGCCGCGCTGCAGGCCAGCGGAGCGTCGCTCCCGGCCGCCCCCGCGGCTCCCGGCACTCAGCCGGTTCCGGGGCGCGTATACCAGACCAGCGAAGTGGACGCGAAGCCGGTCGTGCTGACACAGGTGGCGCCGGTGTATCCGGCCGACGCGGCCAGCCGGCAGATACAGGACGTGGTCGTGCTCCAGGTCCTTGTGGATGCGACCGGCCGGCCGCAGACCATCAAGCTCCTGCGCGGGTCGCGCAAGTCCGCGCTGCTCGATGGCGCCGCGGCGGCGGCGGTGCGGCAGTGGACGTTCAAGCCGGCCGAGAAAGACGGCCGGCCGGTGGCCTGCTGGTTCAACCTCGGCGTCCCGTTCCCGCCTTCGAGGTAGGATCGCCGCAAGACGCGAAAAGGGGCGGCAACCCGACGGTTGCCGCCCCGATTCTCCCGCCTGCGCTCGCAGGCGGCGCTATTCGTCGACGTCGCCGGGCAGGCTGATTGCCCCTTCCGGTTCGACCATGTACTCCATCTCGCGCTCGAGCTCGAGCTCTTCCTCGCTCGGCGGCGGGGGCGGCGGCGGCTCGTCGGCGGGGATGCGCGCCGTCTTGTAGTACTCGAAGCCCGTCCCGGCGGGGATGAGCCGCCCCATGGTGACGTTCTCCTTGAGGCCGCGCAGGTAGTCGATTTTCCCGGAGATCGACGCTTCCGTCAGGACGCGCGTGGTCTCCTGGAACGACGCGGCCGAGATGAACGACTCGGTCGAGAGCGACGCCTTGGTGATGCCGAGCAGCACGGGGCGCCCCTTGGCCGGCAACTTCCCTTCCATGATCACGCGCTCGTTCTCGGAGCGGAACCTGAACTTGTCGACCGTGTCCTCGACGAGGAACTCGGTGTCGCCGACCTCCTCGATCTTCACCCACCGCATCATCTGGCGGACGATCGTCTCGATGTGCTTGTCGTTGATCGTGACGCCCTGCAGGCGGTAGACCTCCTGGATTTCGTTGACGAGGTAGCGCTGCAGCTCCTTCTCGCCGAGGACGGCCAGGATGTCGTGCGGGTTGCGGGGGCCGTCCATCAGCGGCTCGCCGGCGCGGATGGGCTCGCCCTCCTGGACGCTGACGTGCACGCCGCGCGGGATCTCGTACTCGCGCGACTCGGCCTGCGACTCGGGGACGATGAGCACCTTGCGGCGGCCCTTGACGATGCCGCCGAACTTCACCACGCCGTCGATCTCGCTCATGATCGCCGGGTCGCGGGGCTTGCGCGCCTCGAACAGCTCGACGACGCGCGGCAGACCGCCGGTGATGTCCTTGGTCTTCGTCGTCTCGCGCGGGATCTTCGCCAGCACGTCGCCGGCCATGACCTCCTGGCCGTCGTCGACCATGAGGTGGGCGCGCGACGGCATGTGGAAGCGGCGCGTCGTGCCGTCCTTGCGCTTGATTTCCATCGCCGGCTGCTTTTTCTCGTCCGGCGAATCGATGATGATCTTGCGCGAGAGGCCGGTCACGTCGTCGACTTCCTCGTGGACCGTCTGGCCCTCCAGGATGTCCTTGAACCGGACCAGGCCCGGGCCGTCGCTCAGGATCGACACGGTGTACGGATCCCATTCGGCCAGCACCGCGGTCGAATCGACCTGCTGGCCGTCGCGGACCATCAGGCGGGCGCCGTAGACCAGTTGGTGGCGCTCGCGGTCGCGCCCCTTGTCATCCTGGACGACGATGGATCCGTTGCGGTTCATGACGACGAACGTCGCGCCGCGGCCCTCGACGATCTGGAGGCCGTGGAAGCGGACCGTGCCCGCGTGGCTCGACTCGAGCGTCGATTGGTCGGCGATCCGGGAGGCCGTGCCGCCGATGTGGAAGGTCCGCATCGTCAGCTGGGTGCCGGGCTCGCCGATCGACTGCGCGGCGATGACGCCCACGGCCTGGCCCATCTCGACGAGGCGTCCGGTGGCGAGGTCCCGGCCGTAGCAGCGCGCGCACACGCCGCGTCGGCTCTCGCAGGTCAGCACGGAGCGGATCTTGACGCGCTCGATGCCGGCGTCCTGGATGGCGGCGCCGAGTTCCTCGGTGATCTCCTCGTTCGCATCCGCCAGCGTCTCGTCGGTGAACGGGTCGGCGACTCGCTCGAGGGCGACGCGCCCGATGATGCGGTCGCGGAGCGGCTCGATTGTCTCGCCACCCTCGACGATGGCCTGTGCCTCGATGCCGTCGAGGGTGCCGCAGTCGGGCTCGTGGATGATCACGTCCTGCGCCACGTCGACGAGCCGGCGCGTCAGGTAGCCCGAGTCCGCAGTCTTCAGCGCCGTGTCGGCCAGGCCCTTGCGGGCGCCGTGCGTGGAGATGAAGTACTGGAGCACCGTGAGGCCTTCACGGAAGTTCGACGTGATGGGCGTCTCGATGATCTCGCCCGACGGCTTCGCCATGAGGCCGCGCATGCCGGCCAGCTGGCGGATCTGCTGCTTGCTGCCGCGGGCGCCGGAGTCGGCCATGATGTAGACCGCGTTGAAGGCGCCCTCTTCCTTGTCGAGCGACTGCATGCCGCCGAACATGCGGTCCGCGATGCGCTCGGTGACCTCCGACCAGATGGCGATCACCTTGTTGTAGCGCTCGCCGTTGGTGATCGCGCCCTCGAGGTACTGCTGCTCGACGCGGATCACTTCCTGCCGGGCCTCGTCGACCAGCTTCTCCTTCTCGGGCGGCACGATCAGGTCGTCGATGCCGATGGAGAGGCCCGACCGGGTGGCTGACAGGAACCCGAGGTCCTTCAGGCCGTCGAGCATCTCGACGGTCTTCTGGAGGCCGAAGCGCAGGTAGCAGTACTGCACGACCTGCTGCAGCCCCTTCTTCTTGAGCAGCCCGTTGACGAAGGGCATGCCCTCCGGGGTGGCGTCGTTCAGGATGACCCGGCCGACGGTGGTGTTGATCACCTTGCCGGTGACCGTCTGCAGCTCGGTGTGCAGGACGTCCTGGTTGTCGCGCGACGCGGTGAGATCCAGCAGTTCGCCGGAGTACCGCATCCGGATGGGCGTCAGCATCTCGACCTCGCCGGCCTGCTGGGCCAGCAGCACGTCGTCGATGCTCGCGAAGGCGCGGCCCTCGCCGCGGGCGTCCTTCTTCGCCTTGGTGAGGTAGTAGATGCCGAGCACGATGTCCTGCGACGGGATCGCGATGGGCGCTCCGCTGGCGGGCGACAGGACGTTGTTCGACGACATCATCAGCACCGAAGCCTCGATCTGCGCCTCGGGCGACAGCGGGATGTGCACCGCCATCTGGTCGCCGTCGAAGTCGGCGTTGAACGCCGTGCAGACGAGCGGGTGGATGCGGATGGCCTTGCCTTCCACGAGCACGGGCTCGAACGCCTGGATGCCCAGGCGGTGCAGCGTCGGCGCGCGGTTCAGCAGCACGGGGTGCTCGCGGATGACCTCCTCGAGGATGTCCCACACCTCGGGCCGCGACTGCTCGACCATCTCCTTGGCCTGCTTGATGGTCTGCACCATCTGCCGCTCTTCGAGCTTGTTGTAGATGAACGGCTTGAAGAGCTCCAGGGCCATCTTCTTCGGCAGGCCGCACTGGTTCAGCTTCAGCTCGGGCCCGACGACGATGACGGAGCGGCCGGAATAGTCGACGCGCTTGCCGAGCAGGTTCTGGCGGAACCGGCCCTGCTTGCCCTTGAGCGTGTCGGAGAGCGACTTGAGCGGGCGGTTGTTCGCGCCTCGCAGCACGCGGCCCCGGCGCCCGTTGTCGAACAGGGCGTCGACCGCCTCCTGCAGGATGCGCTTCTCGTTCCGGATGATGACGTCCGGCGCCTTCAGCTCGATGAGCTTCTTCAGGCGGTTGTTCCGGTTGATCACGCGCCGGTAGAGGTCGTTCAGGTCCGACGTGGCGAAGCGCCCGCCGTCGAGCGGCACCAGCGGCCGCAGCTCGGGCGGGATCACCGGAATGACGTCCAGGATCATCCACTCGGGCCGGTTGGTCGACTTGCGGAACGCGTCGATCACCTTCAGGCGCTTGGCGTACTTGAGTTTCTTCTGCGCGGAGGACTCGCCCTTCATCCGATCGCGCAGTTCCTGCGACAGGTGCTCGACGTCGATCCGCTTCAGCAGCTCCTTGATGGCCTCGGCGCCCATCTGCGCGCGGAACCGGAAGCCGTAATCCTCCTTCGCCTTGCGGAACTGCTCCTCGCTGAGCAGCTGGTTCGGCTTGAGGTCGGTGTCGCCGGCGTCCACCACCACGTAGGCCTCGAAGTACAGCACGCGCTCGAGATCGCGCAGGGCGATGTCGAGCAGGTGGCCGATGCGGCTCGGCAGGCCCTTGAAGAACCACACGTGGCTGACCGGCGTGGCCAGCGTGATGTGGCCCAGCCGCTCCCGGCGCACCTTGGCCTGGGTCACCTCGACGCCGCACTTGTCGCAGATGACGCCGCGGTGCTTCATCCGCTTGTACTTGCCGCAGAGGCACTCCCAGTCCGTGATCGGCCCGAAGATCTTCGCGCAGAACAGGCCGTCACGCTCGGGCTTGAAGGTCCGGTAGTTGATGGTCTCCGGCTTGGTCACCTCGCCGTGGGACCACGACAGGATCTTGTCCGGCGACGCCAGGCTGATCCGGATGGCGTCGAAATCGGGCATCAACGAGCCCTTCGCGTCGAAGCTTGGTCTCATGGGCGTTTAGGCTTCCTGCAACACCGGCTCCTCCGGGGGCGCAATCTCCTCCGGCGGCAGCGGCTTCTTCTTGGTCTTGAGCAGCTCCACATCCAGGCAGAGCGACTGGAGCTCGCGGATGAGCACGTTGAACGATTCGGGCAGGCCCGCCGTGAACGACGCGTCGCCCTTGACGATCGACTCGTACACCTTCGCGCGGCCGGTCACATCGTCCGACTTCGCGGTGAGGAGCTCCTGGAGGATGTGCGCGGCGCCGTACGCCTCGAGCGCCCAGACCTCCATCTCGCCGAAGCGCTGGCCGCCGAACTGCGCCTTGCCGCCCAGCGGCTGCTGGGTGATGAGCGAGTACGGTCCGATCGACCGCGCGTGGATCTTGTCGTCGACCAGGTGCGACAGCTTGAGCATGTAGATGTAGCCCACCGTCACGTCCTGCTCGAACCCGTCGCCCGTCATCCCGTCGAAGAGCCGTGTCTTGCCCGACGAGGAGAGCCCGGCCCGCCCCAGCCAGCTCTTGATCTCGCTCTCGGTCGCGCCGTCGAAGACCGGCGTCGCGAAGTACAACCCGAGCGCGCGGGCCGCCCAGCCGAGGTGCGTCTCCAGGATCTGGCCGACGTTCATGCGGGACGGGACGCCGAGCGGGTTCAGCACGATTTCCACCGGCGTGCCATCGGGCATGTACGGCATGTCCTCCTCGGGGAGGATCCGCGCGATGACGCCCTTGTTGCCGTGCCGGCCGGCCATCTTGTCGCCCACCGACAGCTTGCGCTTCATGGCGACGTAGACCTTCACGAGCTTGATGACCCCCGGGGGCAGCTCGTCGCCGCGGCGCACCTTCTCTTTCTTCTCCTCGAACAGCTGGCCCACCACCTCGACCTGGCGCTTGGTGCGCTCGTCGAGGTCGCGCAGGTCGCTCTCGATGCGAGGATCCTCGCCCGCGACGCGGATCCGCGACACGGCCGTGTAGGGCATCCCGGCCAGGACGTCGGCCGTCAGCACGGCGCCCTTCTTCAGCAGTTTCTCGCGGCCGTCGTCGTCGTACAGGTCCGAGCGCAGCGTCTGCCCGACCAGGATCTGCACGGCGCGCTTCTTCATCTCGTCGTAGAGGATGCGCACCTCGTCCTGCAGGTTCTTCTCCATCAGCTCGAGCTCTTCGGCCTCGATGGCCTTGGCCCGGTCGTCCTTCTCGATGCCCTTGCGGGAGAAGATCTTCACGCCGACGACGATCCCCTCGACGCCCGGCGGGCAGATGAGGGAGGCGTCGCGGACGTCGCCCGCCTTCTCGCCGAAGATCGCGCGCAGCAGCTTCTCCTCGGGCGTCAGCTGGGTCTCGCCCTTCGGCGTGACCTTGCCCACCAGGATGTCGCCCGCCTTGACCGAGGCGCCCAGGCGGATGATGCCGCTCTCGTCGAGGTCGCGCAGGAACGTCTCCGACACGTTCGGGATGTCGCGCGTGATCTCCTCGGGCCCGAGCTTCGTGTCGCGCGACTCGATCTCGAACTCCTCGATGTGGATCGAGGTGTAGTAGTCGTCCTTCACCATCCGCTCGGAGACGAGGATCGCGTCCTCGAAGTTGTAGCCGCGCCACGGCATGAACGCCACCAGGACGTTGCGGCCGAGCGCCAGCTCGCCGAGCTCCGTGCAGGGCCCGTCGGCCAGGACCTGCCCCTTCTCCCCCTTCTGCCCCACCCGGATGATGGGCTTCTGGTTGATGCAGGTGTTCTGGTTGGACCGCTTGAACTTCGTCATCGGGTAGATGTCGGCCCCCATCTCCCGGCTCACGGTGTCGTCCTCGCCCGCGACGCGGACGACGATGCGCTGCGAGTCGACGTAGTCGACCGTGCCCGAGCGGCGCGCGACGGCGCAGGCGCCCGAGTCGCGCGCGGTGATGTACTCCATGCCCGTGCCGACGAACGGCGCCCGGGCGCGGAGCAGCGGCACCGCCTGGCGCTGCATGTTCGAGCCCATCAGCGCGCGGTTCGCGTCGTCGTGCTCCAGGAAGGGGATGAGCGAGGCGGCCACCGACACGAGCTGCTTCGGCGACACGTCGACGTACTGGACCGAGTCGCGCTGCGCCAGGATGAAGTTGCCGGCCTGCCGCGCGTTGACCCGGTCTTCGACCAGCCGCCCGTCCTCGCCCACCGACACGTTGGCCTGGGCGACGATGTACTGGTCCTCTTCCCACGCGGAGAGGTAGAACGGGTGAGGCTCGAACTCGATGCCCTTCTTGATGCGCCGCTTCCCGCCCGACTCCTCGACGATGTCGGAGAGGAGGACCACGTCGCCGATCTTGTGCTTGCTCGTGCCCGCGTTCGTGATGGCCGCGTAGTCGACGATCTTCCCGTCCTTCACCTTGCGGTACGGCGACTCGATGAAGCCGAACTCGTTGATCCGGGCGTACGAGGACAACGAGGAAATCAGGCCGATGTTCGGGCCTTCCGGCGTCTCGATGGGACAGATGCGGCCGTAGTGCGTCGGGTGGACGTCGCGGACCTCGAAGCCCGCGCGCTCGCGCGAGAGGCCGCCGGGCCCGAGGGCCGACAGCCGGCGCTTGTGCGTGACCTCCGAGAGGGGGTTGGTCTGGTCCATGAACTGCGAAAGCTGCGAGGAGCCGAAGAACTCCCGGATCGCGGCCATCACCGGCTTGGCGTTGATCAGGTCGTGCGGCATGGCGGTCGCCATTTCCTGGTAGACCGACATCTTCTCCTTGATCGCGCGCTCCATCCGGACCAGGCCGATGCGGAACTGGTTCTCGAGCAGCTCGCCGACCGACCGCACGCGCCGGTTGCCGAGGTGGTCGATGTCGTCCACGTACGCCGGGTTCTTCCGCAGCTTCAGCAGGTAGCGGATCACCTCGTAGAAGTCCTGCGGATGCAGGATCTTCTCCTCGAGCGGCGTCGTCAGGCCGAGCTTCGTGTTGAGCTTGAGGCGGCCCACCCGCGAGAAGTCGTATTTCTGCGGGTTGAAGAACATGTTCTCGAAGAGCGACCGCGAGCTGTCCAGCGTGGGCGGGTCGCCCGGCCGGAGCCGGCGGTAGATCTCGATGAGCGCCTCTTCGTGGGTGTGGACCGGGTCCTTCTTCAACGTCGTCGAAATGGTCGGCCCGACCTCGTCGCGCTCGGGGAAGAAGACCTCGATGCGGTCGACGCCCTTCTCCTGGGCGATGGCGATGACGCGGTGCGTCACCTCCTCGTTCGCCTCCAGGATGATCTCGCCCGTCTCGGGATCGACGACGTCCGACGCCGAGACGGCGCCCTCGCGCTCCGCCTCGTCGACACGGACCGCCTCGACGCCGGCCGCCCGCAGCGACTTGACGGCGCCCTGCGTCAGCTTGCGGCCCTTGGTGATGACCGTCTCGGTCCCGGGGATGGCGATGTCCTCGCCGGCGCGGAGGCCGACAATCGAGTCGGCCACGGCCCAGTAGAGGCCGCCCTGCCGGAGGTAGAGGCGGTCCACCGAGAAGAAGGTGCGCAGGATCTCGTCGCCGCCCCGCAGGCCGAGGGCCCGCAAAAACACGGTGGCGAGAAACTTGCGCTTGCGGTCGATGCGCACGTACAGGAGGTTTTTCGCGTCGTACTCGAACTCGACCCACGACCCGCGGTACGGGATGACCTGGGCGACATAGAGCGCCTTGTCCTCCGAGTGGAAGAAGGCGCCCGGCGAGCGGTGCAGCTGCGAGACGATGACGCGCTCGGTCCCGTTGATGATGAACGTCCCGTTGTCGGTCATCAGCGGGATGTCGCCGAAATAGACCTCCTGCTCCTTGATGTCGCGGATGGTCTTGGCGCCCGTCTCGGGGTCCTTGTTCCAGACGACGAGGCGGATGGTCACCTTGAGCGGCACGGCGTACGTCATGCCGCGCTCCTGGCACTCGGCGACGTCGTACTTGTCCTTCAGGAAGACCGTGGTGCCGCAGATGTCGCACACGTCGCCGCGCGCCTCGTTGGCCCGGCCGCACCGCGGGCAGAGCACGTCGTGCTCCCCGTACGGGTCGGCGACGAGCATGTTGCCGCAGTTCGTGCACGGCTGGCGCATGTGCTGCAGCCCCTGGAGCTTGCCGCACTTGCACTCCCAGTTGCCGATGGAGTACTCGATGAACTCCAGCGACGAATTCTCCCGGAAGTCGCTGATCGGGAAGACGGACTTGAACACCGACTGGAGGCCGATGTCTTCCCGTTCGTTCGGGAGCCGGTCCATCTGCAGGAACCGCTCGTACGACTTCCGCTGGATCTCGATCAGGTTCGGGATGGGAACCGTGGTCTTGATCTTCGAGAAGTCGATGCGCTCGCGATAGACGTTCTTCGGAAGGCTGTACATGCTGCTCTCGGGACTAAGGCCTGGGGGCCAACAGACACGCGGCGACGGGCGGGCGCCTCGCGTGCCAACCACGCGACCAACACGTCGGGCGCGCGCACCCCGGACCGGGGTGCGCGCCCGGACGCCGCATTACTTGATCTCGGCCTTCGCGCCGGCGTCCTCGAACTTCTTCTTGATCGCCTCGGCCTCGGCCTTCGGCACGCCTTCCTTGATCGGCTTCGGCACGCCCTCGACCAGGTCCTTGGCTTCCTTCAGCCCGAGGCTGGTCACTTCGCGAACGGCCTTGATGACGTTGATCTTCTTGTCGCCGATCTCGGAGAGTACCACGGTGAAC